>NZ_JBWBWM010000032.1:0-98065 GCF_056174665.1 Bradyrhizobium sp. WYCCWR15520
CGACCGCGGCGGCACGCTGCGCTACGCATGGCTCCGCGCGCCGCCACTCCACCGAATACAAAATTCACATCCAAGCCACCAGTCGGCACGCTTGACTCAAAAGCCCTCATATGAGGGTGGGCAAAGGCGCATTTTGCGCCGTGCCCACCAGTTCTTGCTCGATAAAATCGGTGGGCACGCTTCGCTTTGCCCACCCTACAAACTCAATGGCAATCAAATCTTGCCGTTGACGTCCCGCTGCACGCGGTTGGCCATCTCGATCAGGCGCCGCCAGGCCTTCTCCAGGAACGACATCATGCGATCCATGTCGCGGTCGCTCGGCAGCGGGATTTCGATCTTGCGCTCGCCCTCGGCAATCTTCGGCCCGCCCGGCTTCAGCGAGTCCGATTTCGGCAGCGGCTCCTCGATCTTGCCCGGCACGGTGGGTTCGCGCGAGGCGAGTTCCGATTTCAGCTTTTCATTCTCGGCCTGTAGCCGGCCAATGTCGGCCTGCAGACGGCCGATTTCCGAATCCATCGCCGTGCGCTCGTCGGGCACCGCGTAGCAGGCCCAGCCTGTGCCCGAATTGGTGCAGGTGGAGACCGCGCCGGTTCTGGTGTCGAGCCGCAATACGCCATCGCCGGCCGGCGACAGCGAATAGCGTCCGTTCTCGGTCTCCGGCATCGGCCCTGCGAACGCCTGGCTGCCGGCTGCGAGACAGAGCGCGAGCGCGACGGGGCTTAAAAATTTCGAGGACGATTTCGCTGTGCGCATGGCTTGCTCCCGCCTCAGGAGTTACCGGTTTCTTCGACCGGCGGGGCGCTTTCAAGGCGCCTTACACCTTTGAACTATAGGCCGCCCGGCCGGACTTCAACGCATCGTCCAGCAATTCGATGCGGTCCTGGCCCCAGAACACCTCGCCATCCAGCACATAGACCGGCGAGCCGAACACGTCGGCCGCCAGCGCCTCCTGCCGGTTCTGCTCATACGCCGCCGTGATGTCCTCCGCGCCGGAGCGCTCCACCAATTGCTTGCCGGGCAGCCCCGATTCATCGGCGAGTTTTGCAATCGTTGCGGGATCGGCGAGATTGAGCTGATTTTCCCAGACGCCGGCGAAGGCCCGCCGCAAATAGCCGTCCGGGTCGTGGCCAGCCTCGAGCGCCGCGATCACGACGCCGTCGGCGAGCCGCGCGTTGAAGGGCCAGTGGGCCGGTTGCAGATTGAATTTCAGCCCGCGCTTGTCGCGCCAGCGCTGCAGCTCGACCATCCGGTAGCGCTGCCGCACCGGGTGGCGCTTCATCAAGGGCAGGCCGCCGGTCTCCGAGAACAGATCGACCAGCACCACCGGCTTGTGATTAACCCTTAAATCGTAAGTACTTACGAGGTCGCGAAAGGCTTGATGCCCGATATAGGCCCACGGCGATTGGATCGAGAAATAGTAGTCGACCTGACGCGGCATGCGCCCTCCGGGAACGCGGACTTTCGTTTCGCGCGAAGCATCCCAACAGACCGCCCAGACGGGCGCAAGATCGATCCTTGCGGGAATAGCTGCTGCACTGCGATGACAGTCCACAGTGTCGCAGATGAACCTCGAATAATTCCAATCAAATCAAAGCACTAACTGGTTAGGGCCTAACCTTGACTTGATTAGACGCGGTAAGTATGGTCCGCGCGGCTTTCAAGGGTGACGGGCGTAATTTCCATCAACCGTTGGCATCGTTTAATGTCTTGGGCATGGCCGAAGACAAAAACGACAACGCAAGTGGGAATCGCGATCAGCCGTCTTCCGACGAAGCTGCGCTTTCCGCAAGGCTCGGAAGTCTGGATCACCGGTTGTCCGAAATTCGTGACAGCCGCAAACCCAGGACTGATCAACCCGGTACCGAAAGCGGAGATACGGCTGCCAGAGCATCTGCGATGGCGCTGGGTTTCCGGCTTTCCTCGGAATTGGTCGCGGGCGTTGTCGTCGGAGCGGCGATTGGCTGGGGGTTCGACCGTTTATTGTCGACATCGCCGTTCGGTTTCATCGTGTTTCTTCTGCTCGGCTTCGTGGCCGGCGTGGTCAACGTGGTGAGAACTGCAGGCGCAGGTCCAGGCAGGCGCTGAGCGTCGTCGGGAAGTCACGACATTTGAAATTCGATTGCCGGCTAGGCCGGTGGATAAAGAGCCGCGCGGATGAAAATCGACCCGATCCACCAGTTCAATATCGAACCCCTCTTCACGATCGGCCACATCGGCAACCAAACGATCGCCTTCACCAACTCGACGCTCTACATGTTCCTCTCGGTAGCGGTGATCTCGCTATTGATGATCGGCGGCATGGCGAGAGGGCAACTGGTTCCCGGGCGGCTGCAGTCGATCGCGGAAATCTCCTACGAGTTCGTCGCGAGCACGATCCGCTCGACCGCCGGCACGGAAGGCATGAAGTTCTTCCCGCTGATCTTCTCGCTGTTCATGTTCATCTGCATCTCGAACCTGATCGGCATTGTCCCCTACACGTTCACGGTTTCGAGCCACATCATCGTCACCGCGGCGCTGGCGCTCTTGGTTTTCTTCACGGTGCTGATCTACGGCCTCTACAAGAACGGCCTCAAGTTCTTCAAACTTTTCGTCCCCCACGGCGTGCCGATCTACATCCTGCCGCTGGTCATGTTCATCGAAATCCTGTCGTTCTTCCTGCGGCCGGTCTCGCACAGCGTGCGTCTGTTCGCCAACATGCTGGCCGGCCATATCGCGTTGAAGGTGTTCGCGGGCTTCGTCGCCATGCTCGGCGTTTCGCTTGGAGCGATCGGCTGGATCGGCGGCGTGCTGCCGCTGGCACTCACGGTGGCGCTGACCGCGCTCGAACTGTTGGTCGCATTCCTGCAGGCCTACGTGTTCGCGATCCTCACCTGCATCTACCTCAACGACGCCATTCATCCGGGACACTAAGCGGTCCGGGGAATTTCCACCCACACTTTGTCTTACCCTCTCAAGGAGCTCTAGAAATGGAACCGGCAGCAGCTAAACTTATCGGCGCGGGCATCGCATGCATCGGCATGGGCGGCGCAGGCGTCGGCGTGGGCATCATCTTCGGCAACTACCTTGCCGCGGCGGTGCGCAATCCTTCGGCTGCCCAGGGCCAGTTCGGCAACCTGATCTTCGGCTTCGCCGTGACCGAAGCGCTCGGCATTTTCTCGCTGCTGATCGCGCTGCTGCTGCTGTTCGTTCCGCTCTGAGCTGAACCTTCTCGCGCCGCCTCCGGGCGGCGCGCCTGACTGCAACAGGAGAACCCCGTGGCTGAAAAAAGTCATGGTACCCCGGCCAAGGGCACCGGCGCCCACACCGAAGCCGACGGCGGACACGGCGGAGGATTTCCTCCGTTCGAGTCGAGCACGTTTGCTTCGCAGCTGGTCTCGCTCGCCATCGCGTTCGTCGCGCTCTACGTCATCGTCTCTCGCATCGCGCTGCCGCGCGTCGAAAGCGTGATCGACGCGCGTCAAAACGCGATCGAGGGCGATCTGGCGGCGGCGCAGAAGTTCAAGGACGAGTCGGACGCGGCGCTGAAAGCGTACGAGACCGAACTCGCCTCCGCCCGCACCCGCGCGCAGGCCATCGGCAACGAGACCCGCGAGAAGCTGAATGCGGCTGCGGAAGCCGAGCGCAAGACGCTGGAAGACCAGCTCAACGCCAAGCTTGCCGCCGCCGAGAAGCAGATCGCGGCGACGCGGCAAACCGCGATGAGCAATGTCCGCGGCATCGCCGCGGATGCGGCCGGCGCGATCGTCCAGCGTCTCACCGGCGTGCTGCCCGACAGCAAGGCGGTGAGCAGCGCCGTCGACGCTTCGTTGAAGGGATAGACCGATGTTCACCCAACCGGAAACCTGGGTCGCAATCGCCTTCATCATCCTGCTGGTGCTGTTAGCTTATCTCGGCATCCACAAGACGGTGCTGACGGCGCTCGATCATCGCAGCGAACGCATCAAGGCCGAACTTGACGACGCCCGCCGTCTGAAAGAGGAGGCCGCCAAGCTGCTCGGCGAGTACCAGACTCGCCGCGCCAGCGCCGAGCGCGAGGCCGAGGAGATCGTCGCCAACGCCAAAGCCGAGGCCGAGCGCATCGCGACCGAAGCCAAGGCCAAGATGGAAGACTTCGTCGCCCGCCGCACCAAGACCGCCGAAGGCAAGATCGCACTTGCCGAGGCCCAGGCTTTGGCTGACGTCCGTGCCGCCGCCGCCAACGCCGCGGTCGAAGCCGCCTCGACCATCCTGTCGAAGTCGGTCAAGGGCTCGGTCGCCGACGACCTGCTCGCCAAGGGCATTGCGGAAGTTCGCGCCAAGCTGAACTGAGCGCTTTTCACCACCAATCAAAAGCCGGCGCGAGACGATCGCGCCGGCTTTTTTATTGCTTCTTCTTTTTCGGCGCCGGGCGCTCGGGCTTCAGGGCCTGCGGGTCGAAGCCGATATAGAAGATGTAGCTGTCGCCGGCGGCGCCGGGGGGCACCGGGTAAGTGAGATCTTCGGCGACCAGCGTGAACGGCTCGCTGCCGCTTTCGGTCATGTTGACCGTGGTCTGGTATGCCTTGGTGGCGATGGTCTTCTCGGACACGCCGCCGTGCACCACCGCGACGCGAATCGGAACCTGGACCGCGGCCGGGGCGCCGGCAGGACCGGCGATGACGCGGCCCTGAATGCCGATCCGCGCCGTAATCACGCCGCCATTGAGGCTGCACTCGCGCGCCATCTTGCTGATCGTCGCCTGGAAGCGCAGGTCGTTGCCGACCGGCTGCTTGCCGGGCGCCGCGACCGCGTAAGTAGATGCCCCCGCCCTGACCGTGACCGGCGGACAGGTCAGATCGCCCGTATCCTGCGGAGCCGCCGCCGGCGCATTCGCAGCCGGCTCCTCGTCCGACTTGCCGCCGAACAGGCTCTTGAAACGATCGGACAGCGATTGCGCCGATGCCGGCGCAGCCGTCAGGCACGCCAGCCCGCCCGCAACCGCAGCCACCACCGCGATCCTGGCCAAACGATTGTCACCCATGCGACGTCCCTGACATCCCATCGTCATTGTTCCCGGCGGCGTTATAGCAGCCCAATGGCGGCGAACCCAAGGCACCAAAACGGCTTAGAAATCAGTGGTTCAGCCGCGGAAATCCTCGTGCAGCAGGCCGAACAGCAGATGGTCCTGCCAGACCCCGTTGATGCAGAGATAGCGCCGCGCCAGCCCCTCGCGGGTGAAGCCGCATTTCTCCAGCACCCGGATCGACGGCGAATTGGAGGGAATGCAGGCGGCCTCGATGCGGTGCAAATTGAGCTCGCCGAACAGCGTCGGCAGCAGCACCCGCAGCGCAGCCGTCATGTAGCCGCGATGGGCATAGGGCTCGCCGACCCAATAGCCGATGGTGCCGGCCTGCACGATGCCGCGGCGGACATTGGCGAGCGTGATGCCGCCGATCATGGCGCCATCCGCCTCGCGGAAGATGATGAACGGATAGGACCGGTCGGCGGCGATATCCTCGGCGTAGCGGCGCAACCGGCGGCGAAAGCCGGCGCGGGTCAGATCGTCCGACGGCCAGATCGGTTCCCATGGCGTCAGGTAGGCGCGGCTCGATTCGCGCAATTGCGCCCATTGCGGGAAATCCGACATCTGCGGCGCACGCAGCAGGAGGCCGCGGCCGCGCGGCACAAGCGCGGCAGGTCCGCTGGTTGGCAACCGAAACAGGGCCATGCCCACTCTCCCGCCCGAACTACTCGCCCTCGCCCCGCCCTGGCGGGGACCTAATGCAGAAGCGTCTTCGCCTTCGACCGCGTCAATCCTTCCGCAAAAGATACCGCCGTGTCCAGACCCCTGCCGCTGCCCAGTGCGACGACCGCCGGCCGGCTACGCGACAATAGCGCGTGGGCTGCGCTTTGGGTCGATTCGACGCTGACGGCGTCGATTCGCGCCACCAGCTCTTCCACCGTCAGGGGACGGCCATAGGCCAATATATGCCGCGCCAATTGTTCAGCCCGGGACGAGCAGCTTTCCAGCGCCATCAACAGGCCCGCCTTCATCTGCGCCTTGGCGCGGGCGATTTCGGCTTCGGTGAGGGTTTCCACCGCGTCATTGATGACGTCGACGATCACCTCCATCATTTCTGGCGCGTCGCCGGGATCGGTGCCGGTGTAAAGGCCGAAAAAGCCGGTGTCGGTATAGGGCGCGTGGAAGGTGTAGATCGAGTAGCACAGGCCGCGCTTCTCGCGCACTTCCTGGAACAGCCGCGACGACATTCCGCCGCCGAGCATATTGGTGAAGACCTGCAGCGAGAACAGCGACAGGTCGGTCTGCGGCACGCCTTCCAGCGCCAGCGTCAGGTGCGCCTGTTCGAGGTCGCGGTGCACCACGCGCGAGCCGCCCTGGCCGAACATCGCCGGTTGCGGCTTCGGCCCGGGCGTGGCGTCGAAGCTGGCAAATTTCTGCGCCGCCTCCTCCACCACGCGCTTGTGGTCAACAGCACCGGCTGCGGCCACCACCATGTCGGGCCCGCGATAATGCGTGGAAAGATAGCCGCGCAGCATGTCGCGATCGAATTTCTTCAGCGTCTTGGCGGTGCCGAGCAGCGAGCGGCCCATCGGCTGGTCCGGAAAGCAGAGTTCGTTGAGGTGCTCGAACACGACGTCATCGGGCGTATCCTGCGCCGCGCCGATTTCCTGCACGATGACGCTCTTCTCGCGCTCGAGCTCATCGGGCACGAAGGACGGGTTGGTGAGGATGTCAGAGAGCACATCGAGCGCCAGCGGCACGTCGGCCTTCATCACCCGCGCATAATAGGCCGTGGTCTCGGTCGAGGTGCCGGCGTTGAGATCGCCGCCGACCGCCTCGATCTCCTCGACGATCTCGCGCGAGGAGCGCCGCGTCGTGCCCTTGAAGGCCATGTGTTCGAGCAGATGCGAGATGCCGTGCTCGTTCGGCTTTTCGTCGCGGCCGCCGACACCGGCCCAGACGCCGAGCGCCGCGGTTTCCAGATGCGGCATGGTGTCGGTGACGACGGTCAGGCCGGACGGCAGCTTGGTCACGTCGACACTCATCCGGCTACTCCCTGCTTCGCGGCACGGCTCACCGAGCGCACGAATCGCTCCACTTCGGCTGAATCGTTCTTCATCACCGTGATGTGTTCGGATTTGGTCATCAGGCCGTCGAGCCAGGCCGGCAGTTGCGGCCGCACGCCGCAGGCGGCTTCCACTGCATCGGGAAACTTCGCCGGATGCGCGGTCGACAGCACGATGTTGGGGATCTTCGAATCCGAGGTGTCGCGATCGGCCACCGCCAGCGCCACCGCGGTATGGGGATCGACGAGTTCGCCGGCCTCGCGCCAGGCGGTGCGGATCGCGGCCGAGGTTTCGGTCTCGTCGGCGCGGCCTGCGTCAAACTCCTCGCGGATCGCGGCCAGCATGGCATCCGGCAGCACGAAGCGGCCGGACTGCTTCAGCGAGCCCATCAGCCGGCGGACGCTGTCAGCATCGCGGCGGCTCGCCTCGAACAGCAGCCGCTCGAAATTCGAGGAGACCTGGATGTCCATCGAGGGCGAAGCAGAGGCGTGAACCTCGCGCACTTCATAGATGCCGGTTTTGAGCGTGCGCGGCAGGATGTCGTTGATGTTGGAGGCGATGCGGAGCCAGCGCACCGGGAGGCCCATTTTCTTGGCGACGTAGCCTGCAAAAATGTCGCCGAAATTGCCGGTCGGCACGGTGAAATCAATCGTGCGCGCGGGGGCGCCGAGCGCCACGGCAGAAGTGAAGTAGTACACCACCTGGGCGACGATCCGAGCCCAGTTGATCGAGTTGACGCCCGACAGCGAGACCGCGTCGCGAAAGCCGTGATGGTTGAACATCGACTTCAGGATAGCCTGGCAATCGTCGAACGTGCCTTCGATCGCCAGCGCATGCACGTTGGCGGCGCCGGTCGTCGTCATCATCCGCCGCTGCACGTCGGAGATGCGCCCGTTCGGGAACAGCACGACCAGATCGACATTGTCGAGACCCGCGAACGCATCGACCGCGGCGCCGCCGGTGTCGCCCGAGGTCGCAACCACGATGGTGGTGCGCTGGTTGCGCTTGGCCAGCACGTGATCCATCAGCCGCGAGATCAACTGCATCGCGACGTCCTTGAACGCCAGCGTCGGGCCGTGGAACAGCTCCAGCACGAACTGATTGGGGCTGACCTGATTCAGCGGCACCACTGCGGGATGGCGGAATGTGGCGTAGGCCTCATTCGCCATGCGACCGAGATCGGCGTCGGAGATTTCGCCTGCGGCAAACGGCTTGATCACGTCGACGGCGACTTCCCAATAGGGCCGGCCGAAGAAGGAGGCGATGGCCTCACGCGATAGTTGCGGCCAGACCTCGGGCACATAGAGGCCGCCGTCGCGGGCGAGCCCGGTCAGCATCACATCGCAGAAACCCAGAACGGGGGCTTCCCCCCGCGTCGAAATATAGCGCGTCAAACCACCCTCCAAAGGCGCCAGCCCTATGCCAAGCCTTTGATATTGATCATGAATTAGATTTCGCCAAGCGCGAGGCGAGGAGTCACCATAAAGCGTTTTTGTGCCGAGGGGAAATGGCTCTTGGGCGAAAAAGGAAGGGCGCAGCTACCGCAAAATGGGCAATTGTCCATATGCGTTATTGCGAGCCAACGGGGCGCGTATTCGCGCGACCCGTTGGCTCGCAATGACGGAGGATGCAGGTTCGCGACCTCGCAACCCCTGCGCCCGACGGTTGCATCCCTCATTTGTAGGAGCGGGCAGAGCGCCCTCACCCGTACCGAAGCGCTTCGACCGGATCGAGCCGCGCGGCGCGCCAGGAGGGATAGAGCGTGGCGAGGAACGACAGCGTCAATGCCATGACCACAACGGCGGCGGTCTCGCCAAAATCGATCTCTGCCGGCAGCTTCGACAAGAAGTAGAGTTTTGGCGGAAACAGCTCGGTATTGGTGATCCAGGACAGAAATTGCCGGATCGTTTCGATATTCAGACAAACCAGCATGCCGACGAGCAATCCGGTCATCGTGCCGAGCACGCCGATCGCAGCACCTGCGATCAGGAACACCCGCATGATCGCGCCGCGCGAGGCGCCGACGGTGCGCAGAATGGCGATGTCGCTGCCCTTGTCCTTCACCAGCATGATCAGGCCCGACACGATGTTCAGCGCGGCGACCAGCACGATCAAGGTCAGGATCAGGAACATGACATTGCGTTCGACCTGGAGCGCTGCGAAGAAGGCCGAGGTCCGCCGCCTCCAATCGACCAGGAACACCGGCCGCCCTGCCGCGTCAGCCACCGGCCTGCGAAAACTGTCGACCTTGTCCGGGCTGCCTTCGATGAAAACTTCGATGGCGCTCACGTCATTGCCACGGTTGAAATAGCCCTGTGCCTCGGCGAGCGGCAGAAACACCATGACGGAATCATATTCCGACATGTCGATGCTGAACACCGCCGCAACCTTGTACGGCTTGATACGGGCGTTCGTGCCCTTCGACTTCACGGCTCCATCCGGCGCGACCAGCGTGATGTTGTCGCCGGCACGCAGCGACAATTGATCGGCAAGCCGGCGGCCGATGGCGACCCCCTGCCCCTGATTGAACCCATCCAGCGAGCCCTGCTGGATGTTGCCGGCGATCGCGGCGAGTTTGTTCAGATCATCGGAGCGAATGCCGCGAATGAGGACGCCGGAAGCATTGTGCGCCGACGATGCCAGCGCCGGGCCGTCCACGACGGGAGCGGCGAGCTTGATGTCTGGAACCCGCCTGATGCGCTCCGTAACATCCTCCCAGTCCGTCAGCGGCGACTCCAGCGGCTGCACCAGAAGATGGCCGTTCAGGCCGACGATCTTGTCCACCAGTTCCTTGCGGAAGCCGTTCATGACGGCCATCACGATAATCAGCGTCGCCACGCCGAGCATGATGCCGAGGAAGGAAAAACCGGCGATGACGGAAATGAAGCCTTCCTTGCGCCGCGCCCGCAAGTAGCGTCCGGACACGAGCCATTCGAATGCCGAAAACGGCAGGGGACGCGGGACCTTTTCCATGGTCCATTCATAGCGCGTTTTCGGGACGATTCGTGCGCCAGCTTCAAAGAATGAGCTTCATCCACCGCCATATTCCCGCCATTCCGGGAGCGGCAGCAAAGCGAGCGGCGCTGCGTCAAGCTCTTCTTCGGGACATCAAGTCCGATACTGTTCGTCGCTGACTTTTTCCATCCAGTCGACGGCCTTGCCGTCGAGCCGCTCCTGAATGGCAATGTGCGTCATCGCCGTTGCCGGCGTCGCGCCGTGCCAGTGTTTTTCGCCCGGCGGAAACCAGATGACGTCGCCCGGGTGAATTTCCTCGACTCGTCCGCCCCAGACCTGCACCCAGCCGCGGCCGGAGGTGACGATCAGCGTTTGGCCCAGTGGGTGGGTGTGCCATGCCGTGCGCGCGCCCGGCTCGAATGTGACGTGGGCGCCGGCGACGCGTGCAGGATCTGCGGCCTGGAATAACGGGTCGACGCGCACGCTGCCGGTGAAGTATTCCGCAGGCCCCTTGCCGGACGGCTGTGAGCCGCTTCGCTTGATTTCCATCGTTGCGCTCCTTGCTTTTGCCCGGACAGGGGGCGTGGCGCCAGCCACCAACACGGCGAGGCCGGTGGCTGCGATGAGGCCTCGTCGCGTGATCATGGCGCTCCCAGGATTGGTGTCGGCGGTTCGATATCCTTGGCAGTTCAACCCACGTCCGGCATCTGCTCCAGCAGCTTGTCGAGCGTGATCGGATAATCGCGCACCCGAACGCCGGTCGCGTTGTAGACCGCGTTGGCAACCGCGGCCGCTACACCGCAGATGCCGAGCTCGGCGACGCCCTTGGCCTTCATCGGCGACGACATCGGATCGGTCTCGTCGAGGAAGAACATGTCCTGATGCGGAATGTCGGCATGAACCGGCACTTCATAGCCGGCGAGGTCATGGTTGACGAAGAAGCCGGCCCGCTTGTCGACCACGAGCTCCTCCATCAGCGCCGCGCCAACGCCCATCGTCATCGCCCCGATCACCTGGCTGCGGGCCGTCTTCGGATTGAGAATACGGCCGGCGGCGCATACCGCCAGCATCCGGCGCACCCGGATCTCGGCGGTGGCGGCATCGACGCCGACTTCGACAAAATGCGCGCCGAAGGTCGATTGCTGGTACTTCTTGTCGAGATCGCCGTATTCGATGCCGTCTTCGGCCGTGAGGGCGGCATCGGCCGCGGCTTGCGCCAACGGCACACGGCGATTGCCTGCGCGCACCTCGCCATCGGCGAATTCGGCTTCCGCGGAGTTAAAACCGAGTTTCTGCGCGATCGCTTCGCGCAGCTTGACGCATGCGGCATAAACGCCCGCGGTCGAATTGTTGCCGCCGAATTGCCCGCCGGATCCGGCCGACACCGGGAAGGCCGAGTCGCCGAGACGCACCACCACCTTCTCTAGCGGCACGCCCATCATCTCGGCCGCAGTCTGCGCGATGATGGTATAGCTGCCGGTGCCGATGTCGGTCATGTCGGTCTCGACCGTAACAACGCCGCTGCCGTCGAGCCGCACGCGCGCAGCCGACTTCACCAGCAAATTGTTGCGGAACGCGGCGGCCGTGCCGATGCCGATCGCCCAGCGTCCGTCACGGATCCTGCCGGGCTGCGGATTGCGCTTGCTCCAGCCGAAACGTTCGGCACCGGTGCGGAAGCACTGGGTGAGCTGACGCTGTGAGAACGGCCGACCCGGCTTTTCCGGATCGATCTGGGTATCGTTGAGAATCCGAAACTCGATCGGATCGATGCCGAGTTTTTCGGCCATTTCGTCGATCGCGATCTCCAGCGCCATCATGCCGGAAGCCTCCCCCGGCGCGCGCATGGCATTGCCTTCGGCAAGATTCAGCGCCGCGAGACGGGTCGCGGTCATCCGGTTGGCCCCGGCGTAGAGCAGCCGCGTCTGACTGACGGCGCCCTCAGCCCTGCCGCCGGGCAGATTGCCCGACCACTCTTCATGACCGATGGCCGTAATCTTGCCGTCCCTGTTGGCGCCGATGCGAATGCGCTGGATCGTCGCCGGGCGATGCGTCGTATTATTGAACATCAGTGGGCGCTGCAGCGCCACCTTCACCGGCCGCCCGGCGGCGCGCGCCCCCAGCGCCGCGAGCAACGCATCCGACCGCACGAATAGCTTGCCGCCGAATCCGCCGCCGACGAAGGGCGAGACCAGGCGCACATTCTCCTTGGCGATACCGAGGGTCTTTGCGACGTCGCCCACTCCCCAGGCGATCATCTGGTTCGAGGTCCAGAGCGTGAGCTTGTCACCGTTCCAGGCGGCGATCGAGGCGTGCGGCTCCATCATCGCATGCGCCTGATCGGGCGTGGTGTAGGTGGCGTCGAGCTGAACCGGCGCCGCCGAGAACGCACCGGAAAAATCGCCGCGCGCAGTATCGGCCGGACCGCCGAACAAGGGTCGCGGCTGACCGGTATCCTTCACCGCCGCGAGGTCGAAGGCGCCTTCCACCCGGACATAATCGACGCGGACGAGTGCCGCCGCAGCGCGCGCCTGCTCAAAGGTATCGGCAACCACAAGTGCGATCGCCTGATGATAGTGCTCGATCTCGGGACCGCCGAGAAGCCTCGCCGTGTTGCGGTCGCCCTTGTCGAGCTTTCCGGCGTTGTCGGCCGTGACGATGGCGCGCACGCCGGGCGCGGCCCTGGCCGCAGCGAGGTCAATCCGGGCAATCCGCCCCTTGGCGATCGCCGAACCGACGACGTAGCCGTAGGCGGGGTTCGAAACGACATCGTGACGCTCATAGGCGTAAGGCGCCGTACCGGTGGTCTTGAGCGGACCATCGACGCGATCGGCGGGCTTGCCGATTACCTTGAGCTGATCGATCGGGTTGGTCGTGGCTGGGGTTTCGAATTTCATGGATCAGCCTTTCGCCTCAGTCAGCACGGCGCCGAGCGTGCGCTCGGCCAGCGACAGCTTGAATGCGTTCTGGCGCGTTGGCCTGGCGTCGGCGAGCAGCTGCGCGGCGACGGCCTTGGCGCCGCGCGGCATCTGGGCCTCGGCCGCCTCGACCCGCCAGGGCTTGTGGGCGACACCGCCAAGCGCGACGCGCCCGGTGCCGTCGCGCTGCACGATCGCGGCAACCGAGACCAGCGCAAAGGCATAGGAGGCGCGGTCGCGTACCTTGCGATAGATCTGCTTGCCGCCGACGGGTTTTGGCAATGTCACCGCCGTGATCAGTTCGCCGGGCATCAAGCTCGTCTCGATATGCGGCGTGTCACCCGGCAGGCGGTGCAATTCGGCAATTGGAATGCTTCGCGTCGCACCATCCGGCCGCACGGTTTCCACCACAGCGTCGAGCGTTCGCATCGCTACCGCCATATCGCTCGGATGCGTCGCGATGCAGGCATCGCTGGCACCAATGACGGCATGCTGGCGGCTGAATCCGCCGATCGCGGCGCAGCCGCTGCCGGGCTTCCGCTTATTGCAGGGCTGGTTGGTGTCATAGAAATAAGGACAGCGTGTCCGCTGCAGCAGGTTTCCCGCCGTGGTCGCCATGTTGCGCAGTTGTCCCGAGGCGCCCGCGAGCAGCGCGCGCGACAGCACGGCATAGTCGCGCCGCACGCGCGCGTCGGCCGCGAGATCCGTATTGCGCACCAGCGCGCCGATCCGCAATCCGCCCTCCGGCGACGCTTCGATCCTGTCGAGCGCAAGGCCGTTGACGTCGACGAGATGCGCCGGCGTCTCGATCTCGAGCTTCATGAGATCGAGCAGGTTGGTGCCGCCGGCAATGAATTTGGCGTCCGGCCTGCGCAGGACGGAGGCTGCTGCCTCGGCCGGCGTGCGCGCGCGCTCGTAGCTGAATGACTTCATGCGGGCCTCCCGGCGACTTCAGAGATCGCCTCGGCAATGTTGGAATAAGCGCCGCAACGGCAGATGTTGCCGCTCATGCGCTCGCGCAGTTCGCTGTTGGTGAGTTGCGGCGCCGCGTTGAGGTCGGCGCTGACATGGCTGGGGATGCCGACCTTGATTTCATCGAGCACCGCGACCGCCGAACAGATCTGCCCCGGCGTGCAATAGCCGCACTGAAAACCGTCATGCTTGACGAACGCAGCCTGCATCGGATGCATGTTCTCGGGCGTGCCCAGGCCTTCGATGGTCGTGATGCTGTCGCCCTGATGCATGACGGCCAGCGTCAGGCATGAATTGATCCGCCGCCCGCCAACGATCACCGTGCAGGCGCCGCACTGGCCGTGATCGCACCCCTTCTTGCTGCCGGTGAGATGCAGATGCTCGCGCAGCGCATCGAGCAGCGTGGTCCTGGTATCGAGCGCGATTTCCCGCAGGCTGCCGTTCACGTTGAAGGAGACCTTCGACATGGAGACGGCGTCGACGGCGTCAGCCTGCGCAGGAACCGCAGGGGTTTGCGCATAGGCAAGGGGTGCCGTGCCGAAAGCCACCGATGCGGCGGTTCCCAGCAACAATTTCCTCCGTGATACCTCGAAGTCGCTCGGACCTTGCATGTCGTGTTCCCATTTCTGCTGTCGTTCTGAAGAGCTTCGGCGCGACCGTGCCGCCGTCCACCTCAAGCATCCTGTAACTGCGCCACGTTTCGGCTGTTCCTTGCCGGCGTTCACGTTTGAAAGAGCGTGAAAAGGACTGCGCCTTGCGGTGCTTCGCAAGCTAACGGCTGCGCGGGGTCGGGATTAGATGGTATAATCAGCTTGCACTTATGAAATGGATTCATGAATGGCGCGTCAGAACATCAACGATCTCCTCGCCTTCCTGGTGGTGGCGCGCGAGCGAAGTTTTACGCGGGCGGCGGCGCAGCTCGATGTTTCGCAATCCGCGCTCAGCCATACGATCCGAGGGCTGGAGGAGCGGCTCGGCCTGCGGCTCCTGACCCGCACCACCCGCAGCGTCGCCCCGACGGAGGCGGGCGAGCGGCTGATGCGAACGCTGGCGCCAAAGCTGGAGGAGATCGACGCCGAACTTTCCGCCCTGACCGAGTTGCGCGACAAGCCGGCCGGCACCATCCGCATCACCACGGCCGAACACTCGGCCAACACGATTCTGTGGCCTGCACTGTCAAAACTGCTGCCGCGATATCCCGACATCAAGGTCGAGGTGAACATCGATTATGGTCTGACCGACATCGTCGCGGAACGTTACGACGCCGGCATTCGCCTCGGCGAGCAGGTGGCCAAGGACATGGTCGCGGTGCGGATCGGGCCTGATTTCCGCATGGCGGTGGTCGGCGCACCCAGCTATTTCGCTGTTCATCCCAGGCCCGGCAAGCCGCAGGACCTGACGAGCCATCGCTGCATCAATATCCGCCTGCCGACCTATGGCGGAATCTATGCCTGGGAGTTCGAGAAGCGCGGACGCACCTTGAAGGTCCGCGTCGAGGGTCAACTGGTGTTCAATAACATGGCGTTGCGGATGAACGCCGTTCTCGACGGGCTTGGGCTTGCCTATCTGCCGGAGGACCAGGTGCAGCCGCATCTCGCCGACGGCCGCCTGATACGGGTGCTGGCGGACTGGTGTCCGCCATTCCCGGGCTATCACCTCTATTACCCGAGCCGCCGCCAGCCGACCCCGGCCTTCGCCGTGCTGGTCGCGGCGCTGCGCTACAGGGGCTGATGCGGCTCAAAACAAAGAGGGCCGCAGGCGAACCTGCGGCCCTCTCTCCTGGAAGGGTCTGTCTTAGTTGCTTGTGCAGACCTTCATGGTCTTCATGCCGGTTTCGGCCTCGGTCCTGGTCTTGAACGTACCGTTGTCGACGATGGTGACGGTCGTCGTGGTCGGCTTGGTATCGACCACCGTGCATTTCTTGGTGGTGGCGTCGCGCACCACGTAGAACTCGGCGGCAACCGCGCTTCCGGCGACCGCCGACGCGGCAAGGACAAGCGTTCCGATCATCAGAAATTTCTTCAAGGCGTCCTCCTCGGGATTCCTCCAATGATGCAACCGGCAACGCGCAAAGAAACCGCTTGTTCCAGTTTTTCCCGGATCTCTGGACCTCGGACGAAGCGGCGGGTTAGCCCTCCGGGATCCCTTCCAGTCCCTTGAGATATTTGAGCCCCGCGACCGCCAGCAGCTCGGTGTCGGTTTCGCCCGCCTCGCAGCGCTGCCGGATAAAGCGCTGGAGACCCGTCCGGCGGGCGTCGTTGTCATCGATACCGCTATGGATCAGCCGGTAGACGCTCCACGCCCGCGCAAAGGCGACCGCTACGATATCCGGGCTGTGCATCCAGCTCTCCTTCAGTCGTCAGGGGGTCATGTTGCCAGTTTTTCCCAATAGTGACCAAGCCGATTTTTGGCTATCCCTTCCGGCTATCCCGCGGAGCGGGACATCATGCCGCCGGCTTTTCGCCGATCGCAGGCCACGTGATCACGGCATGGAACAAAGTCGATCTCGGGAACTTGTGTCAGGTATCGCGATCAAGCGATTGGGAGGACTCCTGCATGAGACGTATCGTTCTGATTGGCGCGGCATTGATTGCTTCGCTGGCAATGACCCTGTCCGCGTCCGCCAGAATGGGCATCGCACCCTTGACCTCGGAGGACGGCGCCGTAGTCCAGGTCAAGCACGGGCGCGGCCACCACGGCCACAAGCACCGAGGCCGCGGTCATCACTACGGATGGTACAGAGGTCGCGGTCATCACAAGTGGCGCCATCATCGTCGCCATCATCACTGGTAGGTCTTCGCTGAGTTCGCCTATCGTCATCCCATTGCCCGGACGAAAAGCGAATTACAGCGGCACGAACGGGTCGCGCCCACGTGGCGCGACCGGTTCAGCAATCATCGAACGGCGCAGACGGCGCTCAGCCCAATCCCATTTCGACGGCGATCCGGATCAGGTCCGAGTGGTTCTTGGCACCGAGCTTCTGCTTGAGCAGCGAGGTGGTGTTGGCCACCGTCTTGTAGGAAATCTCCAGCGCATCGGCCACTTCGACGATCTTGTCGCCACGGCCCAATAGCCGCAGGATTTCCAGTTCGCGCGCCGTCATTTGCGACGCCGGATTGGCCTTGATCGAAGCGCCCGAAAAGGTCACCGCTTCCGCCAGTTGCGGCGAGATGAAATTGTCCCCCGCGGCCACCTTGCGGACCGCCTTCACCAGCATCCTCGGATCGTCGCCCTTCGCGACATAGCCCTGCGCGCCCATCTCGATGGCGCGAACCACGAACGCCGGATCGTCATTCATGCTGAACATGATGATCTTGGCGGCCGGATCGTCCTTGCGGATGCGCCGCATCAGCTCAAAGCCGGAAACGTCGGGAAGCTTGATATCGATCACCGTAACGTCGGGCTTCCTGGTGACATAGGCGCGGTGGCCGGATTTGGCGTCGGTGGCCTCCTCGATCTTCACGGAATTGTCCGACGCAAACAGCGACCGGCAGCCCGACAGCACCACCGGGTGGTCGTCGACGATCAGGACCTTCGTTGCCGATCTGGTAGAATTTTGCATCATCTATCCCCCTTGAGGAATAAATAGGCGGTTGACGGTATTTGAAAAGAGAAATCTTGGGTTGCGGGAACTTAGAATAGCGAAAATGTGGGAAAGACTTTCTCTACGAACACGGTTGCTGCTGCCGCTCGGCTTGACGTTCGTGGCCGCGCTGCTGGCCGGGGCGGTTTCGCTCCAGATCTTCGCCGCGGCGCAACTTATGGAGGAAACCGAGCCAGCGGCTCGCTCGGCTAGAGCGGTTGCGGCTGCACTCAACAGTGCACTTCGCACCTCGGCCAATCCCCAGGAAACACTCGATGCCTTCGTGCAGTCGCTGGGCGCCGCCGAAACCATCCGCTTTCGCGGCCTCGGAACCGGCCCCGATGCTCCTCCTTCGGAGGGGCCCCCCTTGGGAAGAGTGCCAGGCTGGTTCATCCGCCTCCTCGTCATACCCGAATTCAGAGCCGCCTTCCCGATAACGATCGAGGGCAAGCAGGTCGGCAACATCGTGTTTGCACCCGACATGTCCGCCGACATCTACGAAAAATGGATCGGATTTCTGGCAATCGCCTGCTCCGGAATTGGCCTGATGCTGCTGACGGGGGTCATTGCCCACTTCACCGCGCGCTCCGCCCAGAGGCCGCTGCAAAATCTCGGCGACGGCCTGACCCGCATGCGAACGGGCGATTACGATCAGCTCATTACCCCGTCCGGGCCGCCCGAGATCCGCAGAAGCGCGCAGGAAGCCAATGAACTCGCCCGCACCCTGCATCGCCTCAGCCAGGATAATCGCAGCCTGCTGCGCCGGATCGTATCGCTGCAGGATGACGAGCGACAGGACATGGCGCGCGAGCTTCACGACGAACTCGGGCCGCTGTTGTTCGGGATCCGCGCCAATACGGTGGTGCTGCTGGAATCGATTCCCTCCGGCGAAGCCGAATTGAGGAGCGCCGCCGAGGGAATCCTGCAATCCGTCGAAACATTGCAGCACGCGAACCGCCGTATCCTCGACCGGCTGCGGCCGCTCTACATTCAGGAGCTTGGGCTGGAGAGGAGCATCCAGACGCTGTTGCGGAATGCGAAGGCGCAGGCGCCCGAGCTCAAGGTGACCTCCGAGATCGACGTGACACTGAACGAAGTCGACGGCCTGCTGTCGCAGACGGTCTATCGCGTAATTCAGGAAGCGGTGACGAACGTGCTTCGCCACGCCAAAGCGAATGCGATGCACGTCGCAGCGAGAATCCATGATCGCGAAGTGATCGTGGAAATCTCCGATGACGGCGTGGGCTTTCCGGCAGATCGGATGTTCGGCCGTGGATTGACCGGAATGCTGGAGCGTGCCCGGGCGCTCAGCGGGACGCTCGAACTCTTGCGCGAGGCGGGACGCACCTGCGTTCGTTGCCGGCTTCCGGCGGGCGACGCCGCTTCCAATGCGCGCGGCGCAAAGCAAGTCTGACCGGAGTTTGTGGTCAGGCTTGCCTCAGTTCGGTGCGCTGCAAACAGAGGAACGAAGCCTAACCGGCATAGTCCTGCATGCAAGCAGCGGGCTGCTGCGATTCCACCACCGGCATGCAATGGGACGCTTGAATTTTTCCGTCGCGCGTAAAGGTGAAGGCGATGCGCACCGGCTTGCCTTCGTAGCTCAGATAATCGAGGACGACGCCGTCGGCGGTCGGCATGATTTCCTCCAGCCCGAATGCGGTAGGTGCGAGCGCACCGAGGCGCGGACGCCAATAGGATTCGAGCTCGGCGCGGCCTTCGCTCACCTTGGCCTCGCCGCACTGGCATTTGAGCATCGCGTCGTCGGCATAGAGGTCGAGCAATGTCGACAGGTCGCGATTCCGGCACGCGTCCAGCCAGTCGACCACCAAACCTATTTCATCGAAATCCTCAGCCAAATTCGCAATCCCATCTTCGTCGCGATAGCTGCCGGGTGCCGACGCGGGTGAAGGGGTATGACGATCGTCATGAATAGATACTGAACGACCCATTGTCCGATACTCTCACTGTGGAACCGCAACGATTGTGCGGAACAAACGTTCCGAGAGGCTAGACCGGTACAATACGGGGAGTTGCTATCGGGCGCGGCGCTGCCCGCGCCACCACACGCCGAAGGCAATGACGACCGCGAACGCCAGCGTGAACCAGGTAATGGCGTATTGCATGTGATCGTCCTTGAGATGCACGGAGAGCGCGCCAGGCTTCGGGATGCCGTTCTCCGGCAGGGGCGCTTCCAGATCGATGTAAAACGGCGCGACGGCCTTGCCGCTCTCGCCCCAGCCCAGCGCGCGCGCCATCGCCAGATGATCGCGGGTGAACCAAAGTCGTTTCGCAACGCTTTCCGCCGGCGTCAGCGCGCCCGCATTTTCGGGAAAGCGGATGTAGCCCGTGAGCTGCGCAGGATCACCGGTGATCAACCGGCGCACGGCGCGATCCTGCTGATTGCGATCCTGCATCGTGTTTTGGACGAAGCCGGCATTAACCACGATGGTGTTGCCGTCGGCCAGTTGCACCGGCAGGAAAGCCCAGGTGCCGGGGCCCGAGACGTCGTCGCGAACCGCGGAGCCGGCGCTGTAGACCATCGCATCCGGCAAGGGCGCGTAAGTCGCAGTGAAGCTGACGCGGCGGAATTCGTCCTTGGCCGGGGTCAGCGAAGGCCATTGCGCCGCTGCCGGCAGGGCTTCGGGCGCGGCCGCCAGGCGCTCGTTAAGCCGTGCGATCAGCGCGTGCTTCTCGACGCGGCGCTGCAATTGCCAGATGCCAAGTCCGCTGAAGGCCATCACCATCACAAGCGTGAAAATGGCAAAGCCGGCGACCGCCGGCCGCCGTGACGAGAGCGCTCTCATTTCGGCTCGCGGTCGATCAGGCGGCCGGGCGCGGCCTTGTGATGGAACTGCAGCGCGATCAGAAGCGACTTCATCGAGCGCAATGGCAGCAGCGTGGTTGCCGCGATCAGCGGCAGCCAGAGCGCCGCATGCAGCCAGAACGGCGGCTGATACTTGACCTCCACGATCAGGGCGGCGGTGACGACGATGGCGCCTGCCAGCATGATGATGAAGATCGCGGGCCCGTCGCCGGCATCGATGAAGGCATAGTCGAGCCCGCATGCTTCGCAATTCGGGCGCAAGTCGAGGAAGCCCGCAAAGAGCTTGCCCCTGCCGCAGCGCGGGCAGCGGCAGGCGATGCCGCGGAGTGCGCTCTGGGTGATCGTGGGTTGCGTCTGATCCATCTATCTCCTCCCCTCTCCCTTGCAGGAGAAGGAAAAGCGAAAGGGGCGGCCTTCCGACCGCCCCTTGTAGCACGTCGAATCTGTCTCAGTGCCCGGCGACCGGCCCCGCGCCGCGGAACCAGACGTAGATGCAGATGAACAGGAACAGCCACACCACGTCGACGAAGTGCCAGTACCAGGCGGCGAATTCGAAGCCGAGATGCTGCTTCGGCGTGAAGTGGCCGGCATAGGCGCGGAACAGGCAGACCAGCAGGAACACGGTGCCGACCAGCACGTGGAAGCCGTGGAAGCCGGTCGCCATGAAGAAGGTCGCGCCGTAGATGTTGCCGGAGAAGCCGAACGTGGCGTGGGCGTATTCATAGGCCTGCACGCATGTGAAGGTGGCGCCGAGCAGCACGGTGAGGATCAGGCCGTACTTCAGGCCCTGACGGTCGTTCTCGAGCAGCGCGTGGTGCGCCCAGGTGACCGTGGTGCCCGAGGTCAGCAGCAGCAGCGTGTTGAGCAGCGGCAGGTGCCAGGGGTCGAAGGTCTCGATGCCCTTCGGCGGCCAGGTGCCCGGCACGCTGCAGGCGCCGGCAGCCGTGCCCGGACCGCAGCCGAACACCGCATCGCGGGTGGCGTGGATCGCGTCCGCCGGGAACAGCGCGGAATTGAAGAAGGCCCAGAACCAGGCGACGAAGAACATCACCTCGGAGGCGATGAACAGGATCATGCCGTAGCGGTGGCTGATCTGCACCACGCGGGTGTGGTCGCCCTTGTACTGGGCTTCGCGGATCACGTCGCCCCACCAGCTCGCCATGGTGTAGAGCACGCCGATGGTGCCGACACCGAAGATGACCGGGGCCGCCGCGGTCATGTGATGCATCCAGGTGATCGCACCCACCGCCATGATGAAGGCCGAGATCGAGCCGACGACCGGCCACGGGCTCGGATCGACGAGGTGGTAGTCGTGGTGCTTCGCGTGCGCCGTAGCCATTGCGGTCTCTCCGTTAGATGTGCCGTTCCCTTCAGCACATATTCGTCTCAAATTTCAAAGCCGAAACCCGTTAGATACGGAATCCAGCGGTCAGAGGTTTCTCACAAGTTTCCCTTGCGCTTGTCGCCTTCGCCGGCCGCCACGGGCTTCGGCGCCGGATCGCGCACGGGATAGAAGGTGTAGGACAGCGTGATGGTTTTCAGCCCGTCGTTCTCGCTGTCCTTGGCCAGCGCTGGATCGACGTAGAACACCACGGGCATTTCGCGCTTCTCGCCCGGACCCATGGCCTGTTCGGTGAAGCAGAAGCAGTTGATCTTCTGGAAATAGGCGCCGACCGTGAGCGGTGCGACGTTGTAGGCCGCGACGCCGGCGGTAGCGCGCGCCGCCTGATTGGTCACGGTGTAGAATACGGTGATGACCTCGCCGATCCGGACCTCGATCTCGTTCTGCTCGGGCTCGAACTTCCAGGGCAGGCCGGGACCAACATTGGCGTCGAACCGCACGGAGATCTTGCGGGCAAGCGGCGCGTCCGACGGCGCCGAGGTCGCAACCTGGGTGGTACCGTTGAAGCCGGTGGCGCGGCAGAACCAGTCGTAGAAGGGCACGGCGGCATAGGAGGCGCCGACCATGAACACCACGACAAAACTGCAGATCGACGCCACCAGCGCGTCGCGGGTCAGCGTCCGACGCGCGGCGATCTTTTCGCCTTCCGCCCTGCCCTCGCTGATCTGCGGCTCGTTCTGCATCTCAATCACATCGGCCGGACGAGAACGGCCGGCCCCTTGACCATGGTGACCGCAAAGAACAGCACGACGAGGACGCCGAGCGCGAGCGCAATGGCGATCGAGCGATGACGGCGGCTTCTTTTCTGCGCCTCGGTGAGGACGATTCCATCTGGCTGCTGCTTGTTGTCCATGCGCTCGCCATACGCCCCCTACCCGACCAAAGGCATAACGGCGCGGATCGACGGTGCGACCGCGCGGACGACGACCTCGAGCAGGAGGGTCGCAAATAGCGCGAACAGATAAAGAATCGAGAAGGCAAAGAGCCGGCGCGTGGCGCGGCCCGCCTGCTTGCCCACGCGGTGGCGGTAGACGTCGATGGCAAGCCACATCATGCCGGCGCCAAGCACGAGTGAGACGACACCGTAGATCGCGTCGAAATAGCCGAGCGGCCAGGGCGCAAACGCGGTCGCGACCAGCACGACGGTGTAAAGCAGGATCTGCAGGCGCGTCGCGTCGGGACCGGCGACGACGGGCAGCATCGGCACGCCGGCGCGGGCGTAATCGTCGGAACGGAACAGCGCCAGCGCCCAGAAATGCGGCGGCGTCCAGAAGAAGATGATGAGGAACAGGAGCACCGGCTCCATCGACAGCGAGCCGGTGGCGGCGGCCCATGCCACCACAGGCGGCAGCGCGCCGGCGGCGCCGCCGATCACGATGTTCTGCGCAGTCCAGCGCTTTAGCCACATGGTGTAGATCACGACATAGAAGAAGATCGTGAACGCTAACAGCCCGCCGGCCAGCCAGTTGACGAGGACGCCGAGCGTCATCACAGCGAAGAACGAAAGCGTCAGGCCGAACGCCATCGCTTCGCCGGCGGTGATGCGGCCGCGCGGGATCGGCCGGTTCGCGGTGCGCGACATCTTGGCGTCGATGTCGCCCTCAAGCGCCATGTTCAGCGCGCCCGAGGCGCCGGCACCGACCGCGATGCAGAGGATCGAGGTGAACGCCAGGATTGGATGGACGTAGCCCGGCGCGATCACGAGGCCGACCAGCGCGGTGAAGATCACGAGGGACATCACCCGCGGCTTCAAGAGCGCAATGTAGTCGCCGACTTCCGCCTCGGAAATCCGAGGCCGAACATCGATGGCGTTATGGTCGACTACCGACAAGATCTATCTCGCTTCATCAAGGCCGCGGCGCGCAACGGATGCGCGCCGCGAATAACCGTTTACTGTACGCGCGGCAGCACTTCGAACTGGTGGAAGGGCGGCGGCGACGTCAGCGTCCATTCCAGCGTGGTGGCGCCCGCGCCCCACGGATTGGCCTCCGCCGCCTGCTTCTTCACGAAGGCGTCGATCACGCCCCAGATGAAGATCAGCACGCCGAAGCCCGAAATGTAGGAGCCGACCGAGGACACCAGGTTCCAGCCGGCGAACGCGTCTGGATAGTCGACATAGCGGCGCGGCATGCCCGACAGGCCGAGGAAGTGCTGCGGGAAAAATACCAGGTTGACGCCGATGAAGGTGATCCAGAAGTGCAGCTTGCCGATGAATTCCGAATACATGTAACCCGACATCTTCGGGAACCAGTAGTACCAGCCGGCGAAGATCGCGAACACGGCGCCGAGCGACAGCACGTAGTGGAAGTGCGCGACGACGTAGTAGGTTTCCTGCAGCACGCGGTCGACGCCGGCATTGGCCAGCACGACGCCGGTGACGCCACCGACCGTGAACAGGAAGATGAAGCCGATCGACCACAGCATCGGGGTGCGGAATTCGATCGAGCCGCCCCACATCGTGGCGATCCAGGAGAAGATCTTCACGCCGGTCGGCACTGCGATCACCATGGTAGCGGCGACGAAATAGGCCTGCGTCGCCGACGACATGCCGACGGTGTACATGTGGTGCGCCCACACCACGAAGCCGATGCCGCCGATCGCGACCATGGCGTAGGCCATGCCGAGATAGCCGAACACAGGCTTGCGCGAGAAGGTCGAGACGATCTGGCTGACCATGCCGAAGCCGGGCAGGATCAGGATGTACACTTCGGGATGGCCGAAGAACCAGAACAGGTGCTGGAACAGCAGCGGGTCGCCGCCGCCGTCGGCAGCGAAGAAGGTGGTGCCGAAATTGCGGTCGGTCAGCATCATGGTGATGGCGCCGGCCAGCACCGGCAGCGACAGCAGGAGGAGGAACACCGTCACCAGGATCGACCACACGAACAGCGGCATCTTGTGCAGGGTCATGCCCGGCGCGCGCATGTTGAAGATCGTGGTGATGAAGTTGATGGCGCCGAGGATCGAGGAGGCTCCGGCCAGATGCAGCGACAGGATCGCGAAGTCGACCGCCGGTCCCGGATGGCCCGATGTCGACAGTGGCACATACATGGTCCAGCCCGCGCCGACGCCGTTGGCGCCCGGTTCACCTTCGACGAAGGTGGACATCAAGAGCAGCGCGAAGGATGCCGGCAGCAGCCAGAACGAGATGTTGTTCATGCGCGGGAACGCCATGTCGGGCGCGCCGATCATCAGCGGCACGAACCAGTTGCCGAAGCCGCCGATCATCGCCGGCATCACCATGAAGAAGATCATGATCAGGCCGTGCGAGGTCACGAACACATTGTAGGTGTGGGATTCGTGGAAGAGCTGGACGCCGGGATACATCAGCTCGACGCGGATCGCGATCGACATCGCAGCTCCGATGATACCCGCGAAGATCGCGAAGATAAGGTACATCGTGCCGATGTCCTTATGGTTCGTCGAATAGACCCAGCGCCGCCATCCGGTCGGATTGGCATGCGCATGGTCATCATGGGCGTGATCGTGGTGTGTCGCTGCGGTCGTTGCCATTTTGAAATCCTGCCTTGCAGTCCCTTTGCGGACCTTTTCAGGTCCCGTCGCCCTTGTCCCTTGCTTACCCCTTGGCCCGCGCCTTACTGCGCGGCCTGGCCACCAGCCGAAGCGTAAGTGTTCGCCGGGTTGGTCGCATATTTCTTCTTTGCCGCCTCAACCCAGGAAGCGAATTCCTGGTCGGTCACCACCTTGACTGCGATCGGCATGAAGGCGTGATCCTTGCCGCACAGTTCGGAGCACTGGCCGTAATACATGCCGACCTTGGTCGCCTTGAACCAGGTCTCGTTGAGCCGGCCGGGGATCGAGTCGATCTTGATGCCGAACGAAGGCACGGCGAACGCGTGGATCACGTCGGCGCCGGTGGTCTGGACCCGGATCACCTTGTTGACCGGCACCACCATCTCGTTGTCGACGCCGAGCAGGCGCGGCTGCTTGTCCTGCGCCATCAGCGAATCGAATTCGAACTTGCCATTGTCCGGATAGGCGTAGCTCCAGTACCACTGCTTGCCGGTGACCTTCACGGTCAAGTCCGCCTTGGGAATGTCGAGTTGCTGGAACAGCAGGCGGAACGACGGCACCGCGATACCGACCAGGATCAGCACCGGGATCAGGGTCCAGGCCACCTCGATGAGCGTGTTGTGGGTGGTCTTGGAGGGAACCGGATTAGCGTTGGCGTTGAACTTCACGACCACGATAACCAGCAGCGCCAGCACGAACAGGGTGATCAGCGTGATCAGCACCAGCAGCAAATTGTGGAAGCTGATGATGTTTTCCATCACAGGGGTCGCGGCTTCCTGCAGCGTGATTTCCCACGGCTTGGGCTGTGCCGCAAACGCCGCCCCACCGGCGACGAGCGCCATGCCCGCCACCGTCAACCCCAGCAACCGCCGGCCCATCTGGCCACTCGACATCTTCATGCCGCTCGCGCTCCTTTAGAAAAAATCCCCAAAGCATTCCCACCGGATGGCCGGGAATGCCGCACGATCCGCCCTCACAAACGGCCTACCGGAGGTACTATACCTCGGGCCAGATCGTTAGAACGCGTCGAAATCCAGCCTCTCAAACCATAATTCTAAGGCTCTCGCAATGCAGTAGTAGGGTGCAAAGCCATGCGTCACCTGCTATTCGCCGGACGCCGGATTTTCCAGCTAAATCAGCAAAAACCCGCCGTTTCGCAAGCTCGTGCCGCTTGACAGCCGGTTTGCCGGATGTAGGCACAGTCACGGCGATCCCGGACGACCTGATTCGCTTGGGCCAGCCCAATCCTTGACGGCGTGGATTGGCTCTCGGCTGCCTTCAAGGCGCCGTCATTGCGTATCAGTCCGGATGAACCCAGTTACAACGCGTGCTGCCAGCCCGGCCGGAAACGTCACCGGCCGCTGCCGGAAACAAAGAGGATCGACCCGGATGGGGCGTTCGAAACATCAGGCAGGATTTGGCCTGGAACCGGCCCGCTGGCTCGGCGGCCTGCTCGCCGTGGCCTTCCTGTTCGGCCTGACCCAGGCGGCGAGCGCGCAAGGCGCCGTGCGGTCGGTTCATGGCGACTGGCAGATCCGCTGCGACACCCCGCCGGGTGCCCAGGGCGAGCAATGCGCGCTGATCCAGAGCGTGGTCGCCGAGGACCGCTCCAACGCCGGCCTCACCGTGATCGTGCTGAAGACCGCCGACCAGAAGAGCAAGTTGATGCGGGTAGTGGCGCCGCTCGGCGTCCTGCTGCCCTCCGGCCTCGGGCTGAAGCTCGACAACCAGGACGTCGGCCGCGCCGGCTTTGTTCGCTGCCTGCCCAATGGCTGCGTCGCCGAGGTCGTGATGGACGAGAAGCTGCTCGGCCAGCTCCGGGGCGCCAAAACCGCGACCTTCATTATTTTCGAGACGCCCGAAGAGGGCATCGGCTTCCCGCTCAGCCTGAACGGGCTGGGCGAAGGATACGACAAGCTGCCGTGACGCCGAGCCGACAGCTCAACCGGCGCTGGCGTAATAATCGAGCAGCCGGCGCGCCTCGGTAGAGAGCCAGTCCGCTTCCCCGCTGATATAGCCTTCGACTTGCCCGGTGACGCCGATCAGGAAAGTGATCGGCATGGCGTACAGCGCGAACGGCGTGTCGGCCTGCCCGCCCGCGCCGGCTCTTGCCACGAGGCCATCGGGATCGAGACCGATCGCGAGGCGGCGAAGCTTCAACGCTTTCACAAACGGCGCAACGACCGATCGGTCGCGATCCGTCGCCACGGCGATCACCTCAAAATCCCTGCGGTCGCTCGCCGCCAGCCGGTCCAGCATCGGCAGTTCGGTCCGGCAGGCGGGGCACCAGGTCGCCCAGAAATTGACGAGCACGACTTTGCCCCGCAGGGACGTCAAATCGATCGCGCCGCCGGACAGACGCGGAATCGGTACCGATGGCACCGGCCTTGCGCCGCGAAGCTGGATGAACTGATGCCGGACGGTTGCGAACGGCGGCGGCCCATCGGCCCGGACACGAGCCGACATCGCGGCCAAGGCGCCAGCGCCGAGCAGCCCTGCAACGACGGTGCGGCGTGTTAGTCTGCGATGTGGCGTCATGGCCGATATCCGTTTGTCATGACCGGATGTAGGACCAGCCGGCTTCCTGCAGTTCGATGATGCGCCCGGGCCCGCTCGGCACAAGATCGACATTGTCAATCAGTGTGATCGGACGGCCCTCTTGGCGTTCCATGCCGAGCTTGGTTGCCTCGCAGACAACGAATCGGATGTTCGAATTGACCGTCCTCAATACGCGCAGCATGTCTTTCACCGGCGAGGTATCGGCGCGCAACATGTGAACGCCGGCATTATAGGCGACGACCTCGATCGTGAACGGTTCGTTCCGTTCCTGGTAGTATTTCGGGAGGTTGAGCGAGGTCGAGATCAAGGCGCGCATCGTGGTGGGATCGTCGGTATTGATCGGCAGCACCAGCCGATGCATCGGCGGCGAAGCTGGCTTCGTCTGCGGTTTTGAGGTCGCCGCTTCGGATCCTGTCAGTAACAGGGTCACCGTCAGCGGCAGCACGAAGGCCAGCACAAGCCCTGCAACAGCCGTCAATTCGCGGCGAGAAATGCGCATCGCAGCAGCCTCACGAAGTCTCGGCAAGCAATGCGATCTGGCCACGCTCCGCATAGGCAACCACAGCGTTCAGCGCCAGAAGAACAATGGCCGGCACCGGCGAGCCGCCGATGACGAATAAATGGGTGATCACCGCGCCGATCATGATGCAGATCAGCAGCAGCGCGCCGAGGGCGGCCTTCCGGGGCAAGAGCAGCAGGATCGCGCCCATGATTTCGAGACCGCCGGTGACATAGCGAAACCATTGGCCGAGCCCGATATGCTGAAACTCCTCGACCAGCATGGGGACGCCATAGAGCTTCGCCCCGCCGGCCGCCACAAAGGTGAGCGCAAGCAATCCCCTGACCACCCACAGGGTGGCAGACGTCCAGTACGGTCTGGTTGGCGCAACAATCGTAGACATCGAGAAAACTCCCGAAATGGTGAAAGCGGCGGCGGACAGCAGTGCCATCCGCCGGCGGAGCCCCTGAGGGGCTGTCAAACCCAAAATTCGGGACTAAGATGAAATTGACAAGTAGGATGATTTTTCTGGGGTAGTATGGAAAAACAGACTAATGAGAATGAAGGGCAGGAATGCCCATCCGAACGGGCCAGAGCGCAGTTGCATCGGGCGCTTCGCCTGCTCTCAGGCAAGTGGAAGGGCGAAATCCTCTGGCAGCTTGTCGACGGCAAGCAGCGGTTCGGCCAATTGCGGCGCGCCATCCCGGATGTGACTCAGCATATGCTGACGACCCAGCTCCGCGACCTCGAAAGCGAGGGCCTGGTGAAGCGCACGGTATTTCCCGAAGTGCCGCCGCGGGTGGAATACGAGATGACCCCGGCGGCTCGGGCGTTGCGGCCCGTGTTCGACGAGCTGTTCCGCTGGGCCAATGCACACGTCAGGCCGGAGCCCGGCGCGGATACTGCCGGCAAAGGGGATGACAAGCTGCCGTGAGGGGTTGCTAAAACAGCAGCCCCATCAGTACCAGGTTTTCGTAACCGCCATCAACGAGAATGCGGTTGCGCTGCAGCCCTTCGATCGCAAAGCCGAATTTCTTGTAGAGCTCGATCGCGCCCGTATTGCTCTCCCGAACCGTCAGTTCGACCCGTCGCAGCCCAAACTCCCGCGCCGCGCCGAGCGTCTGCCGGATCAAACGCCCGCCTATTCCCTGTCGCCGGAATTCCGGCAGCAACGCGATCCCGAGAACGCCGACATGGGCATAGATCGGCCTTGGGTTGGGCACGACATCGCACCAGCCGATGACCCGGCCGGAGGAAACCGCGACCAGTTGCGGATAACCATGCGCGATATTGTCGAGAACGAAGGCCCGCGTCGCTTCGAACGGCGGGGCTTCCAGAAACGCCAGATAGCGCCGCTCCCGCGCGACGAAGTCGAGGGCCCCGTGAAAGCTTTCGATATGGTCTTGCGTTATCGGAACAATTTCGACTGCAGCCATCGTCTCGGCAACGTGTTGATTCCGCCCCTCGCGGAATGGCGGGGAAACAACTATCTTGGATGCGCCCCTCCGACAACGGACTGATTTGATGACCAATCCCGCTACAACCTCCCTCCTCGACCGCGCCAATCTCGACCGCGATGCCGTCCGGCGCGAGATCACGCGGGGCCTTTCGGGCGCCGACGACGGCGAGCTGTTTCTGGAATATGGCCAGACCGAAGCGCTCGGTTTTGACAATGGGCGCTTGAAGCAGGCGACCTATGACACCAGCCAGGGTTTTGGCCTGCGCGCGGTGAAGGACGACGCGGTCGGTTACGCGCATTCCTCTGATGTCTCGCTGCCGGCGCTGATCCGTGCGGCGGATGCGGTCGCGGCCGTGCGCGGCGGCTACAGCGGCAATTTTGCCGCTGCGCCCGCCCATACCAACGTCCGGCTCTATGGCGACGAGAATCCGCTGGATGCGCCGGGGTTCGAGGCCAAGGTGAAGCTGCTGGCCGAAATCGACGCCTATGTGCGCGACAAGGATCCGCGGGTGCGGCAGGCTTCCATCAGCCTGGGGGCCACCTGGCAGGTGGTGGAGATCTTGCGGCCCGACGGCGAAAGCTATCGCGACATCCGCCCGCTGGTGCGGGTCAATATTTCGGTGGTCGCCGGACAAGGCGACCGGCAGGAAAGCGGCAGCAAGGGCTATGGCGGCCGCGAGGGCTATGCCCGCTTCATTGAGACCAAGGCCTGGCGCGAGGCCGCCGATGGCGCGATCCGCGAGGCGCTGGTCAATCTGGAATCGGTCCCTGCTCCTGCCGGCGAGATGGACGTGGTGCTGGGCGCCGGCTGGCCCGGCGTGATGCTGCATGAAGCGGTCGGTCACGGCCTCGAAGGCGACTTCAACCGCAAGCAGACCTCGGCGTTCGCAGGGCTGATGGGCAAGCAGGTCGCGGCCAAGGGCGTCACCGTGGTCGACGACGGCACCATGGCGTCGCGGCGCGGTTCTCTCTCCATCGACGACGAGGGTACGCCGACCAACCGCACCGTGCTGATCGAGGACGGCATCCTGGTCGGCTACATGCAGGACCGCCAGAACGCGCGGCTGATGAACATGAAGCCGACCGGCAACGGCCGCCGCCAGAGCTACGCCCATGTGCCGATGCCGCGCATGACCAACACCTACATGCTGGCGGGCCAGCGCGACCCCGCGGAAATTTTGGCCTCTGTGAAGAACGGCGTCTATGCCGCCAATTTCGGCGGCGGCCAGGTCGACATCACCTCCGGCAAATACGTGTTCCAGTGCACCGAGGCCTACAAGATCGAGAACGGCAAGCTCGGCGCGCCACTCAAGGGCGCGATGCTGATCGGCAACGGGCCGACCGACCTGCATCGCATCACGATGGTCGGCAACGACCTGGCGCTCGATACCGGTATCGGCACCTGCGGCAAGAACGGCCAGGGCGTGCCTGTCGGCGTCGGCCAGCCGACGCTGCGGATGGAACGGATCACGGTCGGAGGAACAGGCTAGTGAGCGACGAGAAATTGGTAGGTGGTGACAAGGATGCATCTCCCGGCCAATGGGCGAGCTGGCGCGCGCAAGCCGTGCAGTTGGCGGCAATTGTTGCCGTCGTGTTCGTCGCCAAGGGCGCGCTTGCCGAACCGTTTTACGTGCCGTCGGGCTCAATGGAGCCGACGCTTCTGATCGGCGATGCGCTAGTAGCGTCGAAATACCCCTACGGCTACGGCGCGGCGTCGCTGCCGATCCAGATCACGCTGCCCGAGACCGGCCGCCTGTTCGGCGATACGCCCAAGCGCGGCGACGTCGTCGTGTTCCGCTGGCCCGGCGACCGCTCGCAGGCCTGGGTCAAGCGCGTGGTGGGATTGCCGGGCGACCGCATCCAGTTGCGTCAGGGCCAGCTCTTCATCAACGACCATGCAGCTGAGCTGAAGCCAGACGGTGTCGGTCAGGCGGAAGACGACCGCGGCAATACCGAACGGGCCTACCGCTTCATCGAGACGCTGCCGAACGGCGTCAGCCACGCGATCTTCAAGATGCGCGACAATGGAAGGCTCGACAACACGCAAGAGGTGACGGTGCCGCCGGGGCAATTATTCGTGCTCGGTGACAACAGGGACAATTCCGCCGACAGCCGCGTCGCGGTGCGCGATGGCGGCGTCGGACTATTGCCGATCGACAATCTGATCGGCCGCGCCGACGCCGTGGTCGGCTCCTGGGATCTCGGCATGCGCAGCCAGCCGGTGTGGACCTGGCTGTCGGGTTTCCGGCTGGCGCGGTTTTTCACCTCGGTGCATTGAGGACGTAACTTGCTCTCCGTCATGGCCGGGCTTGTCCCGGCCATCCACGCCTTTCTTGCTGATGCAGCGTCAAGACGTGGATGCCCGGGACATCTAGCGCGAAGACGCGCTTCGCGCTTTTGCCCGGGCATGACGAGAAGAGAGAGCCGAAGCCCATGACCTTCGACGACGTCAGAAAAATCGCGCTTCGCTGGCCTGAGGTCGAGGACGGCACCTCCTACGGCACGCCGGCCCTGAAGGTGCGCAAGAAGATGCTGGTGCGACTGAAGGAAGACGGCGACAGCCTGGTGATGCCGGGCGTGCCAAGGGACGAGCGCGAGATGCTGGTGGAAAGCCAGCCGAAGACGTTTTACTTCACCGATCACTACCGCGATTATCCGATGGTGCTGATCCGCCTGTCGAAGGCTCGCAGCGCCACCGTCGAGCCGTTCCTTCGCCGGCACTGGCGCACGCTGGCGTCGAAAAAGGCGGTGAAGGAATTCGATACGACTTTGTAGGGTGGGCAAAGGCGCGCAGCGCCGTGCCCACCATCTTTCCATGATCGTAAGGGAATGGTGGGCACGCTGCGCTTTGCCCACCCTACGGCGGCGTGCCTATGGATAAAGACCAATTCCTCACCGCCGCCTTGCAAAATCCCGCCAACGAAGCCATCGCCGAAGAGCTATTTCGGCTCGCGCTGCCCGACGCGTGGCTGGTCTCCGGCTGTCTGGTGCAGACCGCGTGGAACGTGCTGACCAGGCGCGCAGTCGACTACGGCATCAATGATTACGACGTGTTCTATTTCGATCCCGATACGTCGTGGGAAGCGGAAGACGCGATTATTCGCAAGCTGGCGGAGCGCTTCACTGAACACGGGATCGCGGTCGAGGCGCGCAACCAGGCGCGCGTTCATCTATGGTACCCAGAGAAGCATCGCCTGCCCTATCCGGAGCTACGCTGTTCGACGCAAGGCATCGACCGGTTTCTGACCAGGAACACGCAGATCGGAATTCAGCGTGTGCGGGATGGCTATGAGGTCTATGCGCCGAATGGTTTTGACGATGTCGCCGCTCTGATCGTGCGGCCGAATCCGGGCCCGAATTTTTCCGCGGCGAATTATGAGGTGAAGGCTGCGCGCTGGAAGGCGCTGTGGCCGGAGATCACGGTGTTGCCGGCGGAATGAAGCCGTAGCCCGGATGGAGCGCAGCGAAATCCGGGAGTGTTGCGGCTGGGTGCGCCCCCCGGATTGCGCTTCGCTCCATCCGGGCTACGATTCTATACGCTACCGCACCACGCCCGAGGTAAACCCCGCCTTCCGTCGCGGTGGCTTGATGTCCTTCTTCAGGAAGCAATGCGCTTCCTTGCCGGCATAGCCCGGCCGCGCGTAGGTCCAGGCGCGGCATTTGTTGTCGGCGGCGCAGGCGGCCTTGCAGGCGTCGTCGCCGCCGTCGCTGCTCTTGAGGTCGAAGCTCTTGTAGTCGCCGCCGAAGCGGTCGATCGAGGTTTCGCTTGTCTCGTTGCGCCGCTCGACCACCCCGGCGCCGCGTACGCCGGAAACGCAGCACTCGCTCTGCACCCGCGCCGGAACGTTGCTCTTGAGCCAGCACACCGCGCGGTTGGCGAGGTCAGTCGGATAGTTGAAGCTCCAGGCGCGGCAGCGCTTGTCGCGCTCGCAGACCAGCGCGCATTCCGCCGGATCGCCCGATATCACGGGTGCGCTGAGATAGTCGCCGCCGGGACGGTCGAAATTGGCCTGCGCCAGCGCCGGGCGCGCGGACAGGGCCGCTGCCAAAAAGGCGAGCGTCACCACACACGCCCTGAGCCGGCGAACAGTCCCCATCTGCGGTAGCTTTCGAAATTCGCGTTTTCAGGACGGGATGACTTATCTCAAATCGTCATCACGCCCTGTCTGTTTGATCCGGGCGCCATTTGAGCGCCATCAACCTGTACGGTGGATGAACGGCTCAAAAGCGAAGCAACCCGTTCAATCAGAACGCGTATTCCTGATAGACAGGCTCGACGGAACCGCCCCAAGGGCCGTTGAATTTGTCCAGCATCTCTTCCGCCGGCGTGCGGCCCGAATCGAGAAGCCGCTCCAGGGGTTCGAGGTAACGGCTCTCGTCGCGGCCGAGTTGATCGATGCGGCCACGCCGCCTGAGGCCTGAATGCGACAGCTTCAGGCATTCCTTGGCGATCTCGAACAGATAACGATCCTTGATCCTGGCCTTGAAGCCGAAGCGCGGCACGTCGTCGCGCAGCGCCTGACGCTCCTGCGCCGTCCAGTGGCTGACCAGATCCCAGGCCGCATCCAGGCTCTCATTGTCGTACAAGAGGCCGACCCAGAACGCCGGCAGCGCCGGCAGCCGGCCCCACGGCACGCCGTCGGCGCCGCGCATTTCCAGATAGCGCTTGAGGCGGACTTCCGGGAAAATCGTCGACAGATGGTTGGCCCAGTCCGACAAGGTCGGGCGCTCTCCGGGCAGCGAGTTGTTGCGGCCCTCGAAGAAGGCGCGGAACGACGAGCCGGAAACGTCGATATATTCGTCGCCGCGCTTGACGAAGTACATGGGCACGTCGAGCGCGTAGTCGACCCAGCGCTCGAACCCCATGCCGTCCTCGAATACCCACGGCAGCATGCCGGAGCGGGCATTGTCGGTGTCGCGCCAGATCTCGGAGCGGAACGACAGGAAGCCGTTGGGCTTGCCTTCCGTGAACGGCGAATTGGCGAACAAGGCGGTTGCCACCGGCTGCAGCGCGATCGAGACGCGCAGCTTCTTGACCATGTCGGCTTCCGAGGAGAAGTCGAGATTGGTCTGCACCGTACAGGTCCGGTACATCATGTCGATGCCGTAACTTCCGACCTTCGGCATGTAGTTGGTCATGATCTTGTAGCGGCCCTTGGGCATCATCGGGATCTGCGACCGCGACCAGGACGGCGTCATGCCGAGCCCGAGGAAGCCGATCCCCAGGGGGGTCGCGATCTCGCGGACCTGCGCCAGATGCGCCATCAGCTCGGACTGGGTCTGATGCACGGTCTCGACCGGCGCGCCGGACAGTTCGAACTGTCCGCCGGGCTCCAGCGAAATCGCGCCGCCGCCGGTAACATCATAGAGACCGATGATGTTGCCGCGCTCCATGATCGGCTCCCAACCAAGCAGGAGCTGCATGCCTTCGAGCAGCGCGCCGATGCCGCGCGCGCCTTCGTAGGGCACAGGCTGACGGCCATCGAGCGTGAACGGGGTCTTCTCGTGCTCGGTGCCGATGCGGAACTCGGACGGCGGCTTGATGCCGGCTTCGAACCACGTGACGAGCTCGTCACGCGATTGCAGCGGCGTCATATCGATCTGGTCACGCGCCATGAAAAAATCCGGATAACTGGCGATTCGACCGAACGCGCCGGGTGGCCAAGGGGATGCGGACGGCCTCGTCCGCACCAACGAAACGTATCAAAGATGTCATCGCGCCGGCACGCCGTCGCGGGCAGCGGCCGTCTTGACGTCGGAACAGGAGCAGCCCAGCCGGTCAAGCAGGCCGCATAGCTTCAGGGCGTCCGCATCGGACAATTTGGAGCCGACGTGCTTTTCGATCGCCGCCGAATAGGCGCTCCACATCTTCTTCTGCAACTCGCGCCCGGCTTCGGTGATCTCCACGAACTGACCACGCTTATCGATCTTGCATTCGCGCCGCGCCGCCAGGCCCTCATCGACCAGCCGGTCGATCAGCCGCGAGGTGGAATATTGCGGGATCAGCATCTGCTTTTCCAGTTCCACGGGGCGCATCTCGCCGGACGGCGCGCGCGACAGTTCCAACAGCGCGTCATACCAGGCCAGCGGCGGAAAGCCGGCCTTCTTTAAGTCCTGCTCCACGGCATCGAGCACCCGGCTCTGCACCCGCATCAGGCGGATCCAGGCAGCGGTCGCCTCGGTCGATGGTTTGCGTTTCATGGTCCGGTCCGTATCTATCACCAATCAGTGTACCGCACTAAATGCAGGTGCATCAATCTTGACTATTTCATGCAAATGCATTTAGTCGGCCCGGCAATAATGTCGAGGGAAGGAAGAACCCATGAAACTGTATTATTCCCCGGGCGCCTGCTCGCTATCCCCCCATATCGCGCTTCTTGAGGCCGGTTTGCCCTATGACCTGGTCAAGGTCGACCTGCGCGCCAAGAAGCTGGAGAACGGTGACGACTTTTTGACGGTCAACCCCAAGGGCCAGGTCCCGGCACTGGCGCTCGATTCGGGTGAACTGGTCACCGAGGGCCCGATCATTGTCCAGATGATCGCAGACAAGGCGGGCAAGAATCTGGCGCCGCCCCGCGATTCCGACGAGCGCTACAAGCTGCTCGAATGGCTGAACTTCATCACCACCGAGCTGCACAAAAATCTCGGACCGATGTTCTCTCCGCTGCTCGCCGACGACGCCAAGCCTTTCTTCAAGGACCGCGCCATGAGCAAGTTCAAGTACCTGGAAACCGCGCTAACGGGGCGCGACTACCTGATGGGCAAGCAGTTCACCGTCGCCGACGGCTACCTCTTCACCATGCTGATGTGGGCGACCGACCGGCTCAAGTTCGATCTGTCTGATATGCCGAACCTGCTGGCCTACAAGGCCCGCGTCGCCGCCCGTCCGAAGGTGCAGGAAGCGATGACCAAGGAAGGGCTGCTGAAGGCGGCGTGAGTTCTTGCGAATAACGAATATGAAAGGGGCCGGATCGATGATCCGGCCCCTTTCTCGTTGCGTAGCCCGGATGGAGCGCAGCGCAATCCGGGAAAGTGCAGCAAGTGGCGAGATCCCCGATTTCGCTTCGCTCCATCCGGGCTACAACCTACAAAGCTTACGCCGCCTGCTTCTTCGGCGGGAAGCGGCCATAGAAGGTTTCGCCGCTTGCCGCCATGTCTTCCAGCAGCTTCGGCGGGGTGAAGCGCGAGCCGTATTTGGCCTCGAGCTTGTGGCAGAGCTCGACGAACTTCCGCGTGCCCATGAAGTCGATATAGGACAGCGTGCCGCCGGTGAACGGCGCAAAACCGAAGCCGAGGATCGAGCCGACATCGGCCTCGCGGGGATCGGTGATGACGTGGTCCTCCACCGTGCGGGCGGCTTCCACCGCCTGCACCACCAAAAAGCGTTGCTTCAGCTCCTCGATGTCGATGGTGTCAGGATCGAGCTGCTTCGGCTGCAACGCGGAGAGACCCGGCCACAGGCTCTTCTGGCCCTTGCCCTTCTCGGGATAATCGTAAAAGCCCTTGCTGTTCTTGCGACCGAGACGGCCCTGCTTCTCGACCAGTTCCACCATCAGCTTCTTCTGATCCGGGTTGATCGAGTTGGGACCGAGATCGGCTTCCGTCGCCTTGATGACCTTCAGGCCGAGGTCGAGGGCAACTTCATCCGACAGCGACAGCGGACCGACCGGCATGCCGGCCATCTTGGCGCAGTTCTCGATCATCGCCGGCGGCACGCCTTCGAGGAACATCTCGTTGCCTTCGGCGATGTAACGGCCGACGCAGCGGTTGGCGTAGAAGCCGCGCGAATCGTTCACCACGATCGGCGTCTTGCCGATGATGCGCACATAGTCGAGCGCGGCGGCCAGCGCGACGTCGCCGGTATTCTTGCCGAGGATGATTTCGACCAGCATCATCTTCTCAACCGGCGAGAAGAAATGGATGCCGATGAACCTGCCCTGATCCTTGAAGTTTTCGGCGAGCGAGGTGATCGGCAGCGTCGAGGTGTTGGAAGCGAAGATCGCGTCCGCCTTGAGGTACTGCTGCGCCTTGGCGAAAGTATCCGCCTTGACCTTGCGGTCCTCGAACACGGCCTCAATCACGAGGTCGCAATCCCCGAGGGCAGCGTAGTCCGCGGTCGGCGCGATGCGCGACATGATGGCGTCGGCCTCGGCTTGCTTGGCGCGGCCCTTGGCGATCAGACCGTCGATGACGCTCTTGGCGTGTGCCTTGCCCTTATCGGCGCTCTCCTGGTCGCGGTCGATCAGAACGACGTCGAGACCCGCGCGGGCCGATACGTAGCCGACGCTGGCGCCCATGAAACCGGCGCCGATCACGGCGATCTTTTTGATCTTGCTCGCCGGCACATTCTGCGGACGCCGTGCGCCCTTGTTCAGTTCCTGCATCGACAGGAACAGGCTGCGGATCATCGCAGCGGCTTCCTTCGAGCGCAGCACCTGCGTGAAGTAGCGCGACTCCACGCGCAGCGCGGCGTCGATCGGCAACTGCAGGCCTTCATAGACGCAGCTCATGATGGCGCGCGCGGCCGGATAATTGTCGTAGGTCTCGCGGCGGTAGATGGCATTGCCGGCCGGGAACATCATCATGCCGGCCTTGGAGAACACCGGACCGCCCGGCAGCTTGAAACCCTTCTCGTCCCAGGGCGCGACGGCCTTGCCACCGCCCTTGATCCAGTCCTTGGCCGCCTTGATCAGATCGGAAGCCGGCACAATGGCGTGGATCAAATTGAGCGCCTTGGCCTTCTCGACGGTGACGGGATCGCCCTTGAGCAGGATGGTCATCGCATCCTGCGGCGGCACCAGGCGCGGCACGCGCTGCGTGCCGCCGGCGCCGGGGAACAGGCCGACCTTCACTTCGGGCAAGCCGAGGCGAGTTTTGGGATTTTCAGCCGCCACGCGGTAGTGGCAGGACAGCGTCACTTCAAAGCCGCCGCCGAGCGCGAGCCCGTTGATCGCAGCGGCCCACGGCTTGCCGCAGGTTTCGATGCCGCGCAGCACCAGCGAGAAGCGGCGGCTCTGATCGAACAACATCTGGTTGGCCGCGACCTCGCCCTTTTCCTTGAAGACTTTGGCGTATTCCTTGTTCATGCCCTCGAGCATGGACAAGTCGGCGCCGGCGCAGAAGGCCTCCTTGCTGGAGGTGATGACGACGCCCTTCACCGCGGCATCCGCCGTGGTCTGCTTCAGGATCTCCTCGAGCTCGGTGGTCGAGGTCTCGTCCAGCACGTTCATCGAACGTCCGGGGATGTCCCAGGTGACGAGCGCAATGCCGTCGGCGTCGGTTTCAACTTTGAAATTCTTGAAGGCCATGTGGTGCTCCCTCGATGCCGGCAGCCGATGTCAGGCGCGGCGGTTAAATTGTGATCCCGTAGGGTGGGCAAAGCGCAGCGTGCCCACCATTCCTTGCAGAGCGCGTGATGGTGGGCACGGCGCAGATGCGCCTTTGCCCACCCTACGGCAGCTCAGACTCTTTCGATGATCGTCGCGGTCCCCATGCCGCCGCCGATGCACAGCGTCACCAGCGCGGTCGACTTGTTGGTGCGCTCCAGCTCGTCGAGCACGGTGCCGAGGATCATGGCGCCGGTGGCGCCGAGCGGATGGCCGAGCGCGATCGCGCCGCCATTGACGTTGATCTTCGCATTGTCGATCTCGAACGCCTGGATGTAGCGCAGCACGACGGAAGCAAAGGCCTCGTTGAGCTCGAACAGGTCGATGTCCGACTTCTTCATGCCTGAGCGCTCGAACAGCTTTTCGGTGACGTCGACAGGTCCGGTCAGCATCATCGCGGGCTCCGAGCCGATATTGGCGAAGGCGCGGATTTTCGCACGCGGCTTCAAGCCGTGCTTGGCGCCCGCCTCCTTGCTGCCGAGCAGCACGGCGCCCGCGCCATCGACGATGCCGGACGAGTTGCCGGCGTGGTGGACGTAATTGATCTTCTCGACTTCGGGATGCGACTGGATCGCCACCGCATCGAACCCGCCCATCTGCCCGACCACGGTAAACGACGGCTGTAACTGCGCCAGCGACTGCATCGTCGTGGTGGGGCGCATGTGCTCGTCCTTGGCAAGGATGGTGAGGCCGTTGACGTCCTTCACCGGCACCACCGACTTGTTGAAGCGACCCTCGTCCCAGGCCTTTGCGGCCCGCTGCTGGCTCTGCACCGCATAGGCATCGACGTCGTCGCGCGAGAAACCATACTTTGTGGCGATCAGGTCAGCCGAGACGCCCTGCGGCATGAAATAGGCCGGTACCGCCATAGAGGGGTCCATCGGCCAGGCGCCACCCGAGGCGCCGATACCGACGCGGCTCATCGATTCGGCGCCGCCGCCGATCACGAGTTCATGCTGGCCGGCCATGATCTGGGCGGCGGCGAAATTCACGGCATCGAGGCCGGAGGCGCAGAAGCGGCTGATCTGCACGCCGGGAACGGTCTCGCCGAGCCCCGCCTTCAGCGCCGCGAAGCGCGCGATGTCGGATCCAGCCTCGCCGACCGGATCGACCACGCCGAGCACGACGTCATCGACGACGTCCTCAGCCAGATTGTTGCGCTCCTTCAGCGCCTGCAGCGGCACGGTGGCGAGCGCCAGCGCCGTGACCTCATGGAGCGCGCCATCGGCCTTGCCGCGGCCGCGCGGGGTGCGAACGTGATCGTAGATATATGCCTCAGGCATGACGCCCTCCTGGTATGAGGATCATAATATTATAGGCGAAGGGACGGAGAAACGGTGGAAAATCTCAGAACGCTTCCGCCGCCAATTCCATGGTGGTGGCGCAGCCGCTCTGGATGCGCGCAAGATGAACGTGGGTTTCCGGCAACATTCGCTCCATGAAGAAGCGGCCGGTCACCAGCTTGGTGTTCAGATAGGGCGTGGCGCCGCTGGCGGCAATCTTGTCCTGTGCCACCTTCGCCATTCGCGCCCACATGTAGCCGAAGGCGACGAGGCCGAACAATTGCATGTAGTCGGTGGCGGCAGCGCCCGCATTGTCGGGCTTGGCCATCGCGTTCTGCATCAGCCAGCCGGTGGCCTGCTGCAAATGGCCGAGCGCGGTCGAGAGCGGCGTGACGAACGGCTTCATCGCCTCGTCGGCGCCGTGCTCCTTGGCGAAGCCTGCGACTTCGGCAAAGAACGCCATCGCGGCGCGGCCGCCATTGCGGGGCAACTTGCGGCCGACGAGGTCGAGCGCCTGGATGCCGTTAGCGCCCTCGTAGAGCATGGCGATGCGAGCATCGCGCACGAACTGCTCCATGCCGTGCTCGGCGATATAGCCATGGCCGCCATACATCTGCTGCGCCAGCACCGTGTTGGAGAAACCGACGTCGGTCATCATGCCCTTCATGACCGGCGTCATCAGGCCCATATGGTCGTCGGCTGCATCGCGGTCCTTCGGATCGGAGGAGCGGTGAGCGACGTCGCTCTTCAGCGCCGTCCACACCACCATGGCGCGCGCCGCCTCGTTGAAGGCGCGGATGGTGAGCAGCACACGGCGCACGTCGGGATGCACGATGATCGGATCGGCCGCCTTGTCCGGCTCCTTCGCGCCCGTCAGCGCGCGGCCCTGCAGGCGCTCGCGCGCATACTGGACGGCGTTCTGATAGGCGACTTCGGACTGCGCCAGCCCCTGCACGGCGACGCCGAGGCGGGCCTCGTTCATCATCACGAACATGCCCTGCATGCCCTTGTTCTCTTCGCCGATCAGCCAGCCGGTGGCGTTGTCATAGTTCATCACGCAGGTGGAATTGCCGTGAATACCCATCTTGTGCTCGATCGAGCCGCAGGACACGCCGTTGCGAGCGCCCAGCGAGCCGTCGGCATTGACCAGCACCTTCGGCACCACGAACAGCGACACACCCTTGATGCCGGCCGGCGCACCTTCGATGCGTGCCAGCACGAGGTGGATAATATTCTCGGCCATGTCGTGCTCGCCGGACGAGATGAATATCTTGGTGCCTGATATCTTGTAGCTGCCGTCGGCTTGCTTCACCGCCTTGGTGCGCAACAGACCGAGATCCGTGCCGCATTGCGGCTCGGTGAGGTTCATGGTGCCGGTCCATTCGCCCGCCACCATCTTCGGCACGAACATCTTCTTCTGCTCGGGCTTGCCATGCACCAGAAGCGCCGCGGTCGCACCCATGGTGAGACCGCCATACATCGAGAAGGCCATGTTGGCCGCGCTCTGGAATTCGGTGACGACCTGGCTCAGCGTCACCGGCAGCCCCTGCCCGCCATATTCCGCCGGCGCCGACAGCCCAAGCCAGCCGCCTTCGGCGACCTGCTTGAAGGCTTCCTTGAAACCCTTCGGCGTCGTCACGGAGCCGTCGTCGTGCCGCTTGCAGCCTTCGAGATCGCCGATACGGTTGAGCGGCTGCAAAACCTCTTCGGAGAGTTTTGCGGCCTCGCCCAAAATGGCTTCGCGCACATCGGCGGAGGCATCGGTGAAACCGGGCAGATTGTCGTAGCGATCGATCTGGAATACGTCGTTGAGCAGGAAGGTAACGTCTTCCACGGGGGCTTTGTAGATCGGCATGATGTTCTCCCGGCAGCGGCGAAAGGTGGTGAAGGCGTTTGAAATGAGATTCGTCGTGGGCGTTCCGGAACGCGACCTTATCCGGTTCCGGCAGTCCTAGGGAGTGAGCAGGTGAGCGAAATATCCGGGCAGCCATTGCGACATAAACGGCACCTGATATCGTCGCGGTCTTTGCTCCCTCACCCCTCGTCACGGCTTGGCGAGTTGCTCCCCCATCAAGCGGTGCAGCAGATTGATCCCCTTCAGCGGACGCACCATCACCTTGAAGTGCGTGATCTTATCGTCATCGCTGAAGGTGATGATGTCGACGCCGTTGATCTTGATGCCCTCGATCTCGTTTTCGAATTCGAGGACCGCGCCGTTCGCACTGCGCCATTCGCCTGTGTATTTGAAGCCGGGGCCGCCCAGCACCTTTTCGGCGCTCGCCAGATATTTGAAAGTGATGTCGCGCCCGCGCTGCGGCGTGTGGACGACGGGGCTTTCGAACACCGCGTCCGGATGCAAGAGATCCCACAACGCCGCCGTGTCATGGGACTTCATGTAGCCGTACCACTTGTCGAGGCCGCTCATGGTCATGATGTCTCCTGGTGCGGGCGATGACGGGCTAGCGCGCCGGGGAAGACCTCTCCGGAGCTTATGCGCGTTGACGCATATGCAACTTTATGCATAATGTCAAATCACGATTGAAAGCCGGAGACCTGCGTCTTGGCGCTGGGTGACGCGATCCTTGCCTGCCTGACCGAACGTCCGATGACGGGCTATGAGCTCGCCAAGACGTTCGACAACTCCATTGGATTCTTCTGGAAGGCCGACCACCAGCAAATTTATCGCGAGCTCACCAAGCTTCGTGATCGCGGCCATATTCAGGGCCGCGAGGTGGTGCAGTCCGGCAAGCCCAACAAGCTGGTCTATACGCTGACGCCGGAGGGGCGGGCCGCGCTCCGGCACTGGGCCGCGCGGCCGAGCGTTCCGGCTTCGATCAAGGATGACCTTTTGGTACGGCTCTATGCGCTCGACAGCGTCGATGTCGAACCGTTGCGCACCGACCTGATGGCGCGTCTGGAGCACCACCGCGACCGCTTTGCCCGCTACGAGCGCCTGCTCAACAAACGATTCCCGGATGGCACCGCGCCGACGGCCGACCTGGGCAAATTGCTCGGCCTTCGCGTCGGCCTCGCCTACGAGCGCGCCGTGGCAGAATGGTGCGAAGAGGCGATCGAGGCGCTGTCGCCCCTCTCCTCCGGGGCGGAGCGGACCAACGTTCTGCCCATCGAGGAAAACCAGCGCGAAAACAAAGGTTAGGGCCGGTTAATTTGGTCGCCCGGTAACTTTTGGGGCGATCGGCCCCATTCCTTAACCCGTTATTTACCGTGACGGGAAAAAGTCAGTTCCGAGACAGACAACCTGCGCGAAAATACGATTGGGACGCGCGGGGAGGCTGATGGCGCAGGTGGGGCGCCGTAGCGGAACCGGACCAGAGCATGAATTCGCGCGTATCGTGGAGCGTTGACGGCATCGATCCTTCCGTCCGCGAAAGGGCCGAGGCGGCTGCGCGCCGCGCCGGCATGACACTGAACGACTGGCTTAATTCGACCGTCGGCGATCTGGCTCCGCCCAGTTTCGGCGCGCCTTCCGATCAGCGGTCGGCAGGCCGGCAGCTCCCCGATGTAGCCGACATTCACCAGCGGCTGGATTCCATCACCAAGCAGATCGAGCAGATTTCGCGGCCCTCGCCGCGCGGCGAAGCCACCCGTGGCGAGCCGACGGTCGCCCGCCAGCTCAACGACGCCATTTCGCGCCTCGATGCGCGGCTGTCGCAGATTTCGAACCCCGCGCCCGCCCGCCAGGTCCAGATGCAGGAAAAGCAGCGCCAGACCGATCTGGTCGAGCGTGCCGCGGCCCAGGTCTATCGCCCTGCGCCCCCGCTCAGCCCGGCGTCGATGGATTTTGCGATCGCCGAAATCGCCGCGCGCCAGAACGAGCTCGACGGCCCGCCACAGCGCCAGACGCCGCCACGTAACGGCCCAACGACGGCCGCTTCCGCGCAGACCCATGTTGCGCAGCCGGCGATGCAGGCTGCGCCTGCGGGGCCGGACTTTTCTTCGCTCGAACGGCACCTGCTCAAGATCACGAGCCAGATCGAAGCGCTGCAGCGTCCCGATCATATCGAGCAGTCGATTGCGGCGTTTCGCAGCGAACTCGCCGAAATCCGCCAGGCCATCACCGAGGCGGTGCCGCGCCGGGAGATCGAATCGCTCGAGAACGAAATCCGCTCGCTGTCGCGCCGCATCGACGACAACCGGCAGAACGGCACTGACGGCCAGACCCTTGCCGGCATCGAACGCGCGCTCAGCGAAATCCGCGAAGTGCTGCGCTCGCTGACGCCGGCCGAGCAACTCACCGGCTACGACGAGGCGATCCGCAATCTCGGCGCCAAGCTTGATTTGATCCTGCGCTCGAACGACGATCCCTCGACGGTGCAGCAGCTCGAAAGCGCGATCGCGGCACTGCGCGGCATCGTCTCCAACATTGCTTCCAACGATGCGCTGGCGCGCCTCGCCGACGACGTGCACACGCTGTCGGCCAAGGTCGACCAGCTTTCCCGTTTTGACGGCAACAGCGACGCGTTCGGTGCTCTCGAGCAGCGCCTGGCTGCGCTGACCTCGACGCTGGAAGGCAGGCAGCCGCCGGCCGCGAGCGAGCATTCCGAATTCCTCGAAAATGCCGTACGGTCGCTGTCGGAACGCCTCGACCGCATTCCCGTCGGCAACGACAATGCGTCGGCCTTCGCCCATCTCGAACAACGCGTCTCGTATCTGTTGGAGCGCCTGGAAGCCTCCGACGATCGTTCCGCCGCGCCCGCCATCGATCTCGGACGGGTCGAGGAAGGGCTGCACGACATTCTGCGCTCGCTCGAACGCCAGCACGCCAGCCTGGTCGCACTCGCCGACTCCAACCGCAATTCAAGCAATGCATCGCAGCCGGCGGATTCAGGCATCGTCGATCTGGTCAAGCGCGAACTGTCCGACATCCGCTTCAGCCAGTCGGAAACCGACCGCCGTACGCAGGACTCGCTGGAGACCGTCCACAACACGCTCGGCCATGTGGTCGACCGCCTGTCGATGATCGAAGGCGATCTGCGCGGCGCTCGCGCGACCCCGGCTGCGTCCGCCCCTCCACCTGCAGCGGCCGAAATGCGCGAGGAAGCGCTGCCCCGTCCGACCACGCCGCTGATGACCTATGCGCAGCAAACGAAGCCGGAATTGCCGAATCCGGCTGCGCTGCAAGGACATCCTCAAGAGCATTTTGACGCCGCTCCGCGCGATTTCCACGCCGTGCAGCCCGTCGCGCCGGCCGCTGCGCCGGTGCCGCCGCGCGCAATCAGCGAAATCCTCGAGCCGCATGCCGCCGCCCCGCGCACGGCGATTGCGCCGGAATTGCCGCCGGATCATCCGCTGGAGCCGGGCACGCGGCCGCCGCCGCGCGCGGCTTCACCGTCAGAACGGATCGCCGCCTCCGAAAACGCGATCAGCGAGCTTCAATCCGGGCCGAAGGAGCCGGTCAGTTCGTCGAGCTTCATTGCCGCCGCGCGCCGCGCCGCGCAGGCCGCCGCTGCGGCGCCCCCGCCGGAGAAGCCCGGACGTTCGGCTGCGAAGGCCGCAGCGAAGGACAAGGGTGGCGAGAAGGCCAAGGCCGACGACAAGAACGCCTCGAACATCTCTTCCAGGATCCGCTCGCTGCTGGTCGGCGCGAGCGTGGTCGTGATCGTGCTCGGCACCTTCAAAATGGCGATGACGCTGCTCGATACCGGCAGCGTGCTGCAACCGCCGATGGTGGAGCAGTCCAGCGAGCCGCCGCCGCCGGCCCAGGCTCCCGCCCCGGCCGAGAATAGCGCCAGGCCCGCAATGCCCGCGGCACCGGCGCCCTTGATGATTTCGCCGACGCCGGTCGAGAAGCAGTCGAACAATTCTTCCGCCCCGAATACGCTGGATAGCGCCCGGATCGCGGTGCCGCCGCAGGCCCCGGCCGCGCCGGTTGCAGCCAGCGACATCACCGGCACGATTGCGACGCTGCCGGCAACCGGTGGCAAGCTTGCGATGGTCGTGGTGCCGCCGACCGAGCGGCTGCCCGAGACGATCGGCGGTCCGGCGCTACGCAGTGCCGCGATGAAGGGCGACCCAGCCGCGGCCTACGAGATCGGCGTACGGTTTGCCGAGGGCAAAGGCGTCGCCCCGAACCTCGACGAGGCCGCCAAATGGTACGATCGCGCGGCCCAGGCCGGCGTGGTGCCCGCCCTGTTCCGGCTAGGCACTTTCTACGAGAAGGGCCTGAGCGTGAAGAAGGACGTCGATATCGCGCGGCGTTATTATCTGCAGGCGGCCGAGCGCGGCAGCGCCAAGGCGATGCATAATCTGGCCGTGCTCGACGCCGATGGCGGCGGCAAGGGCGCCAACTACAAGAGCGCGTCGATCTGGTTCCGCAAGGCCGCCGACCGCGGCGTTGCCGACAGCCAGTTCAACCTCGGCATTCTCTATGCCCGCGGCATCGGCGTCGAACAGAACCTCGCCGAATCCTTCAAATGGTTCAGCCTCGCGGCCGCCCAGGGCGATGCGGACGCCGGCCGCAAGCGCGACGATGTCGCCAAGCGGCTCGACGCCCAATCGCTGGCAGCGGCCAAGCTGGCGATCCAGACCTTCACCGTGGAGCCGCAGCCCGAAGACGCCGTCAACGTGGCCTCCCCCGCCGGCGGCTGGGACGCGGCACCGGCCAACACGGGCAAGCCCGCCGCCAGGCCGGCTCCGGCCAAGCGCACCGCCGCCGTTAATTAAATTTAATTCCAGCTCGCGATACCGCTGGTGTCGCTCTGCCACATCCTCGACCATAAATTCGTACAATGGACCACGCCGGCCCGACCCCAAACGGGTCGGCTGGCAGAGAGGATCGATTGTCAACCGAGGATAGCCAGGACGGCGAAAACCGTTTCCGCAGGTCGCCGACAGGCCCTGCGGTCGTGCCGCCGCGCATTCCGCCTCGTCAGGTCCCGCCGCCACCGGTTCAGGCGCCGCGCCGCGGATGGCATCTCTGGTCGATCGCCATTTTTATCCTGCTGGTCTCCGGCGTCTGTATTCGCGCCTACCGGGACCTGTCGCAGCCGGATGCCTGGCACTACTGGAAGGACCAGTACGTCTCGCCAAGCCTGACGTCCCAGGTGATCGACACGCTCTATCTCGACGGGTCGAGCCGGGGACGCCGTGCTCTGTTCGTCAGCGGCACGATCGGCCCCGCTGCCGCGAGCTGGTTTCGCACCAGGCTGGAGCAGGCCAATCTCGCACCTGGCGACATCGTGCTGTTGGCTTCCCCCGGCGGCGATCTGAGCCAGGCCGTGATCATGGGCGAGATCATCCGGTCGCGCTCGCTGGCGACTGCGGTCGGCAGCGCCGACGCCTCCGGCCGCATCAAGCCCGGCTATTGCGCCAGCGCCTGCGTGCTCGCCTATGCCGGAGGCAAGACCCGCTTCGGCGTACTGGGCTCGGCATTGGGCGTTCATCGGTTTGTCACAACCAGGCCCGTGGACGATCCGGTCGCGGAGGCCCAGCGGATATCGGGAGCCGTGCTGGGTTACATGACCAAAATGGGGGTCTCGTCCTCCATCGTGGAAGCGATGTCCGAGACCAGGGACATTCGCTGGCTCAGCCCCAAGCAGGCCCTGGCGATGAATCTCGTCACCGAGCAGCTCGGAAAGCCCTGAGCCGGCCAATTCCCTGACACGCCGAGCCGGTCACGGCCTCGGAATAATCCCGCGCGTTCCCGCACGGGCACATCAGGCAAAAATTTGCCTTCCCGGGCATTTTTCGTCCCTCACGCAACCGAATTCAGTTATGCAAAGACGCGGGAACCGGCCCTGCGCACGCAAAGGTGCATGCGCGAACCGGCTCCCCACTGCCGGCAAACACAAGACAACCATGCCCTGAGCGGCCTCCCGGCCGTCTTTTGCGGCAAAGCCACAATAAGCAGGCGCGCGTGCAGCTCTACCTCCCGATCGCCGACATTCCGGTCAATGTCTTCCTCATCCTGGCGATGGGCGCCGCGGTCGGGTTCGTCTCCGGCATGTTCGGGATCGGCGGCGGCTTCCTGATGACGCCGCTTCTGATCTTCGTCGGCATCGCGCCCGCGGTCGCGGTCGCCTCCGTCGCCAGCCACATCGCGGCTTCCTCGTTCTCCGGCGCGATATCCTACTGGCGGCGGCGCGCCATCGATCCGGTGCTGGCGGCGGTGCTATTGACCGGCGGCAGTATGGGCACGGCGCTGGGGGTCTTTACCTTCACGCTGCTGCGCTCGCTCGGTCAGCTCGATCTCATGATCGCGATGTCCTACGTGATCCTGCTGACAACCGTCGGCGGCCTGATGTTCTGGGAAGGGCTGCGGGCGCTCCTGCGGGCCCGCCGCGGCGGCCCGGTCACCACGCGCCGCCCGGGCAGCCATGTCTGGATCCACGGCTTGCCGCTGAAGATGCGCTTCAAGCGCTCGAAGATCTATCTCTCCATCATTCCCGTCGTCGTGATCGGCCTGATCATCGGCTTCATCGGCGCGGTAATGGGCATCGGCGGCGGCTTCATCCTGGTGCCGCTGTTGATCTACGTGCTGCGGGTGCCGACCTCGACCGTGATCGGCACCTCGATGGTACTCACCCTCGTCACCATGGTGTTCGCCACCATGCTGCACGCGGTCACCAACCATCTGGTCGATGCCGTGCTTGCGCTGATCCTGATGATCGGCGGTGTCACCGGCGCACAGTTCGGCGCCCGCGCGGGGCAGAAAATCCGCGGCGAGCACTTGCGGCTCCTGCTCGGTCTGCTGGTGCTCGCCGTCGGCGTCCGCTTTGCCGTCGAACTGGTGATCCGGCCCGAGGATCTCTTCACCATCCGCGAGACGGGGGTGACGGGATGACCAGGCGCCTCATCCTCATGCTCGGATGGCTTGCGCTGGGCGCCGTGCTCGCCGCCTCGCCCGCGCAGGCCGAGCGGCTGATCGTGTCGGTGTCGAACCATCGCGTTACCGTGACGCCGAACTATTCCGGCGAGGAACTGGTGCTGTTCGGTTCGGTGGAGAAGGACGCCAACACGCCGGCCAATCGCAGTTACGATCTCGTGGTCACGGTCGCAGGCCCGCGCGCCGACATGGTGACGCGCCGCAAGGAACGCCGCTTCGGGATCTGGATCAACACCGACTCCCGGCAATTTCTGAGAGTGCCGACCTACCTGGCGCTGTTTTCCAACCGGCCGTTCGACGCCATCGCGTCGCCCGAAGTGCAGCGGCGGCAGCAACTCGGGCTCAACAACGTGCTCCTGACCCAGCGCGTCGGGGGCGATTACGCCGACGTCGTGCCTGATGACGCGTTCCGCAGCGCCTTCGTGCGGCTGCGCAAGCAGCACGGCCTCTATCGCGAGGAGACCTCGGCGGTGACGTTCCTGACGCCGACGCTGTTCCGCACGGGCATTCCCCTGCCCGCCGAAGTACCGATCGGGCTCTATAATGTCGAGATCAAGCTGTTCGCCGACGGCGCACTGGTGGCCAAGACCGACACCGCATTTGAAATCGTCAAGGTCGGCTTCGAGCAGTTCGTCGCCACCACCGCGCGGCAGAACGGATTTGTTTACGGGCTCGTCACCGCCTTCATGGCGCTGATGACGGGATGGATGGCGTCGATCGTGTTCAGGAAGGATTGATTCCAACCCGCATGGAGAGTGCGTAGGTTGGGTGGAGCGAAGCGATACCCAACATCGGACATGCGACCCGGCGTGAACATGATGGGTATCGCTGCGCTCCACCCATCCTACGAATTTCCGCCAACAAAAAACCCCACGCCCATCGCGAAGACACTTAACAGCATCGCCACTGTCGACAGCCACCCGAGCCAATACAACGGGCCGCCCTTGACCACGAACGTGCCCATCACGTCCCGGCGGCGCGCCATGAACATCAAGAGCACCATCACCGGCACGGCGAGCACGCCGTTGACGACGGCGCTCCAGTACAGCGCCGAGATCGGGTTGATCGGCGTGAAATTCAGCGCGATGCCGATCCCGGCCGACAACGCCAGCACGGCATAGAAAGCGGCCGCTTCCTTCGGCTTGCGCGCGAGTCCGACCGGCCAGCGCCGCCCCTCGCCGACGGCATAGGCGGTCGCGCCAGCGAGCACCGGAATAGCCAACAACCCGGTGCCGATAATGCCCAGTGCAAAAATCGCTTCCGCAAAGGCGCCGGCGATCGGGCGCAGCGCTTCGGCCGCCTCCGCCGAACTCTTGATGTCGGTCTTGCCGGTCGCGTGCAGCGTCGCCGCGGCGGTCACGATGATCGACAGCGCGATCAGATTGGAGAACGCCATGCCGACGATGGTGTCGGCGCGGATGCGGCTGAATTCCCGCCGCGCCCCGTAATGCTTTTCGATCAGGGGTCGTTTCGTCGCATCGACGCGCTGGTCCTCGGCTTCCTGCGACGCCTGCCAGAAGAAAAGATAGGGCGAGATCGTGGTGCCGAGGATCGCGACGATGGTGGTGAGATAATCGAAGCTCCAGTCGAGGCGCGGGACAAGGATGCCGGCGAGTGCCTCGCCCCACGAGACTTTCGCAAAGGCGAGCGCCGCGACATAGGCGAACAGGCTGAGCGTAAGCCATTTCAGCACGGCGACGTAGCGCTTGTAATCGAGAAAGATCTGCGCCGCGACCGATGTCACACCGAACAGCAGCACATAGATGATGCTATGGCCACCAATCAGCAGCTTGGCGGCGTCCGCCATGGCGCCGAGATCGGCGCCGATGTTGATGGTATTGGCGATGAACAGCAACGGTACCACCACATTCAGCAACCACGAGGAATAGTGTCGGCACACATTGCCCGCGATCCCATGTCCGGTGACGCGGCCGACGCGCGCGGAAATTTCCTGGATCGCCGCCATCAGCGGAAAGGTCAGCAGCATGGTCCAGCCGATGCCGTAACCGAGCTGGGCACCGGCCTGGCTGTAGGTGCCGATCCCCGACGGATCGTCGTCGGACGCGCCGGTGATCAGGCCTGGGCCGAGCGCCTTCAGCGCGTCGCGGAAACGAAACGGACGGGCTTGCTCGGCCTTCGCGGCCGGCTCGGCATGGCCGGAGTTCGCACGCTTGAGATGCTTCGAATTCGAACCGGTACGATGTGCCATGCCGCGCGTTTCCACCGCGGCGACAACAAAGTTGGCGGGGACAAGTTCCTGACAAGGAACTACCCTCGCATGCTTGGCGGACAAGCGGCGAAGTCAGGCGGCGCGTAACGGCTCAATGATAGTCGCAACACCCGGCTCCAATATCCGCAATCGCGATCCAAAACCCAGCGTGTCGAAGGTGGCGCGCAAATCTTCCGCGTTCTGGCGGAAATGCTTCCATCCATCGGTATGCACGGGCACGATCATCGCATCCGCAAAGGCCCGCGCGGTCTCGATGGTGTCGTTGGTGTCCATCGTGAGATGGAACGGACCGCGGGTTTGCGCCGCGCCGGCGAACGGCAGCACCACACCGCATTTGAAGCGCCTTGCCACTTCCGCAACGCCGTCGAACCAGGTGGTGTCGCCGCTGATGTAGACCGCGCGGCTGCCCGGCACGCTCGATTCCACCACGAAGCCGATGACATCGCCCGACAGCGGCTCGATGCCGGCCGGCCCGTGACGGGCGGGCGTCGCGGTGATGGTCAAGGACTGGCCACCCTTCTTCAACTCGGTCGACGCCCAGGGCGCAAAGCCTTCGGTATTGCCGCCGAGCCGCTTGGCTCCCGCCTCTGTTGTCAGCACGCGCTTCGCGTCCTTGAGGAAGTCGCGGCCGGAATGGTCGAGATTGTCCGAATGCTGGTCGTGGCTCAGCAGCACCGCGTCGATTGCGCCGACATCGCGTGCGCTCATCGCGGGGCCGACGAGTTTCTCCAGTCTCACATGCGGCAATTGATACTCTTCGCCGGGCGCATCGAAGGTCGGATCAGTGAGGAGACGGAAGCCGTCAATCTCGATCAGCGCAGTGGGACCGCCGATCAGGGTGATGGATAGGCTCATGCCGCACTCCTCTTGTTGGCCGATACGGTGGCCGCAGGCCGCGTCACCAGATAGATGCCGAGCGCGACGGGAACGATGCCGAGCAGATCGCGAAACTCGACATGCTCGCCGAGCACGAGGAACGCGAACAGCATGCCGAGCGGCGGCATCAGGAAATGATAGGCGCTCGCAGCGGTCGCGCCACACACTTTCAGGAGATGAAACCAGAGCAGATAGGCGAGGATCGAGCCGCCGAGCACCAGGAACGCGAACGCACCGAGCAAGCGTGTGCTGGGCACGATGTCGCTGAGGCTGGAAAGCGTAAAGGCGAACGGCATCACGGCAAGGCCGCCGGCGATGTTCTGGATGCCGTTGCCGATCCAGAGCGAGCCCTTCGGCGCCAACACCTTGAACAGGATGGTGCCGGCCACGATCGAGGCCAATGACGCCAGCGTGAACAGGATGCCGTGCCAGTCATCGGTACCGACGGACATGCGGTGCCAGACGATGAAGGCAACGCCAGCCATGCCGAGCATGAGGCCCGTCACCTTGCGCCAGGTCAGGGCTTCGCCGAGGAACAGCGCCGCCAGCATCGCGATGAAGACCGGATTGGCCGACACGATCAGGCTGCCGAGACCGGCGGACACCGTCTGCAGCCCGGTATAGCCGAGGCCGAGATAGAGCGCATTGTTGGCAACGCCGAGCACCGCGAATACGGCAGCATCGCGCCACGACAGATTCCATTCCTCGCGGCGCAACGCAGAAATACCGAGGATCAAAATGCCGGCCAGCGAGAACCGCACGGCGAGCAGGATCAGCGGCGGACAATCGGTGACGCCGATCTTGCCGGCGACGAAGGCAAAACTCCAGAGCAGGCAGAACAGGCCGATATAGAGCGGCAGCGGGTTGAAGGTTATGCGGGGAACCGCAACCGAGGGCGCGAGCGACATGGGAAGTCTCCTTGTCCCCATGATCTAGGCCCTGCCTTGATATTTGGAAATTAAATGATAAACTGACATCTAGTGGATTTATAAATGGAGCATTCATATGCTCGATCTGGAGCTCCTGCGCAGCTTCGTTTCCGTCGTCGATGCCGGCGGCTTCACCCGCGCCAGCGAGCGCGTCCATCGCACGCAATCGACCGTGAGCCAGCAGATCAAGCGGCTGGAAGACGATGTTGGCCAGCCGCTGCTCAACCGTAACGGCAAGGACGTGACGCCGACGGAGGCCGGCGAGCGGCTGTTGTCCTATGCGCGACGGCTGTTGTCGCTCGCGGAAGAAGCCCGCGACGTGGTGGCGCGTCCCGAAAGCGAGGGCGCGGTACGGCTCGGCATTCCCGAGGACTTTGCTGCCTATCGGCTCGCGAAACTATTGGCGACCTTTGCGCGCTCGCGGCCCGGTCTGCGGCTCGATGTGCGCGCCGACCAGAGCACATATCTCAAGCGCGACATCGAGCGTGGCGATCTCGATCTGGCGCTGCTCAAGCGCGACGCCGGCGGGAACGGCGCGATCGCGGTGTGGCCCGAGAAGGTGCACTGGGTTACGAGCAAAACGCATCCCGTCGACATCAACTCCGGCTCGGTGCCGTTGATCGGTTTTCCCTCCGGTTGCCTCTATCGATCCCGCGCCATTCATGCGCTGGAAAGCACAGGCCGCTCCTGGCACATGGCCTATACGAGTTCAGGTCTCGCCGGCATCCAGGCCGCGGTCGCCGCGGGACTGGGCCTCAGCATCCTCTCCGACATCGCAATCCAGCCCGGCCACCGCGTGCTCACGGCGAAGGACGGCTTTGCCCCGATCGACAAGACGGAAATCGCATTGATGGCCTCGCCCGATGCGAGCCCCGCGACGCTGCGGCTGGCAGACCGGCTGGCGGAGTTCTGCGACAGTGTGGAAGTAAAGGCGGCGTAGTCGAGCCAGCGGCTACGCCGGTTCGACCAAAGCTTCTTTGGCTAGCACCCAACCGGAAAGGCCATATGACGAACTTAAAACGAAGCCTTGAACGCCCTTTGCCGCGAGCACTTGCGGGGCAGACGAGAGATCAGCCGCCCACGGTCCTGGGGCACCTGCCCAATGATAGGACTCCGCGATCCGAGAACCATATTCGGCGAGCAGTTTCTCCACGGAAATCGTTTCTAGCGAGGAGATAATATTGCCGAATGCATCGTTTTCGAACTGGTATCCCTCGACGCCGTTGAAAACGATAATGCGTGTCAGCTGCTCTTTGTTTACTGCTGGAATCCTCGGATCGCGCTTTGCGCGGATTTTGATTTGGCGCGTCTCGCAATTCACTTCGTACGAAACAAGGAAATCGTCGTGGAGTGACGGCAGCATAGCCGCTCCTTCAATAGCACCGTGACGCGACGATCGAGTGCAGCCGGTTGTCGCCGAGCACATGTGCCATGAAGCCTGGCGTTGCGAAAATCTTCGCGAACGCCGGATCACGGATGCTCAGGCCGCCGGTATAGGCACCGAACGCCGGCATCACCGCGCGCTCGCCGTCGCTCGCAAAACATCGCCGCTCCATCGAGCGGCCGCGGGTGGCGACGCGGGCCTTCGGATGCAGATGGCCAGCGATTTCGCCAGCGGCACCCGTCGGCTCATGGCGGAATGCAATCGGGCCGATCGCGACTTCGTTCGCCACCGTGCCGCCGAGATCGGGTGGCAGCGCCGGATCGTGATTGCCCGAGATCCAGATCCAGTCGCGCCTCGCCTGCATTGCCGAGAGCGCGTCGCGGTCGGGCTCCGACAGCCGTTGATGCGCCTCGCGATCGTGAAAACTGTCGCCGAGCGCGATCACCATCCGCGGATCATGCCGCGCGACCACGGCAGCGAGCCGGCTCAGCGTCGCCACCGTGTCGTAGGGTGGCAGCAGCACGCCGCGCCTGGCGAAGCTGGAGCCTTTTTCCAGATGCAGGTCGGACACGACGAGCAGACGTTGCTCCTGCCAGAACAGCGCGCCGGACAGGTCGGCAACGAACCTGACGTCGGCAACCATGACCTTCGAGGCGCGCATCTCTTGATCGTCTCCCGAAGATTGCGCCCCCGCCGTCACGTGCCTTCCCGCCTATCCCATCGCCTCTTTGACGAGTTCATCGGCGGCTTCCGCCAGCAACTCGTCGCCCGCTTCGCCATAAACTGACTCGCGACCGATTTCCAGCATCACAGGCACCGCCAGCGGTGAAACATGTTCGAGTTCCCGATGGGTGATTCGCCCCTGGATGCGCGAGAGCATATCACCCAATCGCTTCAGATCGAGCAGGCCAGTAGCCGCGTCAGCGCGCGCGGCACGCAACAGCACATGGTCGGCCTGATGCTTGCGCAAGACGTCGTAGATCAGGTCGGTCGAGAACAGCACCTGGCGGCGGGATTTTTCCTCGCCGGTGAAACGCCGCGCGATCAGGCCCGAGATGATCGCGCAGGTGCGGAAGGTGCGCTTCATCAGCGCGGATTCGGCGAGCCACGCCTCGAGGTCGTCGCCCAGCATGTCCGGATCGAACAGCGCGTTGAGATCGAGCTTGCCGTGGCGGATCATGAACGAGATATCGCCGAGGCCCCACACGGCCAGTGCATACTCATTGGCGACAAAGCCGAGCGGCCGGACCCTTGCGCGCTCCATCCGTCGCGTCAGCAGCATGCCGAGCGTCTGGTGCGCCAGCCGTCCCTCGAAGGGATAGCAGACGAGATAATGCTTGTTGGCGCGCGGAAAGGTTTCAATCAGCAGCTCGCGCACCCCCGGCACGCGAGAAAAATCCTTTTGCAGCGACAGCCAATCGCGCACCTGCTCCGGCAACGCGTTCCACTGTCGTCGATCGTCGAGCAGTTTGCGAACGCGTTCGGCGAGATAGGTCGAGAGCGGAAATTTGCCGCCCATGTAGGACGGCACCTTGGCGTCCTTGTCATTGGCGCGGGAGACGTAGACCACGTCCTCCGCGAGCGCCTCGTAGCGCACGACTTCACCGCCGAATACAAAGGTGTCGCCGATCACGAGGCCTTCAATGAAGGCTTCCTCGATCTCCCCCAGCATCCGCCCGCCGCGGCCGAGCGCGCCAGTCGAGCCGGAACCGCTGCCGCGCGAGCGCACCAGGCGGACTTTCAGCATGGTGTCCTCGACGATGGTGCCGACATTGAGGCGATAGCTCTGCCGCACCTTTGGGTTGGCGACGCGCCAGCGCCCCTGCTTATCCTGCTTGATGCGCGCAAAGCGTTCGTAGGTTTTCAGCGCGTAGCCGCCGGTAGCGACGAAATCGACCACGTCGTCGAAATCGCTGCGCGTCAGCGACGCATAGGGTGCTGAGGTCAGTACTTCCGCGTAGAGCTCATCTGAAAAAAACGGCTCGCCGCAGGCGCAGCCGAGCACGTGCTGCGCCAGCACATCGAGCGCACCGGTGCGCAGTGGCGGGGTATCCTGGGCGTTTTCGGCGATCGCATCGATCGCGACGCGGCACTCCAGAACTTCGAAACGGTTGGCCGGGATCAGGACCGCGCGCGAGGGTTCGTCGAGCCGATGGTTGGCGCGGCCGATCCGCTGCATCAGCCGCGAGGCGCCCTTGGGCGCGCCGACATTGATGACGAGATCGATGTCGCCCCAGTCGATGCCGAGGTCGAGCGAGGAGGTACAGACCACGCCGCGCAGTTTTCCGGCGGCCATCGCATCCTCGACCTTGCGGCGCTGGGCGACGTCGAGCGAGCCGTGATGGAGGGCAATGGCGAGGCCATCATCGTTCATGCGCCAGAACTCCTGGAACAGCATCTCGGCCTGGCTGCGGGTGTTGACGAAGATCAGCGTCGTCTTGTTGCGCTTGATCAGATCGTACATTTCGCCGAGTGCGTGGCGCGCGGTATGGCCGGCCCACGGCAATCGCTCCTGGGTGTCGAGCATTTCGACAATGGGCGCCGCCGCGCCACCAGCCACGACGATATCGGCGGACACCTCCTTGCCGTCGCGCTGCGGCATCAGAAACCGCGCCAGCGATTCCGGCTCGGCCACCGTCGCGGAAAGCCCGATCGCGCGCATCTCGGGCGCCAGCCGCCATAGCCGCGCGAGACCGAGCGACAGCAGATCGCCGCGCTTGGAGGTGACGAGCGCGTGCAACTCGTCGAGCACGATGCGTTTGAGCGAGGAGAACAAAAACGGCGCGTCGTCCGATGATAGCAACAGCGCCAGTTGTTCCGGAGTGGTGAGCAGGATGTCCGGCGGATAGCGCCGCTGCCGCTGCCGCCGCGACACCGGCGTGTCGCCGGTGCGGGTCTCGACCTTGATCGGCAGCCCCATCTCGGCGATCGGCGTCTCCAGATTGCGCGCGATGTCGACGGCAAGCGCCTTCAGCGGCGAGATGTAGAGGGTATGGAGGCCGCCGGTGCGTTTTACGGTGCGGCCGGTGGAAATGAGGTTCCTCTTGTCACCTCCCGCTTTCGGATCGGAGGGAGAAGAAAGCTCCACCAGCGTCGGCAGAAATCCGGCCAGCGTCTTGCCGGCGCCGGTCGGCGCGATCAAGAGCGCCGATCGATCCTCACGAGCCCTGGCCAATAGCGCGAGCTGATGCTCGCGCGGCGACCAGCCGCGCGACACGAACCAGCGGCGGAAGCGCTCGGGCAGCAACGCAGCCGTTTCAAGCGGCGTGAAGGGCAAGGGGGCGGATGACGGCACGGCAAAGAGGTAAGCCGTCGGGGCGGGTTCGTCGAGGGGCCCCAGAAGTCACCTCGCCCCGCTCTTCGCGGGGAGAGGCGCAGGCCTCCTTCGGAGGCCGTTCTTAAGAAAGAGACGCCGAAGCGAAGCTTCGGCTACGGCGCAGCGCCGGGTGAGAGGCTATTTCCGCGAGCTCAGTGCGCGGAAAGAGCCCCTCACCCCTGCCCTCTCCCCGTGAAGAACGGAGAGAGGGAGAAGACCTCCTACTCCGTCACCGGCTTGTCGGAGATATCCCAGTCCTTGCCGTTGAAGATCGAGATGTAGAGCGTCTTCATCGGCGTGTAGTCGTCGGGCGTGTAGCTGTAGGTGATGCCGTCCAGCATGTAGGGCGAATGGAAGCCCGCCAGCGTCGTGGCCTGCTTCAGAACGTTGGCGCGGGTGAGCTCGTCGCCGCAGCGGCGCAGGATCTCCGCCATCGCCACCACCTGGCCGTAACCGGCAAAGGCGATGGTGTTATCGGGGTCGACATTGGGCAAATACTTTTTGCGCAGCTCCTCGAACGCCATCACGTCGGGATCCTTCTCGAAGCGCGGCACGCCGACCTCCTTGGCGTAGCGGATCGCGACGATGCCCGTGCAGTTCTCGAAACCGGCGGCGCTGAGAATCGAGCGGCCCGTCGATCCCGCTGACAGCAGATGCAGCGGCTTCCAGCCGAGTTCGGCCAATTTTCGGATCGACTGTGATGACGCCTTGCCGGTCGAGATATTGTAGAAAACGTCAGCGCCGGATTTCGAGAGATTGATGATCTGCGAATCGATCGTCGGCTCGGTCAGATCGTAAGTCTGCTCCATGATCACCTTGGCGGTGCCGCCGGCATCCGCCAGCACCTTCTTGAAGGGCGCGAGGAAATCACGACCGAAATCGTCGTTCTGGTAGAGGATGCCGATCTTGGCGTTCGGCTTCACGCCCACGACATGCTTGGCGAGAATGCGCGCTTCGGTCGGATAGAGCGGCAGGCCCGCCATGGTCCATTTGAAATTCTTCGGATCGTTCCATTTCGACGCGCCGGTGTTGAGCAATAGCTGCGGCACACCCTTCGAATTGAGATATTTGTGCACGGCGGTCTGCGGCGCGGTGCCGAGCGAGCCGTACAGCGCCAGCACTTCCTCCTGCTCGACCAGCCGCCGCGTCGCCTCAACGCATTTCGGCGCGCTGTAGGCGTCGTCCATGGAGAGGAATTTGACCTTGCGTCCGTTAATGCCGCCCGTCTCGTTCAGCATCTGGAAATAAACCTCGCCGACCCGCCCTAGCACGCCATAGAGCGAGCCGGGACCGGAATGCGGCACGGTCTGCCCGATCTTGATTTCGGTATCGCTGGCGCCCGGATCATACTTTTTCTCGGCCGCCCAAACGAAGGGCGCCGGCATGGCGGAAGCGAGGGCGGAGGCAAGCACGGTGGCGCCGAATTCGCGCCGGGTTTGTTTGTTCTTCATTGTTGTTCTCCCTTATCGGAGTCTTGATCAGCCATTCCGACGCAGGTGGCAATAGCTCACATGTCGCACGCAATGCCGCTATTCGGGCATTGCGTAGCGTCTAGACTCAAGTCTTGGCGGCGACGACGACGAGACCCGGAACCGGCGTATTGTCCTCGTTACGGGCGGAGCGATCTTCGAGCAGGGACAATTTGAGGTCGGCGCTCTCGACCGCGTCGCGCACGTACGCGGCGGCATGGGCGTAACGCAGTCCCTGGCCGATAATGACGCCTTCGCCGTCATGGGTCTCGGCGGTGAAGGCGAGCAGGCCACCCGGCGCAAGCACGCGCGCGGCTTCCATCAGCACCGGCGCGAGATCGGCGACGTACACCATGGCATCAGCGGCAAGAATGAGATCGGCGCTGGCATCCAGCCGTGCGCGCAGACCGTGCAGCATGTCGGCGACCTCAAGCTCGGCGTAGAGGCTGGTGGCGCGCGCCCGTTCGATCATGCGTGGCGACAGATCGACACCGATGAAATGATCGGCGTTCCTGGCGAAAGCCGACGCCGCAAGCCCGGTGCCGCAGCCGAGGTCAATCGCGCGCTTGAAGAACGCCGGCTTGCGCGCGGCCGATCGCACCGACAGCACCGCCTTGAACAGCAGCGCCGGACCGCGATAGCCGAGGTCGCCGACCAGCGAGGATTCGAAGCGCGGCGCATATTGGTCGAACAGGGTTTGCACATAGGCCTGCGACATCCCGGCCAATGGCGCGGCGCCAAGCCGCATCAATCGAAGCCCGGCGCCGTGACGATCGCCGGGATCGCTGGCCCGCGCCTTTTGAAACGCCGAGACGGCCGCCTCATGCTCGCCGAGTTCTTCGCGGATGCCGCCGAGCGTGAACCAGGCAGACGTGAAATCCGGCGCCAGCTCGATCGCCTGCAATAGCAGATCGGCCGCGGCCGGCAGATCGCCCTTCAATTGCAGATCGCGCGCGAATTCGAACCGGCGGTCGGCCATCAGATCGCCGGAAGAGAGAAAAAGGCGGGCGGGCATGGGTTCCGAAATCTGTCATTGCCGGGCTTGCCGACTTCGCTGAAGCTACCCGGCCTGACACTGGAGTGCCCGACGAAGCCTTGGCGTAGCCGGGACCCGGCAATCCATCAAAAGAGAGATTCTTGAGAAGATGGATGCGCGGGTCAAGCCCACGCATGACAGCTAAAAGTCTGGACGAAACGTCCTATATAACCGACATGCGCCCGCACGAGATCCTGTTGCCAGTTGCTGCCGGCCTGTGCTGCAAGCCGGGCGGCTTCCACATAGACCCGGTTCGCCCGGTCGAGCGCGCCGTGATTACCCATGGCCATTCCGACCATGCTCGGCCCGGCCATGGCGCTGTTCTCGCCACGCAGGAAACGCTCGACATGATGCGGCTGCGCTACGGCGACAATTTTGCGCGTTCGACGCAGGCTATCCGCTACGGCGAGGAGATCCGGCTCGGCGACGTCAAAGTCAAATTTCATCCCGCGGGCCATGTGCTGGGCTCGGCGCAGATTGCCGTCTCCTGCAAGGACACCTGCATCGTCGCCTCCGGGGACTACAAGGATGCCACCGACCCGACATGCGCGCCGTTCGAGGTGGTGCCCTGCGACGTCTTCATCACCGAGGCGACGTTCGGCCTGCCGGTGTTCCGCCACGGCGATGCGGCGGACGAGGTGAAGAAACTGCTGGCGTCGGTCGCACTGTTTCCGGAGCGCGCGCATCTGGTCGGCGCCTATTCGCTCGGCAAGGCGCAACGCGTGATCGCGCTGCTCCGCGAGCAAGGCTATGACCCGCCGATCTATCTGCATGGCGCGATGGAAGCGATCACGCACTACTACGAAAGCCGCGGCATTGCGCTCGGCGAGCTCCGCCCTGTGAAGGGCATGAAGAAAGCCGATCTTGCCGGCACCATCACACTGGCGCCACCACAGGCCACCTCCGACATCTGGACCAGACGCTTTCCAGATCCGGTCACGGCATTTGCCTCGGGCTGGATGCGGGTGCGGGCGCGCGCCCGCCAACGCGGAGTCGAACTGCCGCTGGTGATTTCAGACCATGCCGACTGGGACGGGCTGACCGCAACCATCGCGGCCACCGGCGCCGGCGAGGTCTGGGTCACGCATGGTCAGGAAGACGCACTGGTGCATTGGTGCAAGTCGCGCGGGCTCGCCGCGCGGCCGCTCGACCTGGTCGGTTATGGCGATGAGGAGGAGCACGAGGTGGTCGCGGCTGACGAGGCCGAGGCATGAACCGCTTTGCGGAATTGCTTGACCGACTCGCCTATGAGCCGGGCCGCAACAACAAGCTGCGGCTGATCACGGCTTATTTCCGCGACACGTCCGACCCCGACCGCGGCTACGCGCTGGCGGCGCTGACCGGCGCGCTGTCGTTCAAGCACGCCAAGCCGGGACTGATCCGAGACCTGATTATGGATCGCGCCGATCCGGTGCTGTTCGGGTTGTCGTATGATTATGTCGGCGATTTATCCGAGACGGTTGCGCTGATGTGGCCGAAGGGGGAATTGGCCGGCCACAACAACCCGCCGCCCCCCACCCTCTCCGAAGTCGTCACCACCCTTCGTACCCTCGGCAAGACCGATCTCCCAAAACAACTCGCGCGCTGGCTCGATGAACTCGACGAGACCGGCCGATGGGCGCTGTTGAAACTCGTCACCGGCGCGATGCGGATAGGGATTTCGGCGCGGCTGGCCAAGACCGCTGCGGCCGCACTTGGGGATAAGGATCCGCACGAGATTGAGCTGATCTGGCCGGGGCTCGCGCCGCCCTATCTGGAGTTGTTCGCCTGGCTGGAAGGCCGCGGCGACAAGCCGGTCAACCGCGATCCGGCGCCGTTCCGTCCCGTGATGCTGGCGCATGCGATCGAGGATACGGATTTTGCCAGTTTGGATCCTGCCGATTTCATCGCGGAATGGAAATGGGACGGCATCCGCGTGCAGGCGGTCGCCGGCCGCGATGAGCGCGGGCAGATGCAGGCGCGGCTCTATTCACGCACCGGCGAGGACATCACAAAGAGCTTTCCCGATCTGGTGCCGTCGCTGCATCTGCCCGGCGCCATCGATGGCGAGCTGTTGGTGCTCCGCGAAGGCCGCGTGCAGACGTTCAACGTGCTGCAGCAGCGGCTGAACCGAAAGGTCGTCTCGCCAAAACTGATCAAGGATTTTCCGATCCACCTGCGTGCTTATGATTTGCTCGGCGACGACGAGAACGACCTGCGCGAGCTGCCGTTTGCCGAGCGGCGCGCGCATCTGGAGACCTTTGTCAAAAAGCTCGACGACCCGCGCATCGATTTATCGCCGACAGTTGCCTTCGACAGTTGGGAGGCGCTGATGGCCGCGCGCGCCGATCCCGCAAGCGCCGGCGCGGGCGAGGATGCCGAGGCGGTGGAGGGCGTGATGCTGAAGCGGCGCGACGCGCCCTATCTGCCGGGGCGCCCCAAGGGCCAGTGGTGGAAGTGGAAGCGAGATCCGCACATCATCGACGCCGTCTTGATGTATGCCCAGCGCGGACACGGCAAGCGCTCGTCCTATTATTCGGATTACACGTTCGGCGTCTGGACCAAGGGCGAGGATGGCGAGCAACTGGTTCCGGTCGGCAAAGCCTATTTCGGCTTCACCGACGAGGAGCTGCTACAGATCGACCGCTTCGTTCGCCGCAACACCACCGAAAAATTCGGACCCGTCCGCCATGTCGTGCATGAGCCGGAGCAGGGGCTGGTGCTCGAAGTCGCCTTCGAGGGGCTGGCCCGCTCGCCACGGCACAAATCCGGCGTCGCGATGCGGTTTCCCCGCATCAGCCGCCTGCGCTGGGACAAGCCGCCGCGCGAGGCCGACCGGCTCGAGACGCTGGAACGGATGCTGAAGCAGGAAATGACGACAAATTAAGTTTCCCGGAGCGCATGGCGGCCATTGACCGGCACAAGCGGGTTCCCCATGTGCCCCGCCGTGCCGTATAATGCGCGCGACACGCGAGGAGAAACCGATGCCCAACGACGTCAGAGACCTGCCGGCCGGCAATGACGGCCTGTACCGCTTCCTCGGCGGCTCGCCGCTGTCGGTGGCGTTCCGGCTGATCCTGCTGTCGATCCTGGTCGGCGTGGTGCTCGCGGCCATCGGCTTCGATCCCTGGAATATCCTGCACAGCATTCAGACGCTGTTCCGGCGGCTGTGGGATCTCGGCTTCGACACGGTCAACTGGCTGTGGCGCTACTTCCTGCTCGGCGCCGTGCTCGTGATCCCGATCTGGCTGCTGTCGCGGCTGTTCGGCAGCTCGCGCGGGCGATAATCCCTCAACAGGCGGTGAGCGGCCGATGCAATTACGATTTGTCGGCTGCGGCGACGCGCTCGGCTCCGGCGGCAGGTTCAACACCTGCTTCCACGTCACGGGCAGCAGCGTCAACTTCCTGATCGATTGCGGCGCCTCCTCGCTGCCGGCGCTCAAGCGCCTCGGCATCTCACGCGACGCGATCGATCTGATCCTGATCACGCATTTCCACGGCGACCATTTTGGCGGCCTGCCGTTCCTGTTGCTGGATGCGCAGTTCACGCGCCGCACCCGTCCGCTCGTCATCGCCGGCCCGCAGGGGATCGAGACCAAACTGCCCAACTTGATGGAAGCGCTGTTCGAGCATTCATCCAAGACCAAACAGCGCTTCGATCTCTCGGTCGTAGCCCTTGAACCGGAGCAGAGCCGGGCTTTTGGCGAGGTCAAGGTGACGCCCTATCCTGTCGTCCATGGCGAATCCGGCGGACCGTTCCTGGCCTATCGTGTCGAGGCCGAAGGCCGTGTCATCACCTACAGCGCCGACACCGAGTGGACGGAGACGCTGATCCCCGCCGCACGCGGCGCTGACCTGTTCATTGCGGAAGCTTATTATTACGACAAGATCGTCAAGAACCACCTCAGCCTGAAGACGCTGGAAGCGCATCTGGGCGAGATCAACGCCAAGCGGCTGGTGCTGACGCATATGAGCGACGACATGCTCGGACGATTGGGCGAACTGCCCTACACGGCCGCCCATGACGGCATGATCGTCGAGCTCTAGGATGCATTCGCTCAATCCTGCTTCCAGGGTCACCACAGCCCAGGTGTTTGCCATCGCGGGTCCCGCGATGGTCGCCAACCTGACGACGCCGCTGATCGGCATCGTCTCAACCACTGCGATCGGACGGCTCGGGGACGCCACGCTGCTCGGCGGCGTGGCGATGGCATCCGTGCTGTTCGACTGCATGTTCTGGCTGTTCGGTTTCCTGCGCATGAGCACGGTCGCGTTCACCGCGCAGTCGCTGGGATCGGGCGAGTTCGCAGAACTGCGCGCTATCCTGCTGCGCGGGCTGATCGTCGCCGCGCTGATCGGCGGAGCGCTGATTGCGCTGCAGGTGCCGCTCGCGGCGATCTTGCTCGGCGCCATGGGCGGCAGCGAAGGCGTCACGCGCGCGGCAAAAACCTACTTCACCATCCGGATCTGGTCGGCGCCGCTGGCGCTCGGCAATTATGTCGTTCTGGGATGGCTGATCGGGCAGGCCCGCGCCAAATTGGCACTCGGCATGCAGATCACCATCAACCTCATCAACGTGGCGGCGACCGTCGTGCTGGTGCTCGCGCTCGACTTCGGAATTGCCGGCGCTGCCATCGCCGCGCTGATCGCGGAAGCCGCAGGCCTCGCGCTCGGATTGCTGATCGCGCGTCACCTTTCGAAAGAGCAGTTCGCGGCATCCCGCGCGTTGCTATTCGATCGGACCAAGCTGATGCGGATGCTTTCGGTCAATCGTGACATCATGATCCGAACCGCATCGCTGATAGCGGCGTTTCTGTTCTTCACTGCACAGGGCGCGCGTGCCGGCGATACGACGCTCGCCGCGAATGCGGTGCTCAACAATTTTCTGCTATTCGGTGCCTTCTTCCTCGACGGCCTCGCCAACGCCGCCGAGCAACTCTGCGGCCGCGCCTATGGCGCCCGCGACAAGGCGGCCTTTGCAGGCGCCGTGAAGCTCGTTGTGATGTGGGGCTTTGGCTTTGCGCTTGCGGTCGCCGCCAGTTTCCTGCTGTTTGGGCCTGCGTTTATCGACATCATGACGGCTAGCGTGGAGGTGCGGCGCATCGCGCGAGACTATTTGCCCTTTGTGATCTTCGCACCGCTGCTTGGCGTGTTCGCCTTTGCCTTTGACGGCGTCTATATCGGCGCCACCTGGGCGCGCGACATGCGCAATCTGATGGTGGCCTCGCTGGTGATCTTTCTCACCGCGTGGTTCGCACTGCGGTCGTTCGGCAATGCCGGACTATGGGGCGCGCTGTTGGTGCACTACGCCGCGCGTGGCGGGCTCGAGGCGCTGCGGTATCCGGCGCTGTTGAAGAAGTCGTTTGGTTAGCAGCCCGGATGCAGCGAAGCGAAATCCGGGGTCTTCGTGCAAGCGGGTAAAATTGTCCCGGATTGCGCTGCGCTTCATCCGGGCTACGGTTCTACCGCACCGGCCAGTCTTCGGCGGTGATCGTCGCGGCATCCGCGCCGACGATTTCCGATAGCGAGTCGCGCCCCGTGCGCAACAGCGTCGAGGCGAGATCGTTCTTGATGCTATCCACCAACCCCAGCCCCTTGTAAACCAGTGACGAATAGAGCTGGATCAGGCTGGCGCCGGCGCGGATCTTCGTCAGCGCCGCGCCGCCCGAATCGATGCCGCCGACGCCGATCAGCGGAAACGCGCCTTCGGTGCGCACATAGGTCTCCGCCACCATACGGGTCGACAATCGAAACAGCGGCCGGCCGGATAGGCCGCCCTGCTCTTTCGCCCTTGCCTGTTCGCGCAAGCTCGAGGGCCGCGCCAGCGTGGTATTGCCGACGATCATGCCATCGATACCGCGCGAGCGTGCGATGTGCACGACGTCGTCGAGTTCGGTCAGACTGAGATCCGGCGCGATTTTGAGCAGCACCGGCGAATCGCCGGCGTTCTTCCGCACCCGTTCGCGCGCATCGATCACCTTGGCCAGCAGTTCGTCCAGCGCCGCCGATTGCTGCAGATTGCGCAGGCCCGGCGTGTTCGGCGAGGAGACGTTGACGGTGAAATAGCTCGCGACCGGCGCAAAGGTCTCGATCAGCTTGACGTAATCGGCGATGCGATCAGGCGAATCCTTGTTGGCCCCGACATTGACGCCGACGATGCCGCCATGATGGGCGCGCGCTGCCAGGCGTCGCAGCGCGGCTTCAGCGCCGTCATTGTTGAAGCCCATGCGGTTGATCACGGCCTCATCCCGCTCCAGCCGGAACAGCCGCGGCCGCGGATTGCCGCCCTGCGGCTTCGGCGTCACGGTGCCGATCTCGACGAAGCCGAAGCCGAGCCGCAACAGCCCGTCGGGCGCCTCCGCGCTCTTGTCGAAGCCCGCCGCCATCCCGATCGGGTTGGGAAAATTCAGGCCGAAGGCGCGCACCGCCAGCTTGTGGTCATCCGCCCGTGGCCTGACCGGCGGCAACAGCCGCAGGCCATGGATCGCCATGCGATGCGCGTCCTCCGGGTCGAACCAGCGCAGCAGCGGCAGCGAAAAGGCGTCGAAGGCGCGGATCACGGTATAAGCTCCGGAATGTCGTGCGTGCCGTCGGACCGCGCGCGCATGTCGAGGATGGCGATCACTGCGCCGAGATCGAGCTCGCCATAGAGATGCGGGAACAGTTCGTCGTTGCGCGAAGGCTCCCAGCGCAACGCATCGCCCAGCGCGTAGGCGTCGACCGCAACCAGGAATAGGCCGGTCTGGCCGAAATAATGCTTTCGCGCCGTCTCGGCGACCTGGGCGGCGGTTGAGAAATGAATGTATCCATCGCGCAGATCGTCCGCGCTGCCCCGATAGACGCCCTGCCTTTCGGCCTCGCGCCAGGCCGAGGCGGGGGTGATTTTGTAGATCGTAGGCACGGCTGTCCGGGCTTCCCCTACTTGTCGTTGACTCTCTTGGGATTTCCCGGAAATGGCCGGGCTGGCGGCCGACCGTAAAGGCGGCGGGCTGCCAACTCAAGCGCTGCCGCGGCAGGTGTGCGCGAAGATTGCGCAAAGGGGCCGGATCAGGCAATAATTCCTAGACCGCTCCAGGGATTTTCGATGGCCAGGCACGCCAAGGCGCAACGGCTTCTGACCCACAGCCAGATCTGGACCGCGCTCGACCGGCTGGCGGAACGCGCCGGCATGTCACCCTCGGGGCTGGCCAAGCGCGCCGGCCTCGACCCCACCACGTTCAATAAATCCAAGCGCATCACCGCCGACGGGCGCGAGCGCTGGCCTTCGACCGAATCGGTCTCCAAGGCGCTGGCCGCGACCAATTCGTCGATCGACACCTTCGTGCAGTTGATCGGCGACGGCGCGCGCAGCCTGCAATCGGTGCCGCTGCTTGCGCTGGCGCAAGCCGGCAGCGGCGGCCATTTCGACGAGAGCGGCTTTCCCGCCGGCAAGGGCTGGAACGAGGCGAAGCTGCCATCGGCCAGCGACGAGTACGCCTACGCGCTGGAAATCTCGGGCGATTCGATGAGGCCGACCTATCGCGACGGCGACATCATCGTGGTATCGCCGGGCACGCCGATCCGGCGCGGCGATCGCGTGGTGCTCAAGACCTCGGATGGCGAAGTGATGGTCAAGGAATTGAAGCGGCGGACAACGAAGACGCTGGAGCTACAGTCGCTCAATCCGGCGCAGGCCGACCGCACGCTGGATGCCGATGACGTCGCCTGGATCGCGCGCATCGTTTGGGCGAGCCAGTAGGATTGCCGCTGCCGTGACGGACGTGCTGAGCGATCTGCTGCAACATTCTCTCCGCATCGTGCTGTGCGGGACCGCCGCCGGGACGACTTCCGCGGCCGAGCGAGCCTACTACGCGCACAAGCAAAACAAGTTCTGGACGATATTACACGAGACAAAGCTGACGCCGGAGCGCCTGCAGCCGCATCAATATCGGGACCTGCTGCAACATGGGATCGGCCTGACTGATCTCGTGAAAGCGGGCGCGGGGATGGACCGAGCGACGCTGCCAAAATTGACGACGGCGGATCGCGCCCGGCTGCGCAGTGCGATCGCGACATTTCGTCCGCGATTTCTCGCGTTCACCAGCAAGACGGCCGGACAGAAATTCTTCGATACCAAACGAGATTACGGCGAGCAGCGTGAACTGATCGGCGATACCCGTGTGTGGATCTTGCCGTCGACTTCGGGCGCGGCCAATGGAAGCTGGCGGCCGGAAGTCTGGCACCGGTTTGCGAGTGAGGCGAGAGCAGCGGGGTGACGGAGTCGGGCGCGCGGATCTTCCCTTCTCCCCTTGTGGGGGAAGGTGCCTTGCTGAAGGCAAGGCGGATGAGGGGTTCTCTCCGCGGAAGCAGACCCCTCATCCCGCTGCCGCTACGCGCCAGCGATCCACCTTCTCCCACAAGGGGAGAAGGAAGGAAGTCACGTCGCGTAGTCCGGCTCTTTCCGGTCCAGCATCCGCTTCAAGGCATCGAAATGCCGCTGGGCCGGGGTCGGTCCCTTGTAGAGATGATCGTCCTTGTAATCGCGCTTGGTTTTCTCCACCACAGGCGCGGGAAGCTGTTTCAGCCTCTGCCCGGTCCACATCGCATAGATCTGCACCTGGGCGGCCCGCTCGACGTAATAGAGCATGTCATAGGCTTCCGCGACGGTCGCGCCGACGGTGGAGATGCCGTGATTGGCCATGAACAATACGGTCTTGTCGCCAATAACTTTTGCCAGCCGCGCGCCTTCGGCGGGATCGAGGGCCGGGCCAGTATATTCGTCGTCATAGGCAATCGCGCCTGACAGCCCGACCTCGGTCTGTCCGATCTCCTTGATGCGGGGATCCTCGAGCCGCGTCAGCGCGCTGGCGTGCGGCATGTGGGTGTGAAACACCGCCTTTGCCTGCGGGAGCGCCTTATGGATCGGCGCATGGATGCAATAGCAGGAGCGCTCGACCTCGCCCTCGCCGCTTTTGACCTCGCCGTCGTCGATGCCGACTTCCATGAAGCAGGAAGCGGTGACCTCCGACCAATGCGTGCCGAACGGAATCTGGTAGTAGCGGTCGCTCTTGCCCGGCACCACGAAGGTCAGATGGTTGAAGATGCCTTCGGAAAATCCCTGGATGAAGGCCAGCCGGTGCGCGGCCGCGAGATCGACCCGCGCCTGCCATTCCTCGGCGCTGTACTCGCTGAGCGACTTCGGCGAAACCCTGAATTGCATGAGCGTTCTCCCTGATTCCGTGTGGTGCCCGCCCCTCGGCGGAGGCTTTGGACGGCTGTTATTCAGGGCATTGTAGCGCAATCCGGCGCGGCCATCGCTGAAATTGCGGCGGACCTGCCATCCCGGTTTGCGGGGCAGGCAGGCTGTCATTGCCGGGCTTGACCCGGCAATCCACCAATCGAGAGCGTCTTGCGAAGCAAGATGGATGCGCGGGTCAAGCCCGCGCATGACGACTTTGGGTGTGGCGCCCTACGCACTCCTTGCCAGCGCACCGTCGATCATGTTGACCACATTCGTCACGCCATACACCGCGACGAACGAGCCGAAGCGCGGGCCCTTCTCCTGTCCGAGCAACACCTGGTAGAGCATGTTGAACCAGTCGAGCGAAACGCCCGGCCGGCCGTCCTTGCCCTTCTTGACCTGATCCAGGAACGGCTCGCGGCGGCCGATTTCGTAGACCACGTTCTGGATGTCTTCGGCGCTCGACCCCGCCGGCAATTGCGACAGCGCATCGCGCAGATCCTGCAGCGCGGCGCGCTCGATGTCGGTCGGCTCGCGGAACTGCTTCGTCGGCGCCACGAAGTCGCGGTAGTAGTTGATGGCGTAGCCGACCATCGCGTCCAGCTTCGGATGCGACTGCGCCGTCACGCCCGGACGATAGCGGCCGATGAAGCCCCATAGCGTTTCAGCGTTTTCCGCATTCGACGACGACACCAGCGTCAGCAACAACTGGAACGTGACGGGCATGTCGGCCTTCGGCGGCTTGCCGGAATGGATGTGCCAGACCGGATTGGCGAGCTGCTGCTTGGCATCCTGCCGCGTGAATCCATCGAGGAATTGCTGGTAGTCGTCGACATTGCGCGGGATCACGTCGAAATACAGCCGCTTCGCCGCCTTCGGCTCGCGGTACATGAACAGCGACAGCGATTCCGGCGAGGCGTAGCGCAGCCATTCGTCGATGGTAAGCCCGTTGCCCTTCGACTTCGAAATCTTCTGGCCCTTCTCGTCAAGGAACAGTTCGTAATTGAACCCCTCGGGCGGCGTGCCGCCGAGCGCTGAACAGATCTTGCCGGACAGCTTGACCGAATCGATCAGGTCCTTGCCGGCCATTTCATAGTCGACGCCGAGCGCGAACCAGCGCATCGCCCAGTCCGGCTTCCATTGCAGCTTGCAATGGCCGCCGGTGACCGGAACGGTGACGCGCTCCTTCGTCTCGGGATCGTCGTAAGAGACGGTTCCGGCCTTCACGTCATGCTCCGTTATCGGCACGTAAAGCACCATGCCGGTACGCGGACAGATCGGGAGGAACGGCGAATAGCTTGCAGCGCGTTCCTCGCGAAGCGACGGCAACATGATCTTCATCACCGCGTCCAGCCGCTCCAGCATGCGCAGCAGCGCGGCATCGAACTTGCCCGAGGCGTAGTAGTCGGTCGAGCTCGCAAATTCGTAGTCGAAGCCGAACTGGTCGAGGAAGGCGCGCAGCCGTGCATTGTTGTGCTGGCCAAAGCTCGGATGGGTGCCGAAGGGATCGGGCACCTTGGTCAGCGGCTTGCCGAGATGCTGCTCCAAGAGCTCCTTGTTCGGCACGTTGTCCGGCACCTTGCGCAGGCCATCCATGTCGTCGGAGAAGGCGAGCAGCCGCGTCTTGATCTTGTCCTCGGTCAGCACGCGGAAGGCGTGGCGCACCATCGTGGTGCGTGCGACCTCGCCGAAGGTACCGATATGCGGCAGGCCCGACGGACCGTAGCCGGTCTCGAACAGCACCTCGTCCTTCGGACTTTTCTTCAGCCGCGCGACAATGGCCTTGGCCTGCTCGAACGGCCAGGCGTTGGATTGTTCGGCGAGCGCGCGCAAATCGCTCGGGCTAAAGGCAAGGTCGATGGTGGACATTTTAAAGAGGCTCTCCAGGGCCATGAAACCGGCCGGTTATAGCCGTCATTGCGAGCGAAGCGAAGCAATCCATTTCACGGTTTGCTGAGGCATGGATTGCTTCGTCGCTCCGCTCCTCGCAATGACGGGGGCGGAGCCGTCAGAACGGACTGATGGAAAAATACCGCAGCCACAAATCCGTAAAGCGGCCTTTTTCCCAGATCCGGAACAGCGCCCAGTTCAGCGACGTCCGCAGGAGATCATTGCCCTTGCGCACGGCGATGCCGATGCCCTCGCCGAAATAGCGGCTTTCGACAAAGGGTCCGCCCGAGAACGCGCAGCAATCGGCGGAATCGGTGCCATTGATCCAGAACGCCAATGAGATCGCGTCGCCGAAGATAAAATCGACTTCGCTTCGTCTGAGTGCGAGGCGCAGCGCATCGTCATTCGGGTAGGATTTGATCTCCGCGTCGGTGAACATCGCCTTCAGATAGGCCTCGTGCGAGGTGCCGCCGATGACGCCGACCTTCTTGCCTTCGAGATATTCGGGCCGGACCTCCGGCATGACGGCGTCGCGCCGCGACACGAAGCGCGCCGGGGCACGGTAATACGGATCGGTGAAATCGAGCCGGGCGCGCAGGGCCGGCGTCACCGCCATGGAGGCGATGATGGCGTCACCGCGGTTGCTGGTGATGGCGTCGACCAGCGTCTCGAACCGGCGCATCTGGATGGTGCAGGAAATCTTGATTTCGTCGCACAGCGCGCGCGCCAGATCGACATTGAAGCCGGCGGGATTGCCATCGGGGCCGGTGAAGTTGAACGGGGGGTAATCGGTCTCGGTCAGGAAGCGGATCACGGTGAGGCGCGACATGTCCGGCCGGTCCGGGCGCCGCCGCGGGTCCCAGAAACCGGGCACCGCTTGCGGGGCTGCCTCCACCGCCGGGCGGGGCTGGGTTTGGGCGTAAGCCGCGCTGCCGCTGACAGCCGTCAGCGCAGCCGCAATCGACAGCCCGACCAGCCAGACGCTGACGGTTCGATGCAGACTTGCATTGGTTAACGGGACAGTAAGACTTGGCATCTTCGGCAATGGCTTCGCGGAATTTCCGGCCTTATAGACCATCCGGCCGGCGATGCGAGGGCCGTTTTGGCCCTTTCGGCCAGGCATGCCGCTCAGAGATAGCGCTTGAGGTCCTTGGCGGCTTCCTCCGGCGTCCGTTTCAGGTTGAAGGGCGCTACGAAATTGCCGTCGCGGTCCATCAGATAGACCAGCGCGGTGTGGTCCATGGTGTAATCGCCGTCCTTGAGCGGGACTTTCCTTGCATAGACCCGGTAGGACGAGATCACCTTGGCCACCGCCTCGGGCGCGCCGGTCAGCCCCTTCAGATGCGGATCGAAGCTGGAGAGATAGTCCTTCATGGCGGTTGCCGTGTCGCGCTCGGGATCGACGGAGACGAACCAGGCGTTGACGCGGTCAGCGTCCTTGCCCATTGCCTTCAGCACTTCCGAAATCTCAAACAGCGAGGTCGGGCAGACATCCGGACAATGGGTGAAGCCGAAGAAGATCAGCGTCGGCTTGCCCTTCAAGTTCTGCTCGGTGACGGTCTGGCCGGCCTGGTCGGTCAGTTGAAACGGCCCGCCGATCGCAGCCGGCGCCGTGACGGTGCGCAGGCCGCCGAGCGCCCACAGCATAATCACAAGACCGAGCGCGAGGCTGGCGGCGAAGGCAGCGATGATCACCAGCGGGCGGATGGTCCGGTCCATGGGATGAAATTCCTTGTTGCCCGATCAGAAGCAGGCCGAGATGCCAGCGGCGATCATTTCGAAAAACACCGCGGTGCCGTAATGGAACCACAATGCGGCCGCGCCGAGCACGGCCAGCGTGCTGAGGCCGGCAGCACTCCAGACGATCATGGACGCCACCCGGCCCTGCGGCCGGGCCGCCGCCATCATGCCCTGCTGGGTGGAAATCGGCTGAACCATTGGTTTGAGATAGGGCCAGTTCCCCGGGCAGGCAAGCGGAATGGCCGCAGGGGAAATCACGTCATGCGGAGGGAGAATGGCTGCGCACAAGTGAGGGCAGCGCTTCCAAAAACGGTCCGTCATGCCCGGGCATAAGCGCGAAGCGCGTCGACGTCCCTGGCATCCACGTCCTAACAGACCATCAGCAGGAAAGACGTGGATGGCCGGGACAAGCCCGGCCATGACGGAGAAGGGGAAAGAGTCTCAATTCAAACGTGGGATGGCGGGAGCAGTTCGCCCGGCTTAGCGCGCTGCGGGCTTGTTGCTGGAGGCCTGGGCGTCGAGGTAGCAGGGCTTGTACATCGCCTGCAATTGCTTGCCGCGCAGGAAGATCATGCGCTGGGTCAGGCCGCCACGGGCCGCAATCCACTTCCGCACTGGTATCGGATACATCGAATACAACATCTGGGTTGCTTCGGCGTTGGTGACGGCGCGGCCATTGGCGCCGAAATCCCAGGCGGCGTGGAAGCCGAGATTGGCGTGCGAGGTGACGCAAATCCGGTCATGGGGAACCGCGCCGAGCACGATAGTGCAGGCCGAGGCGCACAGGCCATCGATGATGACGGTTTCGCCCGAGGTGCGCAGACCCTGGTACTTGTCGACATAGGTGCCGATCCGGCCGCCGCGATCGTCGGCTATCCGCACCACCGCCTGGCTCGCCCCCACCCCCGCCAGCAGCAGCACCGCGGCAAGCAACCCCGTCACCAGCTTCATATCCCAGCCCCAGTCGAAGAAATGTCGAAACCGAATCTGCTTGTCTTAGTGATGCAAGACAGGATGTAGCGTCGTTGGAGATCGTGATTTTGTCTAGGCAACGAAGGTCGCTCAAAACAAATTCAAATTAAGTGTTGCCGGGCCGCTGCACCCTCCGCGCGAAAAGGTCCCAAACTGGAACAAACGACTCGTTGCGTGGATGGCGACGCGGTCCCGAGGCAAGAAGGCGTTTGCCGTTGACCGCACGCGACGACGCGGGCTTGAATCATAGATGGCACGGGGGAGGAAACGATGACTGAGGTCACAGACGTAATCGTGGTCGGCGCTGGACTGGCGGGGCTGGTCGCGGCAACCGAGATCGCAGACGCCGGCAAGCGCGTCATCGTCGTCGACCAGGAAGGCGAGCAAAGCCTTGGCGGACAAGCCTTTTGGTCGTTCGGCGGATTGTTTCTGGTCGATACTCCCGAACAACGCCGGCTCGGCATCAAGGACTCCCACGATCTCGCACTGCAAGACTGGATGGGGACCGCGGGCTTCGATCGCGACGACGACCATTGGCCGAAGCGATGGGCGGAAGCCTATGTCGCCTTTGCCGCCGGCGAGAAGCGCGATTGGCTGCGCGCGATGGGTCACCGTATTTTTCCGGTGGTCGGCTGGGCCGAGCGCGGCGGCTATGACGCGATGGGCCACGGCAATTCGGTGCCGCGCTTTCACGTCACCTGGGGCACCGGTCCGGGCATCGTCGAGCCGTTCGAGCGCCGTGCGCGCGAAGCGCAACAAAAAGGCCGGCTAACGTTCAAGTTTCGCCACCGCGTCGACACACTCATGATGACGAACGGCGCGGTCGAGGGCGTCAGCGGTTCGGTGCTCGAACCTGACAGTGTCGAGCGCGGCAAAAGCTCATCGCGGAAAGTGATCGGCGATTTTACGCTGCGCGCGCAGGCGGTGGTCGTCGCCTCCGGCGGCATCGGGGGCAATCACGAGCTGGTTCGGCAGAACTGGCCGAAGCGTCTCGGCGAGCCGCCGAAGTTCATGATCTCCGGCGTGCCCGAACATGTCGACGGCCGCATGATCGGCATTACCGAGGCCGCCGGCGCGCGGCTGATCAATCGCGACCGGATGTGGCATTACGTTGAGGGCATCCGAAACTGGAACCCGATCTGGCCGCGCCATGGCATCCGCATCCTGCCCGGCCCGTCCTCGATGTGGTTCGACGCCACGGGCAAGCGCCTGCCCGCGCCGCTGTTTCCCGGCTCCGACACGCTCGGCCAACTGCAATACATCATGTCGACCGGCCACGATTACTCCTGGTTCATCCTGACCCAGAGCATCATCAAGAAGGAGTTCGCGCTCTCCGGCTCCGAGCAGAATCCCGACCTCACGGGAAAAAGCTGGCGCATGACCATCAAGCGCGCCACCAACAAGGGCGCGCCGGCTCCAGTGGAAGCGTTCAAGCAGAACGGCGCCGACTTCATCGTGCGCGACAATCTCGCCGACCTCGTCAGCGCGATGAACGCGCTCGCCGGCAACGACCTGCTGAAGCACGATCAGATCAAGGCGCAGATCGAAGCGCGCGACCGCGAGATCACCAACCCCTACGTGAAGGACGCGCAGGTGATGAACCTGCACAATGCGCGCCGCTACATCGGCGACAAACTGATCCGCACCGCAAAACCGCACAAAATTCTCGACCCCGAACACGGCCCGCTGATCGCGGTGAAGCTAAACATCCTGACGCGCAAGACGCTGGGCGGCTTCGAGACCGATCTCGACTCGCGCGTGTTCGGCACGGACCGCCAGATCATCCCAGGACTTTATGCCGCGGGCGAAGCCGCCGGCTTCGGCGGCGGCGGCGTGCACGGTTATCGTTCGCTGGAGGGCACGTTCCTGGGCGGCTGCCTGTTCTCGGGACGGAATGCGGGACGCGCGGCGGCGAAAGCTGCGGGCTAGGCGACTTATCAATGCAAATAACGCAGTAGCCGTGGGGACGCGAGCGCGCTAAGAAGCCGCCGCCCCCTATCAGGAGAACAATATGACCATCCAGCGCTTCGAAACCGGACCTCGCATGAGCCAGGTCGTCGTCCACGGCAACACCGTCTATCTCGCCGGCGTCGTCGCCGGCACCGCGGCCGGCAAGAGCGTGACCGAGCAGACGCAGGACATTCTGTCCATCATCGACGGCCATCTCGCCAAGGCCGGCACCGACAAGTCGAAGCTGTTGTCAGCCACGATCTACATCACCGACATGAAGACGTTCCCTGAGATGAACGCGGTGTGGGACGGCTGGGTCTCGGCCGGCAACACGCCGGCGCGCGCCACCGTCGAGGCCAAGCTGGCGGCGCCGCAGTACAATGTCGAGATCATGGTGGTCGCGGCGAAGTAAGATCAACTCACCGCCAACCGTCTTGCTGCCCCGGATTGCAGACGCGATCCGGGGCATTTTCATCTGCATCTCACGCGCTGATCCGTGCGCCCACGACATCGCCGATGTCCGCCTGAAGCCAGCGGGCGATCCGGCGCCAGGAATGGCTCAGGGTCTTGCTTCCCATGAACAGGCCGAGGTGACCACACGGCTCGCAGGCCTGTTTCAGCCATGCGGGTCGCGTGCCGAGCAGCCGAGCGGTCGCGAGCGCCTGATCGCGCGGGACCACGATGTCGCTCTCTCCCGCCAGCAGGAAGACCGGCAGGCGCACCTCGGCGAGATCGATCCTGCGGCCGAGCGCGACGAAGCGCCCGCGCGCGATCTGGTTTTGGCGAAACACCCGCTCTGTCACCTCGAGGTAGTACGCCCCTGGCAGATCCAGCGTCGCGCGATCCCAGCGCTCGAAGCGATCCAGCAGCACCCGTGCCTCATCCGATTCGTCACCGACATCCCTTTGCAACGCTGCTTCTACCTCGTGCTGACTGAACGGAATGTTCCAGAACCGGAGCATGTGCTCGCCGCTGACGACGCCGTCGCCCCGCTGCACCATCTGCTCGAACGCCGGCTGTGGAAGCGCGGCCACCATCTTCGAAAGTTCTGACGGCGTAGAAACATCGACCGGGGCGCCGGCGAGCACCAGCCGCCGCACCTTGCTGGGAAAACGGGCAGCATAGACCAGCGACAGCCATCCGCCCTGGCAGAGGCCGACAAGATCGACGGGCACCCCGATTTCGTCGATCGCCACATTGAGCTCGGCAATATAACTGTCGATCGACAGATGGCGCATTTCCGGCGTCGCCGAGCACCAGTCGGCGACATAGACGCGGCTGATGCCGCCCTTGTGCAACGCCTCGACCAGGCTATGGCCCGGCGCAAAGTCAGCAATCTGCGCGCCATGCAGCGCATAAGGCGCGCAGACGAGAACCGGCCGTTGTGTCGCATTCCCATTCAAAAACTGCCGCAACCGCAGCGATGGAAGTTGCAGCGCCACCGTATTTGGCGTGGTCCAGGCGAGCGGCGCTTGCTCGGGCGCACGGGAAGACGCCGGCCTGGGATCGGCGAACCATTGCGCGTAGCTGTCGAGAGCCAGCCTCGTTGCTTGCAGCGGCCACAGCCATACCTGTTGCGCCCAATCGGCGCCCTGCTGCTCCGGCGACTTTGTCTTTTTTGTCACGCCCAAGCTTTGCTCCTGATCAGGAACCAACGAGGTCAAGGTTGTGCTTTTACGCCAGATCCGGCGCCGGCCCTAGCCCAATTGATCATCACCTCGAGATCCTTGACCTCAGAGGTCAAATCCTTGACCTCCGAGGTAATCGATTAGCGCGCGCGAATTTCCAATAGTCGGTCAGCCGGCCCATTCGGCAAATGCGAAGGAGAGCACGATGACCGACATCAACAAGATTGCCCGCGACTACATCGATCTGTGGAACGAACGGACGCCCGGCCGCCGCCGCGAAATGCTGGCCGTGAATTGGACCAGCGACGCCCGATATGTTGACCCCCTAATGTCGGGCGACGGCCATGACGGCGTGGACGCGCTGATATCGGGCGTGCAGCAGCGGTTTCCGGATTTCAGGTTCAGGCTGATCGGCGAGCCCAATGGCTTTGGCGATCACCTCCGCTTTTCCTGGGGGCTGGGTCCGGATGGCGGCGACAGCCCGATCAAGGGAACCGATTTCGCCGTGCTCAGCAACGGCCGCATCCGCAGCATCACCGGGTTCCTGGATCAGGTGCCGGCGGCGTAGGGTGGGTTAGCCGAAGGCGTAACCCACCGATTTCTTTGTCGCGATGGTGGGTTACGGCTTCGCCTAACGCACCCCACGGCCACGCGGCTCCGAAAATATCTCAGGAACCTCTTCAACCCTGCCGCATCCAACCCCAATACCCTGTTATTGGTGGACATCATGCGTCAGGTCCCGATACCGAAGATCGCGCCGCTCGACACCGGCGACACCGAGTTGGTGCGGCGGGCGCTGGCCCGCGACGAGGCGGCGGTGCGCACGATCATGCAGGCGAACAACCGCCGGCTCTACCGGCTCGCCCGCGGCATCCTGCGCAACGACGGCGAGGCCGAAGACGTCGTGCAGGAGGCTTACGTCCGCGCCTTCACCCATCTGGAAAGCTTTCGCGGCGAGTCCAGCCTGTCGACCTGGCTGTCGCGGATCACCATGAACGAGGCGCTCGGCCGGCTGCGCCGCCAGCGGCCCGCCGTCGAGATCGATTCATTGCCGCAGGGCAAGCTCGAAGCGGAGATCATCCAGTTTCCTCTTGCCGCGTCAGACGATCCGGAAAAATCCATGGCCCAGCGTGAAATCCAGCATGTCGTCGAGCACGCCATCGATGAATTGCCGGAAGCGTTCCGCCTCGTCTTCATCACCCGCGTCATCGAGGGAATGAATGTGGAGGAGACCGCCGAAATTCTTTCGCTAAAGCCGGAGACGGTGAAGACCCGTCTGCACCGAGCCCGCGCCATGCTGCGCGACAATGTCGAGCGAAAGATCGGCCCCGTGGTGATGGAAGCGTTTCCCTTTGCCGGTCGGCGCTGCGAGCGCCTGACGGACGCCGTGCTGAAGCGGCTTGGCTTGGCGGAATAATTTCCGGGAACCTCCGCGCGCTCCGACCATCCAACGCCTGTGCAACAACGCGCGGTTCGCCGCGCCACAGGAGTGTCAAACATGTTCATTCGATTGAGCGCGGCGATTGCCGCGTTGAGCCTTCTTGGCAGCGCCGCGCTGGCGCAGGGCGCAAAGCCCACCGATCCCCAGATCGCGCATATCGCCTACACCGCCGGCGTCCTCGACATCAACGCCGCCAAGCAGGCGATCGCGAAAACTGGCAACAAGGACGTCAAGGCGTTCGCGGAAGACATGGTGCGCGACCATGAGGCCGTGAACAAGCAGGCGCTCGACCTCGTCAACAAGCTGAAGGTGACGCCGGAAGACAACGACACCAGCAAGGCGCTGTCGAAGCAGGCGACTGAGAAGCTCGCCGAGCTCAACAAGCTGAAAGGCGCCGAATACGACAAGGCCTACCTCGCCAACGAGGTCGCCTACCACAAGGCCGTCAACGGCGCGCTGGAGACGCAGTTGATTCCGTCAGCCAGCAATGCCGAACTGAAGAGCCTGCTGCAAACCGGCCTGAAGATATTTCAGGGCCACCAGCAGCACGCCGAGCAAGTCGCCGCCAAGCTGAAGTGAGGCGCCCGCCATGCGTCCGGGCCGCTGTCTGCCTTTCGTCGCCGCCCTGCTCCTTGGCGCAACGGTCGTCCCGGCGCATGCGGCGACGATTCAAATCACGATCGACGATCTGGTGTTCGCGCCGACCGAGGTCTCCGCCCGCGTCGGCGACACCATAGAATGGATCAACAAGGACGTGTTCGTGCATACCGCGACCGCACGCAACGGCGATTTCGACGTGACCACGCCGCCGAAGAAGACGGTGACGTCGGTGCTGACGAAGGCCGGCAGCGTGGAGTATTACTGCCGGTACCATCCGAACATGAAGGCGGTGCTGACGATTGCGCCGTAAAGCGGGATGACGATTCTTCGAATCGTCATCCCGCTTTAGCTTTTTGTTTGAGCATGATCTTTCGGAGAACCGCTACACACTTTTCCGGATCATGCTCTGGCGCGGTTCAGGCCGCGCGCACCGAAGAGAGGAATTTTCCAACCTCGCGCTTCAACCGGTCGCTTTCACCGGACAGCGATTTGGCGGCGGTAAGCACCTGCGCCGAGGCGGAGCCGGTCTCGCTGGCGCCGCGCTGCACGTCGGTGATGTTGGCGGAAACCTGCTGCGTGCCGTGCGCGGCCTGCTGCACGTTGCGGGAAATTTCCTGCGTCGCCGCGCCCTGCTCTTCGACGGCGGCGGCGATGGTGGAAGCAATCTCGGACATCCGTCCGATGATGTCGCTGATCTCCTTGATGGCACCGACCGATTCCTGGGTCGCGACCTGGATGCCCGATATCTGCTGGCTGATCTCGCCGGTCGCTTTCGCGGTCTGTTCGGCCAGCGCCTTCACTTCGGACGCGACCACCGCGAAGCCGCGGCCGGCCTCGCCGGCGCGCGCCGCCTCGATGGTGGCGTTCAGCGCCAAGAGGTTGGTCTGGCCGGCAATGGTGTTGATCAACTCCACGACGTCGCCGATGCGGGCGGCCGCCTTGGCGAGCTCGGCGACGCGGTCGTTGGTCTTCTGCGCCTGCTCCACCGCCTCATTGGCGATACGCGCCGAGCCCTGCACCTGACGGCTGATCTCGTTGACGGACGATGCCATCTCTTCGGTGGCGGATGCGACCGATTGCACATTGGTGGAGGCTTCCTCGGACGCCGCCGCCACCATGGTGGTCAGTTCCTCGGAACGCTCCGCGGTTGCCGTCAGCGTGCCGGCGGAGGCTTCCAGTTCGGTCGAGGCGGATGCCACGACCTCGACGATCTCGCCGATCATTGCCTCAAAATCGCTGGTGATCCGGTCGACGCGCTGGCCGCGCTGGATTTTGGCATCGGCTTCCACCGCGGCCGCCGCGTCAGCCGCCTTCTTGGCGATCAGGGCATCCTTGAACACCTGCAGCGAGCCCGCCATGGCACCGATTTCATCGGCACGCGCGATGGTCGGGATCGCGACGTCATGCCGGCCGGCGGCGAGGTCGCCGACCACGCCGGTCAGGTTTGCCAGCGGCGTGATCACACGCCGCCGCAGCATCACGGTGACGCCGGCAAGCACGGCGAGCAACGCCACGACGGCAACGCCCGCCAGCGCCAGCATCGTCAAGGCAGCGTCGCGTGCGGCGCCGGCGCGTTCGGCGGCCTCCATGAGCGCTGCATCGCGCACCGCGAAGAAGGCCTGCACCGCCGGGACGATCGCGCCTGCGAGTTGCTCGGCGTTGATCGCGTATTTGCCCTCGGCGCGCCCGGTCGCCATTTCCTTTTCAAGCCATGGCGCGGCCTTGCCGAAATAGCCCTCGACGGCATCGTTCATCGCTTTGGCAAGGCGCGGCGGACTGCCGATCTGATCGACGCCGGCCTCGATCCGCTCGCGGTCGAGATCGACGCGGCCCTGGGCGCGGTCGGTGATCGATATTTCAGCCGCCGTCAGCGGTCGGCGCGTGCTGATGGCAAGCGACATGGTGGCGGCCCGGCCGCCGGCCGAGATCCGCAGGTCCTGCGCGGTGCGGGCGACATTCAACAGCGCTGTCAGCGACGCATCCGCCATCGCCACCTGGTTTTCCAGCCGGTTCAACAGCGGCTCGAGAATCCCGACAACGGCGGCAATGCCCGGCAGAAATCCCTTGATCGCCGCCGGATCGCGGCCGCTCATCGGCAACGCCAGCGCGCGGTCGCTCACGGCGCGAACCTCGGCGAGCTTGGCGGCAGCCTGGTTCAGGCCCTGGACGATCGCCGCGCCATCGTTGAGCGCACCGACCACCGTTTTTGCTTTGGCGAACGCGGCATCAGCGGCCTGCACCGCTTTCGCAGCCGTCTCCATCTGCGCGGGCGTTGCGGCGGCTTCCTGGAACAGCGGGCCGACATAAGGCGCCCGGAAGCCGGCGACCTGCTGGCCAACCGCCAGCACCGCGCCATAGGCCTCTACGGTCTTGATCGCCTCGCTCTTGCTGGCAAAGGTTCGGTATTGCGGAACGAGAACGCCGGCGCCAAGGACGACCGCCAGGATCGTCACCGAAAGCATCGATAGTGCAAAGAGCCGACCGATCCGCATGTTGGGTTTCCGCTGAGTGAAGGAGCGGTCAACCTAGGCGGAACCCGGCTAAGGCAGCCTTAATGCAGGCTTTAATGCAGGACGGTAGAACTACGGGGCTGCATGCGGCTCCGGCACGTCAGTACCGCCGCAAGATCATCGTCAGCCGCACCGCTACCGCCGCCTGCCACAGCGGATAGAGAAACGAGAACTTGTCGTCGAACCCGAGCGCGTCATCGAGCGCGAGCAGCGCGCCGGCCAACGCACCCGTGATCAGCATCGGCCACCACGCCGCGGGTTGCCGCGGCCCCGCCGGCAACAGCGCCATCCCGAGCGCCATGATGGTCGTGCCGACCAGACCACCGGTCAGGCCGGCGAGGAGATAGCGCATGACCCGGGGAGCATCGCCGGTATTCCCCTCGACAAGAACCGCAGCATCCACCGCACAGACGAAAGCGATCATGGTGACGATGGCGGCGATCAGCGCCGCCCACCATCGATTGGCGCTGAAGCGCCGCACGAGGACGAAGACGAGCACGGCGAACGGCACCGCGACCAACGAAATGCGAAACTGGCCGTTGGGGCCGGTGATTCTGTCGATCAGCAGCGGCGACAGCGGCGTGAGGATGCCGGTGACGATGCCGCCGGCGGCGACCATCAGGAGATTGTTGCGCGAAGTGTCAGCGGAGGTGGCCGCTTCGGTCAACACTCACCTCCATGTCCTGTAATTAAACTTGGCACCATTTCCGGCTCCCCTTTGAAAGGTTGACGCCGCACTATACACATCCATGGGTTGCTGGTGTTATCCAGCTCATCCCCTGCAGAATGTCGTCCCTCCCACCTTATCGCCCTTGACCAGCAAATGAGAGTAGTCCGTCGCCTGTTTCTCGGCCTTGCCACTGTCATGGCCGCGCTTGCCATGGCGCTTCTCTCCCTCGCAATCGTCGCGACCATCAAATTCTACAGCGCCCGCGATCCGGCATTACCCGCGCGCCCTCTTGCGACAAGCTCCGATGCGCCTTTGAGGCTTTCACGTATTGAACGCCAGAGCATCGCAACAGAGTATCCAACCTATTTCAGCCGCGGGAAGGAGCAGACATATCTGACGCTGGCCGAGTGGTACCAGGTCTACAGCTACAATGAATTTGGCGACTTCCTTGCAAGCGGTGGACGACAGACAGACTTTCCGTTTGCGACCGCCATCAGCAATTTCTGGAGCTGCTACTTCCTGTCGCTCGAGCAAAGCAAGGGCCACGAATTCAACTGGCAGTACAATTTTGTTTCCTGGGTCATCGGCATCAATTTGACGGTTGAGTACGGCGTCAAATTCGCCTACGAGAATACGATTGGCCGCATCACCCAGGCCATCGCGGGGAGCGATACCGAAGCCGATCGTTTCATTGCAAAATCCTGGGACAGCTACGCAAAGACGCTGTATCAGACGACGTGGTATCACTATCCCTACTTCGCCGATCTCTCGGGCATCTGGCACGAAACCACACTCCTCAACAGAGCGTTCATCAGGAATGCCGAGCGGAAAGCCGCGTTCTCGGTCTCGTACCTGCTCAAGGGCTCATACGCGCAATTGTGGCTCCTCAGCGCGGAGCAAAAGGACAATCAGACGTTCAGCGTCGTCTACGCCGCCAATCGCGCGCATCTGGACGATGACGGCATCAAGGTCCTGAAGGAATTGAGCGGAAATCGTTTTCTCATCGAAACCGGACGATACGCCGGCTTCAAAGCCGCGCTTGTGAAGCTGATCGAAAGAAACGTGTCGTTCGTCGAGATCATGGGACACGAAACGATCGCGCTCGCGTATCTCTCAGGGAACACCAAGGAACCGATTTCCGATTCGGCATCGGTCAAGATGATCGATCGGCGAGAACTGTTTTACCATCCGGAAGGCTACAGATACCGGGTTACCCTCGAGGCACGTGTCGACGCGTTGAAGGATACGCTTCGCCTGCTCGCTGAAAACGGTTCGAAATTCGAGATGATCTACGATTTCTGAACCCGGTGTGAGTAAAGGCCAAGGGCGACCGATGCCGGGAGGTTGGAGCGGGCGAAGGGAATCGAACCCTCGTATGCAGCTTGGGAAGCTGCCGTTCTACCATTGAACTACGCCCGCGGATCGTACCCCATGATTAGCCGACCGCGCGCCATTCGCCAAGCTGTTCCATTGTTCGTCTGGCCTTACTGTTAACTTCCCCAAAATTCCAGATGCGATTCAACGCGCCGATGCTATCATCCCAGGCTAGGGCTGGGCGGCTTATGGCGGGGCGTGGGTACACCATATTTGACACGGCGATCGGCCGCTGCGGGATTTCGTGGAGCCCGGCGGGCATTATCGGCGTGCAGCTCCCCGAAGTTCGCGAGATCGATACGCGGCGACGGCTCTATCAGCATTATCCCGACGCCCGCGAGCTTCGCCCGCCGGCGAATGTCCAGATCGCGATCGAGGGCATCGCAGCCCTGCTGCGCGGGGCGACGTGCGATCTTGCCGACATCACACTGGATATGACCGGCATTCCCGCCTTCAGCCAGCGCGTCTACGCCTATGCGCGCCAGATCCCGCGCGGCGAGACCCGGACCTATGCGGAAGTAGCTAGCAGCCTTCGCGCCTCCGGCGCGATCTATTCGGTGGCGCAAGCGATCGGCCGCAACCCCTTCATGATCATCGTGCCCTGCCATCGCGTGCTCGAAGCGGGCAATTACGCCGACAAGATCTCAGCCTTTGGCGGGGCGATCTCCAAGCGGCGGCTGCTCTCGATCGAGGGCGCCAGCCCGACCGTCAGCAAGACGCTGTTCGATGTGCTGCTGCCGGTTGCACCGCCCCGCGCGCATCCCTAAATCTGCGGGATGATCGCGACCACGCTCATCGAGCGCAAATCCATCTCCGTGTCGGACTTTCGCTGCACTGCGGGGCCCGGCGATACGCCCTTTGCGGAGCAGCACCGCTGCCACTCGATCTCCTATGTGCGCAAAGGCAGCTTTGGCCTGCACTGCCGCGGCAAGTTCAATGAGCTGGTGGCGGGATCGGTGCTGATCGGCCATCCCGGCGACGAGTATACCTGCACCCATGAGCACGTTTGCGGCGACGAATGCCTGTCATTCTTCCTCAGCCCCGAACTTGTGAACGCGCTCGGCGACAGCCAGACGCCGTGGCAGATCGGCGCCGCGCCGCCGCTGCCGGAGCTCGTGGTGCTCGGCGAGCTGGCTCAATCGGCAGCAGATGGCAGCAGCGACATCGGCCTCGACGAAATCGGCCAGGTGCTCGCAAGCCGCTTCGTCGAGGTGGTGTCAGGCAAGGCGCGCAAATCCGGTCCCGATGCGGCGCATAACCGCCGCCGCGCGGTGGAAACCGCGCTGTGGATCGACGCCAATTCGCACCGTCAGATCAATCTGGAGGACGCGGCCGCGCAGGCCGGGATCAGCCCGTTCCATTTCCTGCGGCTGTTTTCGGAAGTGCTCGGCGTTACCCCGCATCAATATCTGGTGCGCTCGCGGCTGCGCCATGCCGCGCGGCGTCTCGCCGACGACGACAGCCCGGTCACTGACATCGCCTATGACGTCGGCTTTGCCGATCTCTCCAATTTCGTGCGCACCTTCCATCGCGCCGCCGGCGCCTCGCCGCTGAAGTTCCGCCAGGCCTCGCGGGGCCAGCGCAAGATTTTCCAAGAACGGCTGGCCCTCAACTAGCTAGGTTTTCTCCAGGCCGCGCGAACTCGCGGCACTTTTGACTGGAGAATATCATGTACGACCACATCGGATTACGCGTCGGCGATCTCGACGCCAGCGTGCGCTTCTATACGGCGGCGCTGGCGCCGCTCGGCTTCGTGCTTTGCTCGCGCGACGATTCCGGCGCGGGCTTCGGACCGAAGGACGCGCCTGCGCTCTGGCTGCATCTACACAAGGGCCAAGCCGCAACCGGCGCGCATGTCGCGTTCCGCGCCAAGGATCATGCCGCGATCCAGAAATTTCACGCCGAAGGGCTGAAGTCCGGCGGCCGCGACAATGGCGGCGCCGGACTGCGCGCGGATTACAGCCCGACCTATTACGCCGCGTTCCTGATCGATCCGGACGGCAACAATGTCGAGGCGGTTTGTACGTAGTACGCCGCCTCGCTCTTCCCGCGTCATTGCGAGGAGCGAAGCGACGAAGCAATCCATGCCTCAGCAAGTGGTGAGATGGATTGCTTCGCTTCGCTCGCAATGACGGCTGAACGTCTATCCCTTTCAACAAGGACTTTCCCCATGGCCTCCATCCACAAAGAGATCCTCATCGAAGCCAACCCTGACGACGTCTGGGACGCATTGCGCGATTTCGGCGCGCTGCATACGCGGCTCGTTCCGGGCTTCGTGACCGACACCAAACTCGACGGTGACGCGCGCATTGTCACCTTCGCAAACGGTACGGTGGCACGCGAAATCCTGGTCGACTGCGACGAGGCGCGGCGGCGGCTGGTCTATGCCATCGTCAGCGAACGTATCAGGCAGCACAGCGCTTCCGCACAGGTCTTTGCCGAAAGCGACGGCCGCACCCGCTTCGTGTGGATCGCCGACGTCCTGCCGAATGAGTTCGCGCCCTACATGGACGCGCAGATGGATCTGGGCCTCAACGCCATGCAGAAGGCATTGGGACGCAGCGCGGCATGATATCCGCATTTCTCGACGCGCTCGGCGCGGACGGCCCCTCGGCCGACCGCGCCGGCAAAATGGATCTCTACGGCCGCTTCGTCGGCTCCTGGGATCTCGATGTCAGGCAATTTTCCGAAGACGGCACGGAGCGCCGCCGCGCCGGCGAATGGCATTTTGGCTGGGCGCTGGAGGGGCGCGCGATCCAGGATGTGTGGATCGTGCCGCCACGCGGCGAACTGCGGCATGGCGATGCCTCGGCCAATTTCAACTCGTACGGCACCACGCTGCGGGTCTACGATCCCGATATCGACGCCTGGCGGATTCAGTGGACCGACCCGGTGACGCGGAATTTCCTGCAGATGATCGGCCGCGCGGAAGGCCGCGACATCGTGCAGTTGGGCACACGGCCGGACGGCCAACTGGCCCGCTGGAGTTTTGCAGACATCACCGCCGATTCATTCCTGTGGTGCGGCGAAGTCTCGGCGGATGCGGGCACAACATGGCGTGTCATCACCAAGTTCACCGCCCGCCGCAGGAAAGGGTGATCTTTCTCACAGATCAGCTCACGACCCGCTCCTAGCCTCGGCGTGTGCGTCCGAATGGCGCCGCGCCCGCGGCCGCCCGCGCATGAGGAGTCGAGCCATGACTGGAGCTGACAAGGTCGTCTGCCACGCAGCCACGCTGCTGTTGCTGTTCACCCTGACATCGATGCCGGCCAAGGCCCAATTCGCCGGCTTCGGCGGCGGTGGTGGCAACGGCCAGGACATGATGACGCAGATGGCGCCGATGCTGGAAATGATGAAAGCGAAGATGGGCAAGCGCCGCTTCGCCGCGATGATGCAGACCATGGGCCCGATGATGAGCCGCATGATGGAAGGTGGCGGCGGTCTTGGCGGCATCCCGGCCGGCGGCTACATGCCCGAAAACTATGGCGTCGGCACGGGCGGCATGAATTTCGGCGGCATGACTACAGGTGGCTTGGGCGGCGGCGATTTCATCGGCATGCTCGGCAGCAGTGGCGGCGGCGAATTGATGACCATGGTCCCGCAACTGATGCGCATGGCCAATGTCGGCGGCGGCCGTCATGGCCGGCGGCGCGCGCGGCGGTAGTTTCATCCGTCATTGCGAGCCAACGGGCCGCGCGAATGCGCGCCCGATGACAGGCTCCGCGAAGCAATCCATCTTCCACGCACGCGGAAGATGGATTGCTTCGTCGCTTCGCTCGCGATGACGGGTATTACGGCAACGCCGGTCTAACCGCGGGCGCAGGCTGCGGCTTCGGCCCCCAGCGCGTTAACACCACGCTGAGGCACGACAGCACACCGAGCAGCACCATCGACGACGCCGCCAGCACGAAGAAATTTTGCGCAGTGCCGTCATGCGCCAACAACCACCAACCGCCGGCGAGGATAAACAGCAGTCGCGCTGTTTGCGCCAGCACCGGGCCGATCACCTTGGCCGCGCCTTGCGATGAAAAATAGCACGTCGTGGCAAGGCCGAGGAAGGCATACATCGGCGCCGCCGTAGACAAATACTGCCGGCTGGCAGCTCGCACGCTCGCATCATCGGTGAACAGATTTACCCAGATGTCGGGGAATGCAGCGATGAAGCTCGCGACCGCGCCGACCGAGACGAAGGCCACGAGCCCCGCGATCCAACAAATCCTGCGGGCCCGCGCAATGCGCTCTGCCCCGATCGCCATGCCGACCATCGGCACCGTGGCAATGCCGACGGCGAATGCGATCGAGGTCAGCATGAATTCGAGCCGCGCGCCGATGCCGTAGCCGGCGAGGATCTCAGTGCCGAAACTCGCCAGCATGTGGGTGAAGATGCTGATGGTGAGCACCGACTGGAGCGGCGAGAAGCAGGCAATGGCGCCTACCTTCAAAATGTCGATGAACATCGGCCAGCGAATGCGAAGGCCCCGGATCTTCGGAACGACGCGCGCGCGGCCCGAGAACAGATACCATGTCATCACGGAAATGCTGATGAGGTAGGCGATCAGCGAGCCGGCCGCGACGCCGCGCATACCGAATTGCGGGATCGGGCCGAGGCCCAAGCCCAGCGTGCCGCCGAGAATGATCTGGCAAACCGCCGACGAGAGCATCAAGGCCGACGGCAGCTTCATGTTGCCGGTGCCGCGCAAGATGCCCGACATCGTGTTCATCAGCCACGGCACCACGGCGCCGCCGAAGAAGATTTGCGTATAGGCGACCGCCTGCGTCAGGACGTTGCCGCGGCCGCCGAGCAGTTCGAGCAGCGCGGGCCCGAAGATCAGCATGCCCAGCATGAAGACGAGACCGAAGCACAAGCCGATCAATAGCGCGTGCGAAGCAAGGGCGGAGGCACGATCGCGGTCGCCGGCACCGAGCGCACGCGCGATCGCCGATGCCACGCCGCCGCCCATCGCACCGCCGGACATCGTCATCGTCAGGATCACGGTCGGAAACACCAGCGCCATCGCCGCCAGCGATTCCACGCCCAGGCGCCCGATATAGGAGGTCTCGGCGATGACGACGCAGGTGCCTGCGGTGAGCGCGATCACGTTCGGCCAGGCAAGCCACAACAATGTGCGCAGGATCGGCCCGTCGAGCAGCGCGTTCTTCGCCCGCGGCTCCGGCGGCGGCAGCGGACGCTCCTTTTCGTCCACGGGAATTTCGGCGACGCCGAGGTCGGACATTTCTGCTCCCCGCGCGCGGTCTTTGGTGGCCGCGGCGCGCTGTTTCCTAGCATGGCAGAGGACGATTCCGCGTGCACGGGGCGCAATGGGGCCCTGCGGGATTGCAGGCGGGGCCATACGTCCGCCACCTGCGCGGGCCACGCCGCCGGCCAGCCACTTCACAGGGAATTCATGCCGGCTCGACGAACGTTCGAGCCGGCACCGCATTGTCAAGGCAATAATCCCGGGAACCTCGCCATGCGCAAGCATATCCCTTTGGCCATCTGCGTCAGCGCGTTGGCGCTGCCGCTGGCCGCATGCAACGATCCCAAGGAGACAGCGACGGTGGCGCAGACCTATGGTCCTTCGCCGACGCTGCCGGCGCCGGAACATTCATGGATCCCGACCGTCGAGATCGCCTCGGTCAACCGCTGGCCGGACGGCGCCAAGCCGACCGCCGCCAATGGCATGACGGTCACCGCCTTTGCCACCGGGCTCGATCACCCGCGCACCGTCTACACGCTGCCGAATGGCGACGTGCTGGTCGCCGAGAGCAACGCGCCGCCGAAGCAGAGCGGCTTCAGCATCAAGGGCTTCATCTACGGACTGGCGCAGAGCTGGGCGGGCGCGGGCGTGCCGAGTGCCAACCGCATCACGCTGTTGCGCGACGCCGATGGCGACGGCGTGGCCGAGACCCGCAGCGTGTTTCTGAGCAACCTGAATTCGCCGTTCGGCATGGTGCTGGTCGGCGAGGATTTCTATGTCGCCAATGCCGACGCGATCGTGAAATTCACGTACCGCGAGGGGGACACCAAGATCAGTGCGCCCGGCGTCAAGCTGGCGGACCTGCCGGCCGGCCCCCTCAATCATCACTGGACCAAGGACCTGACGGCGAGCGCCGACGGCAGCAAGCTTTATGCAACCGTCGGCTCCAACAGCAATATCGGCGAGAACGGCATGGAGGCCGAGAAGGATCGCGCCGCGGTGCTGGAGGTCGACCGTGCCAGCGGCCAATGGCGTGTGTTCGCGTCGGGCCTGCGCAATCCCAATGGTCCGGCATGGAATCCGACGACGGGCGAGCTCTGGGTCGTCGTCAACGAGCGCGACGAGCTCGGCAACGATCTGGTGCCCGATTACATGACTTCGGTGAAGGACGGCGCGTTCTACGGCTGGCCGTACAGCTATTTTGGCGATCGCGTCGATACCCGCGTCGAACCGCGGCGGCCCGACCTGGTGCAGAAGGCGATGGCGCCCGATTATGCGCTCGGCGCGCATACGGCGTCGCTCGGGCTTGCGTTCAACACCGGCAATCTGTTTCCGCCGGATATGGAGGGCGGCGCCTTCATCGGCCAGCACGGCTCGTGGAATCGCAAGCCGCGCTCAGGCTACAAGGTGATCTTTGTGCCCTTCAAGGACGGCAAGCCATCGGGTCCGCCGCAGGACGTGCTGACCGGCTTCCTCAACGACAACGGCGAAGCGCAGGGCCGTCCCGTCGGCGTGCGGCTCGACAAGCAGGGCGCGCTGCTGGTGGCTGACGATGTCGGCAACACGGTGTGGCGCGTGACGCCGGCGGCGAAATCGGCGGCGCGGTAGCGCTTCGCCGTCATTGCTAGCGAAGCGACGTGTCCGCCCCTGCTTTAGCCAAGGCGGAAGCAATCCCATCGCACGGCGTAACGGATAGATGGATTGCTTCGTCGCCTTCGCTCCTCGCAATGACGGCGAACGGTGAGCTACACCCGGAAATGCTTGCTCAGCTTCAGCCCCTGCGCCTGATAGTTCGAGCCGATGCGCTGGCCGTACATGGCGTCGGGGCGCGACAGCATCTTCTCATAGACCAGGCGGCCGACGATCTGGCCGTGCTCGAGGATGAACGGCACCTCGCGCGAGCGCACTTCGAGCACGGCGCGCGCGCCCTGCCCGCCGGCGCCGGCATAGCCGAAGCCGGGATCGAAGAATCCCGCATAGTGCACGCGGAATTCGCCGACCAGCGGATCGAACGGCACCATTTCGGCGGCGTAATCCGGCGGCACCTGCACGGCCTCCTTGGAGGCCAGGATGTAGAACTCGCCGGGATCGAGGATGAGGCTGCCGTCGGATCGCGCCGGGATCGGCTCCCAGAATTCGTCGACGCCATAGCCGCCGCGACGGTCGACATCGACGACACCGGTGTGGCGCTTGGCGCGGTAGCCGACGAAGCCGCCGGAATTCTTGCCGGACAGATCAACCGAGAGTGCGACGCCATTGGCCAGATCGGCGTCGTCGATGTCGACCAGCCGTTCGGCGTCATGCAGCGCATCGAGTTCGTCGGCATTAAGGATGGCGTCACCGGTGCGGAAGCGCACCTGGCTGAGCCGCGAGCCTTCGCGCAGCAGCACCGGAAACGTCTTCGGGCTGATCTCGGCATAGAGCGGGCCGTGATAGCCGGCGCCGATCATGTCGAAGCGGCGGGTGCCGTCGGCAATCACGCGCGTGAACACGTCGAGCCGCCCCGTCGAGCTCTTCGGATTGGCGGCGGCCACGATCTCGGGCGGCAAGGCGAGACTTTCCAGCAGCGGGACGATGTAGACGCAATTGGTCTCCAATACCGCGCCGTCGGAGAGATTTATTTCATGCAACTTCAATTCGTCGATGCGCTCGGCAACGGTCGCGCCGGGACCGGGCAGGAAGCTCGCCCGCACCCGGTAGGCGATGTCGCCAAGGCGCAGGTCGAGGCTCGCCGGCTGGATCTGGCTTTCGACAAAGGGATAGGCCGGCAGGATCAGGCCCGCATCCGCCATCGCCGCGATCATGCGGTCGGGCAGAATCCCGTTGGCGTCGGGCGGTAGCGTGAACGACACGGCGCGGTCCTCTGAGGTGGCCCTTTCGGATGCCCAAATGTCATCCAAACCTCGCAAATATGGGCTTTTAGGGGTTATCTGATGGCCGCCTTGACTGAAAGGGCGCAAGCGAATATCAGCATGACTTATCCCGTGGTGATTTGAGCCGGCCGGCTTGCAGCCACGTTAAATAAATCGCTAAACAGGCCGGGGACACGTGTGATCCCGGCCTGGGGAAATTTTTCCAGGCCGGTTTTTTGTGACCATTTTCCAGTGGTCACGGCGGAGGTCACATGTCTGAAGTTGGTTCTACCAAGCGCTATCGTCCCGAAACCCGCCTCGTCCATGGCGGCACCCTGCGCTCGCAATTCGGCGAGACGTCGGAAGCGCTGTTTCTCACCCAGGGTTACGTCTACGAGAGCGCCGAGCAATGCGAGGCGCGCTTCAAGGGCGAGGATCCCGGTTTTATCTATTCGCGCTATTCCAATCCCACGATCTCGATGTTCGAGCGCCGCATGATCGAGCTCGAGGGCGCGGAAGCCGCCCGCTCCACCGCCACCGGCATGGCCGCGGTGACGACCGCGATCCTGGCGCCGCTCAGGGCCGGCGATCACGTGGTCGCCTCGAAGGCCCTGTTCGGCTCGTGCCTTTACGTTGTGCAGGACCTCCTGCCGCGCTACGGTATCGAAACGACGCTGGTCGACGGTCTCGATCTCGACCAATGGCAGCGCGCATTGCGGCCTAACACCAAGACCTTCTTCCTGGAGAGTCCGACCAATCCGACGCTCGATGTGCTCGATATTCCCTCGATTGCCGAGATCGCGCACAGGGGCGGCGCCCGGCTGGTCGTCGACAACGTGTTCGCCACCCCGATCTGGCAGAGCCCGCTGTCGCTCGGCGCCGACGTCGTGGTCTACTCCGCGACCAAGCACATCGACGGCCAGGGCCGCTGCCTCGGCGGCATCATTCTCTCGTCCGAAGCCTTCATCGCCGAGCACCTGCACAACTTCATGCGCCAGACCGGGCCGTCGCTGTCGCCGTTCAACGCCTGGGTCCTGCTCAAGGGCCTGGAGACGCTTGGCGTGCGGGTGCGCGCGCAGACCGACAACGCGGCGAAGCTCGCCGAGACGCTGGCAAGCCATCCGAAGATCTCGCGATTGATCTATCCCGGCCGCGCCGATCATCCGCAGGCGGAGCTGGTGAAGAAGCAGATGCGCGGCGGTTCGACGCTGGTCGGCTTCGAGGTGAAGGGCGGCAAGGCGGCCGCCTTCCGCGTCCTCAATGCCTTGAGGCTTGCGAAGATCTCCAACAATCTCGGCGATGCCAAGAGCCTCGTCACCCATCCCGCGACGACGACGCATCAGCGCCTCACGCCCGAGGCGCGCGCCGAACTCGGCATCAGCGAGGGCTTCATTCGCTTCTCGGCAGGCCTCGAGCATGCAGACGATCTGATCGAGGATGTTGCGCAGGCGCTGGAGAAGGCGTAGCGGGCGAATGGCGAATAGCATCTTCACCATTCGCTATTCGCTACTTCCTATTCGCCAACATCACATCGGCCGATAGGCCCGCACATCCGCCGGCACGGCGACGCCGAGCTTGATCTGGCCGACCGACTTGATGATGTCGTCGCCGAGCAGTTGCGCGAAGCAGGCGTAGCCCCAGTCGCTCATGTGCAGGCCGTCGGCGATCACGAAATTCTCGATCGGGATTGCCTGCTTTTCGTGCCAGTCCTTCATCACCGCAAAGCGCGGGAAGACGCCGACCTTGCGCAGCTCGGCGACCTTGTTGAGCAGCGACATCATCTTGCCGGCGCTCTCGGCGTGCTCGTTGACGCGCGGCGAATATTGCGGATCGATCAGCACGACGTCGGCGCCCGCGGCCTGAATGCGCCCGATGCCTTCCTCGACGAGTTTTGCCGTCTCGGCGGGATCAAGATTACGCAACACCGCGTTGGTGCCGACCTGCCAGATCACCAGATCCGGATGCATATCGAGAACGGAGGTCTCCAGCCGCTTCATCATTTCCGGCGCGTCCTCGCCGCCCTTGCCGGCATTGACGACGGCGATGTTCGCGGTCGGATATTGCCGGCGCAATTGCGCGGCGAGCCGGTTGGGATAGTTGAATTCCGGCGAAGTCGCGCCGTAGCCCGCAGTCGACGACGATCCGAACGCCACGATCACCACCGGCTGGCCGGCGACGAGCTTGCTCGCGACGCGCGGCAGCGAGCCCATCGATTTGGAGCCGCCCTTGGGCGGCAGGCACGGAACGCGGTTAAAAATGTCGCTGGCCGATTTCGCGACCTCCTTCACCTTGTCGATCGCCTTGCCGGTAACGCCCTTCTGCGCCGCCGGATTGGCGGCCGCCGACGGCGCGGCCTGTGGCGCGGTGGTTTCGGCCGGCTTCCTCTCAGCCTTGTTTTCAGTTTGGACGCTATCGGACAGCGCCGCCTGCTGGGCGGTCTGTTGCGGGGCCGTCTGGGCATGCATCGGCAAGACCGAGGCAGGCGTCAGCAGCGCCAGGCCCGCGGCGGAGACAGTCAGCAATATCGACAAACGAAAAGGGCAGTGACGACTCATCAACGCTAGTTCCCTAATTCTGCTGCGCCTGGTCGAGGCGGGCCGCATCGAGCACAAACTTCGACAATGCGCGGCCAAGGCAGGCATGAACCCGTTTGGCCATGTCGGTCCCGTGAAAAGTACTGAACAGGTCGAAATCTCCGGCGTCGTTCCAGTGACGCATGATGGCAAAGCGGTCGAACAGGGGAACCCCGTGCTGCTGCGCCACCACGCGCATATTATCTAGGTACGGCGGCGCGGAAATCATGGTTTCCGTCCGCGGGCTGTATTGCAGATTGACCAAAATCACGTCAGTTCCCGCATTTTGCAGCGCAACAACGCCGTCATCGACAGCACCGCGAAAGTCGTCGGGATCGACGGATCGCATAGCATCGACGGTTCCGGTCTGCCAGATGACCAAAGTAGGCCTTTTTGCTTCCACCAGCTTAACAAGGGTGGTGTCTACCTCCTCGGCGGTCTTCCCGCTCTGTAGTTCTACGGAGAGGTTGACCGGGATCGAGGGTAGCTTCTCCTTCAGGGCCGCCTGCAGCTTGGCCGGATAGGCACTGGCCTCGGAGGACAGGATGGTCGACGACCGGCTCCCGACCACCAGGACGGTCAGCGGCCGGGCGTTCTTGACGGCCTCGGCGACCTTCGGAAGCGTGCTCTCGGTGGAGAGAAGATAGCCGGGAACTTCACAGCTCTGCGGGGCGGCATCCTGGGCACGCGCGGAAGCCGTGGCTGCCAGACCCGCCAGCAGCGTCAGGGCCAGCACAGCTCCGGGACGGGGCCTCATACGCTTCCCCCCGCCATATCGGCATTGATGACCGGCTTTTTCGTTTTCGACGCTCCCTTGTCGGCCGAATGCTTGTACCACGAAATCACCCACGCCACGCCCCACATGATGAGGATGCCGGCAAGGCTGATCAGGGCGTGCATGAGGGCACCCCCGCCAACTTCGGCCAGCACGAAATGCCCCGCAAAGGCCAGGAAGACGCCAAGGCAGAATATCTCAAGCGAATGCTGGCCGCAGAGGATCAATGGTCGCAGCCAGCGCGATTTGAGGCCCGACCAACTCCGGGGCAGGAAACGCACGGTGAGCGCCGCCAGCGCCAGGAAATGGGCGAACCGCAGGACGTCCAGGTCGGTCTTGGTGATCGGATACATCCACTGTTCGATCCGCTTCGGCATCAGGAAGCTGAGCTGCGGAATGTGCCAGGTCAGCGTGACGAAGAACGCAAACAGCAGATAGGCAATGCAGATCCACATCGTCACCGGCGACGACAGGATCCGCGACATCCGCGCGGCGCCGCCGAGCGCGCACCAGGCGCCGAACACGAACAGCAACTGCCAGCAGAACGGATTGAATATCCAGAAGCCGCTTGGATAGGCCGTCAGGTACCAGTCGAACTGCCAGGTCAGCGCGTACAAGAGCACCGACATCCCCAACGCGATGTCGGCCCGCCACTTCATCAGCCACAGGATAATCGGCAGGAACAGCATCAGCACGATGTAGAGCGGCAGCACGTCCATGTTGACGGGACGGAATCGCAGCAGCAGCGCCTGGATGATGGTCACATCCGGCTGCTTGAGGAAATCCATGATGCCCATTTCCTCGCTGTAGAGCGGGTTCTCGAAACGGGTGGCGACGTAGGATATTTCGGCGAGGAAGATCGTGAACAGGAAGACATGGGCAACGTAGATCTGCCAGACGCGCCGCATGATGCGCGCGGTCGCCACCACGAAGCCGGCCTCGAGCATCGCGCGGCCGTAGACGAAGGCGGCGGTGTAGCCCGAGATGAAAATGAAGATTTCGGTGGCGTCGGAAAATCCGTAATTGCGGATCGTGAACCAGGTCAGGATGTTGGCCGGCAGATGGTCGATGAAGATCAGCCACAGCGCCATGCCGCGAAACAGATCCAGCCGCAATTCGCGCTCGCCGGCCACCGGCACCGCAATCGCCGGCGCGGCGGCCTTTACCTCGCTAGCCTTTACCTCGCTAGCCTTGGCATCGCTGAGCGGCGTTCCGGCAACAGGATCGGCAATGGACGACATCGGGCACCGTTTGGGCAGTTGAGCTTCTACGCGTGCACTGTCCCGGAAAGATAATATCGGCCAGCAACTTGCACACAAGATACGCAAGCAGGAGATACGGAGCCGGGCAGCGCGCGGTTGCGCTCTAGAATGGAACTATGTTGAAACCGCGATGAGGCAAGCGGCAACCCGGCGGCGCGGAGATTGGTTCCCCCGGCATTCCCGGCTATGATGCGAGACAGGATTTCCGAAAGCTTGTCCGCATGTATCGCGCCGTCACCCGCCAGATCGAAGTTACTGTCGAACCGAACTTCCTTCCCGAACGCTCGTCGGTCGACAAGGGCCAGTATTTCTGGTCCTACACCATCGTCATCACCAACACCGGCGCCGAGACCGTCCAGCTTCGTACCCGGCACTGGATCATCACCGACGCCACCGGCCGCAAGCAGGAAGTCCGCGGCGAAGGCGTGGTCGGCGAGCAGCCTGTTTTGGCGCCGGGCGAACGCTTCGAATACACCTCCGGCGTGCCGCTGCCGACCGCCTCGGGCTTCATGACCGGCCGCTACCAGATGGTCAGCGAAAGCGGCGAGCGGTTCGAGATCGACGTGCCGACGTTCTCGCTCGATAGCCCGGATAACCGGCGGGTTTTGAATTAGAGGCACGGATTTCGTCGCCATCTCGTAGCCCGGCGCTCCATCCACGTCATTGCGAGCGCAGCGAAGCAATGCATCCTTCTGCGTATGAGGTGATAATGGATTGCTTCGCTGCGCTCGCAATGACGTGGATATGGTTTCGCGATCTCGCGACAAGTTTGCCCGAGGTTTGCAACTCGTTCGCCCTCATCGAAATCAGAGCAACTGTGCTGGAAGTAGCCCGGTGATCGGCCGGCCTCAAGGCTGGCGCTGGCGCGCCCCCGCCTACGGCGGCTGCGGCCTTGACCCCGCCCGTTCACCGGTCTGTCGGCTTTGCAAGC
>NZ_JBWBWM010000033.1:0-88245 GCF_056174665.1 Bradyrhizobium sp. WYCCWR15520
ACCTATCCTCTTCCAACCCCATCAGGTGGCGGCCCTGCGCCGACCCCGTACAGAAGCAAGACCCCGGCGGGCGGACAACGCAAAGGGATTGACTAATCGAGGCCCGTTACAGAAGGGTGGGCAAAGCCAACGGATCGGGCGAATGCGCGCCCGATGAGAGGCTCCGCGTGCCCACCATCAAGAGGCTCGATCGGTGATGGAATGGTAGGCACGGCGCTATCGCGTTTGCCCACCTTACGGCTGGCACCATTCACATCGAGATAATTCGGTAGATGTTGAGCGCGTGCCTTGGGGTCGGATCGCCTCACTGCGGCAAGTCTTTGAAGAGTTCGATTACGATCATGACCATCGAGCCGACTGCAACCACCACCGGGCAGATAAACGGCAGCTCTTGCAGCAGCCCGACAAGGACCGCCCGGACGCGGAGAGTTCTCTTCACATGCGCGAAGCGCAAGCCTGCCACACCCATCGGATATCTCCGTTTGGCCCCCAGCAGCGGTCTGATCTTTAAACGCGAAGCGAGCCCCGGCTATAGCCTGTTCGGGTGTTCCCTGGATCAAGGTGAAGGAACCCTTGCAAGGGGCCATCGGGCACGTTGCCAAGGGCAGGGTCCGGATCCTTTGGAAGTGCCCCCCGCGAGCCGGGACTGCGCGACCGCTCGGGATGAAGATCATCACCTCGCGCCGAATTATGCACCACATCGTACACAAGGACATTCGACGTGGCATGTCGAATTGGAACGCCGTAGCCGGCACGAGGTTAGATAGCTTACGTACCTTCGCGGCTGCGCTGACCGGCGCGTTGCATTGGAGGCGGCGCATGAAAACCATCGTTGACGAAGCCGGCGAGGTCATCGCCAAAGCAACGGATGATCATACTCTAATCGGCGGCCACCATCGCCTCGCGGTAGCGGCCAGCCTCGGTCAAAGACTGTTCTGGCGAGATACTGGCGAACCCGTGAAGCTGGATCTGTTCTTCAGGCATAAGTTCTATTCGACAGACAGCCTGAGCCGCTCGCCGAGATTATAGTTGTTCGGGTACATCGCGGTGCGTTGCTGCGCTGACCCCGCGCGCGACGGTCGATAGCACTACTCGTCAAGCAGGTCGGCGGGCTTTGCTTGCTGCTTGATCGCCCAGAGCCGATAGGCTTCATCGAGTGTGGGTCCGGGTGCTGATCAGCTTCGTGCCTTCCTCGCTTCGCTGCACTCGCAATGACGTGGATATAGTCGCGCTCATACGACGCAAATCTCACGCCACCAAATGCCGCTCCCGCGTCGCGATCAAATCCCTGATCTCCTTCGATATCGGGACCGGGCGATGCGTCTTCTGGTCGGTGTTGACCCAGACGATCTCGCCGGTCACCAGCGCCTCATTGCCGCCTTTGAGGAAGATCGCGAGTTCGAAGCTCAGGCTCGAATTGCCGATCCGCGCCACGCGCGCGCCGACGTCGAGCTCCCAGTCGAACCGAACGGGCGCCTTGTATTCGATGACGGATTTCACGACGTGGAAATCGACGCCGCTCTCCTTGGCATCGGCGTATTGATCATAACCGAGCGCGCGAAAATATTCGGTGATGGTGGTGTCGAAATAGGTCAAATAGTGCGCGTTGAAGACGACACCCTGGCCGTCGATTTCGGAATAGCGTACCCGGAACGGGTGGAAGAACCAGAATTGCTCGCGTGACATTATGTTTCCTGCGACGTTTTCGACCTCCTCCTGCATAGCTCACCGAACCTGTTTCATAAAGCTGGACGGCGAATTAGCGTAATCCGGCGCCATGCAAGCGAGATGGCAGATTGCGCTTCCGCCTTCGCGCTTTAAGTTACGACGAACGGGTCACTAATCCGCCCCGACGCACTGCCTTAATATAACGGTGAATTGCAGCATAGTTTCCGCAATGCTTCGAACCCAATAGATTGTCCAAATCGGCCTTCGAAATAGCCGCTATTGCGAGACTGTCGAGATAGGCACCTCCAACTCCAATGTAGCAAGACTGCTCTTTCGCCTCGCGCACTGAAGCAACCAGTGCTGATATTCCGTCATCAGTTTCAGAAGCAAAGACCATCCGATTAGTCGCAGATGGAAGCGAAGTGTCGATCACTTTCTCGATCATCTCCGCCCAATTTCCGCAAAGCAGGGTAAAGGTAAAGGCCCTGAACAACCGAACCTTTGACTCTGCGACCACCGAAAATCTTAGCCCTTCGCCCGAGGAATGAAAAGCGAATCCACTCTCCGGCCCATCGTAGAAATCAAGAGCTATTACAAGGTCAAACGTCATCCGCCTTGCAATGCCACCCGCGACTCGTAGATCTTCTAAGTATCTACCTGAATGCTCCATTCTACTTCCTCGCGACGCGCATCGTAGCGGGGCGGGCCCCGGATGTCGCTTCGTTCATCCGGGCTACCGGTCACAAACACGTCGCGCGTTCGGCGGCGAGGTAGCCGAACAACAGGCCGAGGCCGAACAGCAGCACCAGGCCGGCGGCGCCGAATTCGATGCCGCGCATGATCAGCGCGCCGCCGCCCTCGCGGCCGGCGCTGAGCCGGCGGGCGAGACCCTTGGCGGATACGGCGATGATCGCAATGGTCGCCACCGTGATCGCAGTCCCGAGCCCCATCACGAAGGTGGCGGCGATGCCGGCTAAAAACAGGCCCTGCGCCAGCGAGAACACCAGCACCAGAATGGCGCCCGAGCACGGCCGCATGCCCACCGCAAAGATCGTCCCAAGGCCGCGCCGCCAGCCGCCGGGGCCGGCGAGCTGATCCGGGGTCGGCCCGTGCGAATGGCCGCAATGCTCGTCATGAACATGGGCGTGGCCGTGGTCATGCCCATGGTCGTGATGATGATGGGCATGGTCATGATGATGATGCGCATGCCCGTGATCATGGTGATCGTGATGACCGGCCGTGGCCACCGCCATCGCCGGGGCCGGCTTCGCCTGGAGCGCGCGCATAAAACCGCCGCCCTTGGTCCAGACCAGCCGGGCACCTAAGGCGGCGATCAGGCCGTAGCTGACAATCTCGATCGCCTTTTCCGCGGAGCACATCGTCTTGGCGGTGGAGGAAAGCAGCCAGGCGAACACGGCCACGATCGCCACCGCGACCAGCGCCTGCAGGAACGCCGAGGCGAACGACAGCACGATGCCGCGCCGTGCGGTCTCCTCGTTGGCAACGAGATAGGACGAGATCACCGCCTTGCCGTGGCCGGGGCCGGCGGCGTGGAAAATCCCATACGCAAACGAGATCCCGAGCAGCGTCCAGACCGCGCTGCCGTCCGATTTCGCCGCGCGTATCGTGGCGGACATCTCGCGATAGAATTCGGACTGCTTGGCCAAAATCCATCCGATCACGCCGCCGACCTGCGGCTCGGCCGCGGGCCGCGGTCCGCCGAACGGATTCTGCGCCATCAGCGCGTGCCAGGCGGCGTCGAACACCACAACGGCCGCGAGCGCCGCGGCCGTGATCGCCAGGACTCTGGTTGTCTCGCCCCGTGCGAACCTTGCAAGCAACGACTTCACGGGCAGTTCACCGTGATCTTGTTGGCGAACATCGCCCCGTAATTGGAATTGTCGCCGTTCATGAAGTTCTGCTCGTTCAGCCGCTGGGTGTTCGCGGTCTCGTCGGTCGGCCGCTGGAATTTCATCTGACAGGCGGCCGGCGCGCCAACCAGTTTGATGGGGTCCTTGTCGTCGAACTTGAAGTCGATGAAATAAGAGGGATCGAACACCTCCAGCGCCAGCTGCTTTGGCGTCACCGGCGCCTTCAGCGGCAGCAGGAAATGCAGCGTCAACGCGCTGTCCTTGTATTCGAGGTAGTAGTCGACAGGCTCGTTGAACTTCTCCTTCTTGCCGTCGCCCTTGGCGAAGGTGAAGTAGGCGAAATCCTTCAGCGACTCGACATTGGTCTGCGCCAGCGGCGCCAGTTCCTCGCGGGTGTAGACGCCCTTGGTCTTGGTCTCGATGCCCTGCAGCGCGTAGGTCGAGAACATGTCGTCAAAAGTCCAGGCGTGGCGCACGCCCGTCATCGCGCCGTCGGGCGCGTAGACCACCTCGCTTTTGGCGGTGATCCAGACATGGGGATGGGCCTCGGCCGCGACCGTGCCGAGCGACAACGCGACGATCGCGCCCAACAAACCGAACACTACACGCAACACGTCGCCCCTGCCTCGTGCGCGATTTGCGCACAAGGCGCGGGAACCCATACGCCGTGTCTTCTCTGTTTGACAGTGTGGCAAAGGCTTTTCCTTCACAACGAACACCAGGGGTTATGGGTCCCTGCGCCAAGTGCGCAATTGCGCACAAGGCAGGGACGACTCGTGGAGGCGACGCCGGCCAATCAGGCCGCCGGCGTTGTTTCGAGCAGTCCGCGCCGGCGCAACAGGGCATCCGCCTCCGGCTCGCGGCCGCGGAACGCGACATAGGCGTCCTCGGGGTTGCGCGAGCCGCCCGACGAATAGATGTCGTCGTGCAGGCGCTTGGCGGTGGCGGGATCGAAGATGTCGCCGGCTTCCTCGAAGGCGCCGAATGCGTCGGCGTCCATCACCTCCGACCACATGTAGCTGTAATAGCCGGACGCATAGTGATCGCCGGAGAAGATATGGCCGAATTGCGTGGGCCGGTGCCGCAGCGCGATTTCCGCGGGCATGCCGATCTTCTCCAACTCGGCCTTCTCGAAGGCCGCGACGTCGCGGCTGGCCGCGGCCGGCTGGGTGTGGAATTCGAGGTCGATCAGCGCCGAGGAGACGAACTCCACGGTGGCAAAGCCCTGGTTGAATTTTCGCGCGGCGAGGAAACGCTGCAGCAGGTCGTCCGGCAGTGGCTCGCCGGACTGATAGTGTTTGGCGAACTGCCGCAGCACCTGCGGCTGCTCCTGCCAGTGCTCATAGAGCTGCGAGGGCAGCTCGACGAAGTCGGTAAACACTGACGTGCCCGACAGCGAGGGATAGGTCACGTTGGACAGCATGCCGTGCAGGCCGTGGCCGAACTCGTGGAACAGGGTGCGCGCGTCGTCGGGCGACAGCAGCGACGGCTGGCCGTCCGAGCCCTTGGAGAAGTTGCAGACGTTGATGATCAAGGGGGCGATCTCGCCGTCGAGCTTCTGCTGGTCGCGCAGCGAGGTCATCCAGGCGCCGGAGCGCTTTGAGGGCCGGGCGAAGTAGTCGCCATAGAACAGCGCCTTGTGCTTGCCGTCGGCGTCCTTGACTTCCCAGACCCGGACGTCCGGATGCCAGACCGGGATGTCCTTGCGCTCGGCAAAGGTGATCCCGAACAGGCGGGTGGCGCAGTCGAAGGCGGCCTCGATCATGTGGTCGAGCACCAGGTAGGGCTTGATGGCGGCGTCGTCGAAATCGGCTTTCCGCTGCCGCAGGATTTCGGCGTAGTAGCGCCAGTCCCACGGCGCGAGGGCGAAGTTGCCGCCCTCCTCCGCGATCAGCGCCTGCAGCGCGTCGCGGTCGGCGAGCGCGCGCGCCCGGGCCGGTTGCCAGACCCGCTCCAGCAGGCCGCGGACGGCGTCCGGCGTCTTGGCCATGGAATCCTCCAGCCGGTAGGCGGCGTAGGTCGGAAAGCCCATGAGCTTGGCGGCCTCCTCGCGGAGCTCCAGGATCTCCACGATGGTGGCGTTGTTGTCGTTGGCGTTACCGTTGTCGCCACGGGCGGTGAAGGCCTTGTAGACCTTCTCGCGCAGGTCGCGGCGGGAGGAGCTCTTCAGGAACGGCTCGACCGACGAACGTGACAGCGTGACGATCGCCTTGCCCGCCATGCCCCGCTCTTCGGCCGCCGCCTTGGCCGCGGCGACGAAGGCTTCGGGAAGGCCGCCGCGGTCGTCCTCGCCGAGCTCCATGAACCAGTCCTGCTCGTCGCCGAGCAAATGGTGGCTGAAAGAGGTGCCGAGCTGGGCCAGCCGCTCGTTGATCTCGGCCCGGCGCTTCTTGGCGGCCTCGTCGAGACCGGCGCCGGCGCGGTAGAAATTGGTGTAGGTGCGCTCCAGGAGCCGGTTCTGCTCGCCGGTCAGGCCGAGCGTGGCGCGGTTCTCATGCAAGAGCGCGATGCGGCCGAACAGCACCGCGTTCATCATGATCGGGTTCCAGTGCCGCGCCATCCGCAAGGAGACTTCCTTGTCGATCTCCAGGATCGCCGGATTGGAGTGCGCCGAGACCAGGTCGTAGAACACGGCTGCGACCTTGGAGAGCAGCTTGCCCGAGCGTTCCAGCGCCGTGATGGTGTTGGCGAAGTCCGGCGCCGACGGATCATGGGTGATCGCCGCGATCTCGGCGGCATGGTCGGCAAAGGCCTGCTCGAAGGCGGGCAGGAAGTGCTCCGGCTCGATTTCGGCAAAGGGCGGCGTCTCGAACGGCGTCTGCCACGGCCGGAGCAGCGGGTTTTCGCCAGCTTCCGAGGGGGCCGCCGTATGCAGGGTTTCTGACATCACAATTCCCGTTTTTGCCTCGTTTTCTTGACGCAAACCGGTACCGATTTCGCTCGAAAACGCTCCAGAAGATGCGGCAATCTATATCACGCGATGAGGCATTTTTGGGCCTTTTACGCTTGATAGATGGGGCCTTTTCGGAGAGATTGCGCCCCCTGAACAGGACCTTTTTCCATGAGCCCACAGCCCGCTTCCACATCCTCCCGCCAGATCGTCTGGCCGAGCGTCATCACCGTCATCTCGGCGGCGATCCTGATCGGCGCGGAAGTGTTCGGCGCGGCGTTTGCCGGCGGCTGGGCGCTCGCGATCCTGTTCGGCCTCAACGACACCTCAGCGCACATCCTGCAGGCTGTGCTGTTCGGTATCGGCGTGCTGATCATGGTGGCGTTCATCCGCGCCGCGCAACGCATCGAGCCGTTCTTCAGGCGCGGCTGACGCGCATTCAAGAAACCGCTGCGGCACAGGCGTTACAGCGCTCAACGCCTGGCGAGAAATCTTAACGTCCATTCATGTTTGTCGTCAGCGGCGCACACCGCGAACGCTTTCGTAATCACACGCGCGCGAAATTTGTCCCCACCCTAAAAAAATTGTTGCGAAGCCGATTCAAAAGACTTATTTCCAGCCTTGCCCAATTTCGCACGTGCCTGTGGTCGTGTGTCAGTCGGTAGGTATCCGGACAAGAGGCCGGACAGCCGCCAAGGGATGGAAGAACCGAGGGTCGCTTAACAGGCGGCCAGCATCTCTCTCCAGGGATGCCGTTGAAGGTCTCACCACTCCTTGCAACCGTGACTGGCAGCCGGAGGCGAACCGGCGTACTCCGCTCTCAACGGGGGACGCGACTTAAAGCAACGACGGATCGGGCTTTTTTGGTCTCTACCGGCACTCCACCGCCGGCGCGGGCTACTGAAAAGGCTTGTCCTTCATTGCCAGGTGAGCGGGCGGGAAATCTCCCAACCAATCCACGGCAGCACAATTCGGTCCTCGAGTTCGAGGCTTTGTCGCGTCTCCATCGTGCGGCAAGGCCAAGCGCTCAGGTCCGAGAACTGTTTGAACGCGCCCGTCGCTGGGCCGTTTGGGAGAGTGCCATGACCGAACGTATTCAGGAATTCCTGCGCAACCGCCGCAGCGAGGGCCAGGACACCGAGCCGTGCCTCGTTGTCGACCTCGAAGTCGTGCGCGACAACTACCAGACCTTTGCGAAGGCGCTGCCGGACAGCCGCGTGTTCTACGCGGTGAAGGCGAATCCTGCGCCCGAGGTGCTGTCGCTGCTCGCCTCCCTGGGCTCCTGCTTCGACACCGCAACCGTCGCCGAGATCGAAATGGCGCTGGCCGCGGGTGCGACGCCGGACCGCATCTCCTATGGCAATACGATCAAAAAGGAGCGTGACATCGCGCGCGCCTTCGCGCTCGGCATTCGCCTGTTCGCGGTCGACTGCGCCGCCGAGGTCGAGAAGATCGCCCGCGCCGCCCCCGGCGCCAAGGTGTTCTGCCGCATCCTCTATGACTGCGCCGGCGCCGAGTGGCCGCTGTCGCGCAAGTTCGGCTGCGACCCGGAGATGGCGGTCGAGGTGCTCGACCTCGCCAAGCGTCTGGGCCTGGAGCCGTGCGGCATCTCGTTCCATGTCGGCTCGCAGCAGCGCAAGGTGAAGGCGTGGGACCGCGCGCTGGCGATGGCCTCGACGGTGTTCCGGGACTGCGCAGAGCGCGGGATCAGCCTGTCCATGGTCAACATGGGCGGCGGCTTCCCGACCAGGTACCTCAAGGATGTTCCTCCGGTCCTGCAATACGGCCGGTCGATCTTCCGTGCGCTGCGCAAGCATTTCGGCAACCAGATCCCAGAGACGATCATCGAGCCGGGCCGCGGCATGGTCGGAAATGCCGGGATCATCGAGACCGAAGTCGTTCTGATCTCCAAGAAGAGCGACGAGGACGAGGTGCGCTGGGTGTATCTCGACATCGGCAAGTTCGGCGGTCTCGCCGAGACGATGGACGAGTCGATCCGTTACGCCATCCGCACGCCGCATGACGGCGCGGACATGACGCCGTGCGTGCTCGCAGGTCCGACCTGCGATAGCGCCGACGTGCTGTACGAGAAGATGCCGTATCCGCTTCCGGTGACGCTCGAGATCGGCGACAAGCTGCTGATCGAAGGCACCGGGGCCTATACGTCGACCTACTCGTCGGTGGCGTTCAACGGCATCCCGCCGCTGCGGACCTACCACATCTGATCGGCCTCGTTTGAGGCTTGAATAACGGGAGCCGGTGCGCCGGCTCCCTCCCCGTCATTTGCGAATTTTTGACAACGCTTTGCGCGGCAGCCTTGCCGTTGCGAGCGGGGACTGACGTGCCATGACTGCTTTGCGGAAGACCAAGATCGCCCTTAACCCCAAGGCTGCTCCGTTCGCGATCCGTGCGGAGCGAACCTCGGACGTCGCCGCGCGTGAAGCGCTGCTGGATGCCTGCTTTGGCGACACCCGCCATACGCGCTCCTGCCAGCGCCTGCGCGACGGACGCGCGCCCGCCGAAGGCCTCAGCCTGTCGGCCGTGGCGGAGGGCCGGCTGGTCGGGACCGTTCGGTTGTGGCACGTCAGCGCCGGGGGCATCCCGGCGCTCATGCTCGGCCCGCTGGCGGTGGAGGGTTCCTCCCGCCAGCTCGGCGTCGGGGCTGCGCTGATGGACCACGCGCTCGCGGCGGCGAAGGCGCGTGGCCATCGCGCGGTAATCCTGCTGGGCGACGCGCCCTATTACGCCCGCTTCGGCTTCTCGGCCGCGAAGACCGGCGAGCTGTCGCTGCCAGGCGCGTTCGAGCGCGACCGGCTGCTCGGCCTGGAGTTTTGCGACGGCGCGCTCGACGGCGCCTGGGGCATGATTACCGCCACCGGCGCGCCGCTGCCGAAAACGAAGGCAGTCCGCGGCCGGAAGGCGAAGGCCCTGCTCGTGCCGCGCGCGGCCTGAAGGCCATGGCTGCGAGCCTTGCCCGAGATGCGCGCCCACGCTCGCGCGGCGCTATCACGATGGCCCTGCTGGTCATGATCACGATCATGATCGTCAGGGACATCCTGGTGCGCCGCTGGGGCGGGCCTACGCCGCCGGCCTCCGACATCACCCAGCCGTCCCGCTAGCCCCGCGAGGGGTTGCGCAGGCTGGGGAAAAGCCCTTAAACCGCGCCCATCCCGCCCCGGACCGTTCCCAAGATCGAGGTTCCGATGCCCCGTCGTCTGATTTCCACCGGCTCGCCTTTCGAGAAGACCGCCGGCTACAGCCGCGCCGTCATCGACGGCGATTTCGCCTTCGTCGCCGGCACCACCGGCTATGACTACACGACCATGGTCATCCCGGTCGATGTCACAAACCAGGCGCGCAACTGCTTTAGGAACATCGAAGCTGCGCTGAAGGAAGGCGGCTTCGCGATGGCCGATATCGTCCGCGCGACCTACTACATCACTGACCTCGCGGATGCGGACCCTTTCTTCGCAGTCTGCGGCGAAGTGTTTGGCGAGATACGTCCGGCCACCACGCTTCTGGTCGTCGCGGGGCTCTACAAGCCCGAGATGAAGATCGAGATCGAAGTCACCGCGAAGCGCCGCACCGCCTGATCCACCCCTCACCATTTGTCTACCAGCACGTTCCGGAGAAACCATCCCATGAGCCCCGCCTCGCAGATCTACGCGAAGATTACCGGCCCCATTGTCATGGTCGGCTTCGGCTCCATCGGCAAAGGCACGCTGCCGTTGATCGAGCGGCATCTCGATTACGACAAGTCGCGCTTCACCGTGCTCGATCCCAAGGACGAGGGCCGCAAGGCACTTTGCGAAAAGCACAATGTACGCTTCATCCAGAAGGGCCTGACCAGGGACAATTATCGCGAGGTGCTGACCCCGCTGCTCACCGAAGGCGGCGGCCAGGGTTTTTGCGTCAATCTCTCGGTCGATACCGGCTCTACCGACATCATGGAGCTCTGCAACGAACTCGGCGCTCTCTATATCGACACCGTCAACGAGCCCTGGCTCGGCTTCTATTTCGATTCGTCGAAGGGCCCGGAAGCACGCTCCAACTACGCCCTTCGCGAAGTGACGCTGGCCGCCAAGAAGGCGCGTCCCGCGGGCTCGACGACGGCCGTCTCCTGCTGTGGCGCCAATCCCGGCATGGTCTCCTTTTTCGTCAAGCAGGCGCTGCTCAATGTCGCCGCTGATCTGAAGCTCAATGCCCCCAGGCCGAAGACCAAAGCCGAATGGGCTGACTTGATGCGGCAGGCTGGCGTCAAGGGCATCCACATCGCCGAACGCGACACCCAGCGTTCGAAGTCGCCGAAAGAGCCTGATGTCTTCGTCAACACCTGGTCGGTGGAAGGTTTCCTGTCGGAAGGCGTACAGCCGTCCGAACTCGGTTGGGGCACCCATGAAAAATGGATGCCCGAAAATGCGCGTACCCACGAAGCCGGCTGCGGCGCCGCCATCTATCTGATGCAGCCCGGCGCCAACACGCGCGTGCGCACCTGGTGCCCGACCCGCGGCGCGCAGTATGGCTTCCTCGTCACCCACAATGAGTCGATCTCGATCTCCGATTACTTCACGGTGCGTGACGCATCGGGCACGGCGATCTATCGGCCGACCTGCCACTATGCCTATCATCCGGCTGACGATGCCGTGCTGTCGCTGCATGAAATGTTCGGCCGCGCCGCGAAGATGCAGGAAAAGCACCACATCCTCGATGAGAACGAAATCGTCGATGGCATCGACGAACTCGGCGTGCTGCTGTTCGGCCATGACAACAATGCCTACTGGTACGGCTCGCAGCTCTCCATCGAAGAGACCCGCAAGCTCGCGCCCTATCAGAACGCCACCGGCCTGCAGGTGACCTCCGCCGTGCTCGGCGGCATGGTGTGGGCGCTGGAAAACCCGAACGAAGGCATCGTCGAAGCCGACGAAATGGATTTCGATCGTCTGCTGGAAATCCAGATGCCGTATCTCGGCCCGGTGAAGGGTTTCTACACCGACTGGACGCCGCTCACCGACCGTCCGGGCCTGTTCCCGGAAGACATCGACACGTCGGACCCCTGGCAATTCAGGAACGTGCTGGTGCGGTGACACCGCGACCTGCGCGCTGCAGTTCCCGCTGCAGCGCACATCGCCTCGCCCGGCGTAGAACTACCCACGGGAACTGCAGTTCCCCGTAACCCTCGATTAACTCGATCGCGCCATCCTGAAGGGTGAATTCCTGCGAGGGCCCATGGCCGTCGCCGCTTTATCCGCGCGGCGGCTCCGGTTGGAGCAACCAACATGCGCGTCATCATTGCCATCATCCTGTCGGCCGCGGCCTTGGCCGCGTGCACGCCTGAGAGCAACAGCTATGCCGAGGTGACGGGCTCGATCGACAATTGCGCGCGCAAGCTCTACAGCCAGTACAATCCCAAGGACAAGAAGCAGTGCGTCGCGGTGTGCATCGCCTGCGAGCGCGGCGTTGTGACGACCTGCTCAACCGCCTGCACGCTGAGGGGCGCGCAGTGATCGCCAGGTAAGCCGCTCGCCCCTTACCTTGCCATGTAGTCGAACGCCACCGTTCCCAGGCCAAGCGTCAGGTCGGCCTTGAAATGCAGCGCGGAGACCACTTCGTGCACCGGGAGCCGGGCGACGTCGGCGAGCGCATGTGGGAACAGGCCGAGCGCCGCCGGGCCAGTCCATGCCTCTTTCAGCGTGATGTCTTCGAGATAATAGCGCACCAGCTCGCAAATCCGTGGGCTACCGTCGACATGCGGGATGATCTTGAGCATGAAGTTCGGCGCCTTCATCCCTTTCAGCACCGCGTCGTGATCGACCGCGCGATGCTTGTAGCCCATGGTGGCGGAGACGCACAGCACCGAGCCGTAATGCAGCGTGCCGACCAGCACATCGCTCTCGACGGCGATTTTCGGCTTCGCCAGTTTCTTTGGAAATCCCCAGAGTTCGCGGCCGCCGGCGATCGGTCCCTCGTCGTCCAGGTACATCGAATGAACGTAGATGCCCTCTTCGCCCTTGAAGCGGACCGGAATGACCTGGCCGGTCTCGGTGTAATCACCGAAGCCGGTTGAATCAGGCATGCGGATGAATTCGTATTTGACGACGGCCTCCGCGACTTCGAGCGGCTCGGGCACGACAGCGGCGAGCGCCTCGGGGTCGGTGCGATAGGTGATGACGAAAAATTCTCGGTTGAAGAAGCGGTACGGCCCCCGCGGAAACGACGGGTTGGTCAGCGGCATCGAATAGGCGGTTCGCCTGACGTCATCGATCTTCATGGCCTGCCCCATTTGTCATCTGAACTGACGCAATGAGATTATGGGGCAGATGATGGCAGCTAGCGAGGCTGAAGAAGCGGCAGAACGTCACGATGCCGTCATAACAGTCAGACGACGCCGCCGAGATAGAGCCGCTTGACGATGTCGTTGGCCTTCAGCTCGTCAACCGACTGCGCGGCGACCGCGATCTCGCCGTGGACGATGATGTAGCCGCGATCGGCGATCCGGATCGCCTGGTTGAAATTCTGTTCCGCCATCAGCACGGTCAGGCCGACACGCTGCTTCAGCTCGCCGATCTTGGAAATGGTCTGGGACACCAATAGCGGCGACAGCCCGACCGAAGGCTCGTCGATCAGAAGCAGCCGCGGCGATGACATCAGCGCCCGCGCGATCGCCAGCATCTGCTGCTGGCCGCCGGACATGGTACCGGCGAGCTGGCTGCGCCGCTCCTTCAGCACCGGAAAGGTGTCGAACACGAGCGCGAGATTGCCGTCGATCGTCGAGCGCGCGGCCTTGCGGAACGCGCCGAGCATCAGGTTTTCCGTCACCGTCAGCTTGGGAAACAGCCGCCGTCCTTCCGGCACCAGCGCCACGCCGAGATCGACGATCGCCTCGGGCGACAGTCTTGTCAGATCATGCGCCACGCCGTCGATCGTAAGCGCCAACCGGCCGCTGTCCGGACGGACCAGGCCCATGACGCATTTCATCAACGTGCTCTTGCCGTTGCCGTTGGTGCCGAGCAGGGCCACGGTCTCGCCGGCCTCGACATGCAGCGTGACGCCGCGCAGCGCCTTGACGGCGCCGTAGCCGGCATCGAGACCTTCGATGGCAAGGCTAAGTGCCAAGATAGGCCTCCTGCACCCGCTTGTTGGCCATCACCTCGGCGGGCGCACCGAGCGCGATGATCTTTCCGGCGTCGAGGCACATCACCCGCTCCGAAAACCGCATCACCGCCTGCATGATGTGCTCGATCATGATGATGGTGATGTCTTCCTCGCCGAGGCTGATCAGGAGATCGAGCACTTCGTCGACTTCGGAAGATGAGAGCCCCGCCATCGCCTCGTCGGAAATCAGAAGCTTCGGCCGCACCGCCATGGCGCGGGCAAGCTCCATCTTGCGCAGTTCGACCTGGCTCAGCGTGTCGCTGGAGGCGCCGGCCTTCGAGGCGAGCCCCATCCGCGTCAGGATCGACATCGCGATCTCTTCCTCCGCCGCGACTGAACCGGCGGCGGCGAAGTCGAGCCCGACCATGAGGTTTTCGAGCACCGTCATGCTCTTGAAGGGACGCGGGATCTGGAAGCTGCGGGCGATGCCGCGGCGTGCACGTAGATGCGGCGGCAATTGCGTGATGTCCTCGCCGCAGAACACCACGCTGCCGACCTGCGGTTTCAGCGCGCCGGAGATGCAGTTGATCAGCGTGGTCTTGCCTGAGCCGTTCGGGCCGATCAGGCCGAACCGTTCGCCCTTCCGGATGTCGACGCTGATATTGTCGAGCGCGGTGAAGCCGCCAAAGGTCTTGGTCAGCGTTCCCACCTGCAGCAACGGCGCGTCGGGTGCGGCAGCCGTAGTCATTGCTTGCCTCCCGCGCGCAGACGATAGCGCGGCCGCAGCAGCCCAATGATACCCTTGGGCGCGCCGACCACGAACAGCACCAGCATGATGCCGAGCACCAACACATTGATTTCTGACGATATGGTCACCGCAAGGAACTGCTGCGTTGAGCCGAGCAGGATGGCGCCGAGCACCGGGCCGATCCAGTGCGCGGTGCCGCCGATCAGCGACATGGCAAGCGCCGAGACGGAATAAGTGAGATTGAATGCGGAGGATGGGTCGGCGTACTGCAGGTACATTGCTGCCGGCGCTCCAACGGCCGACATCAGCGCGCCCGAGATCATGCAGGCCACCAGCTTGAGCTTCAATGTCGGCACACCCGTGCATTCGGCGGCGAGTTCATCATCCCGAAGCGCCTGCAGCCCGCGCCCCATCCGGGAATTCTGGATGTAGCGCGCGATCCCGACGGCAATCACCACCAGAATCGCCTGCACGAAGAACAGCATCTTCACGTAAGAGTCGAACGGCGCCATCACCGGCGGCCGCTGGATCTGGATGCCGGCCGCGCCGCCGACAAACCGCCAATTCATCACAAAGGTCTCGATGATGATGGCAAGCGCGATCGTCGCGATCGAGAAGAAGATGCCGCGCATCCGCAAAGTGAGGAGGCCGACGCCAAAGCCGAGCAGCATGCCGACGATGGCGGCAACGGCGATCTGCACCACGAGCGGCGCCCCGGTCGCCTTGAACAGCGCGACCGCCGTATAGACGCCGACGCCGAAAAAAGCGTTGGTTCCGAAATTGACGTAGCCGGCATAGCCGCCGAGGATACTCCAGGCCACCGCCAGCGCGATGAACTGCAGGATGACGTAGCCGGCGAAAAACGGATATTCGTTGCGGACGATCTGGGTCATCGACAGCACGGCGACGAGGAAGACGGCCACGCCGGCCCAGAATATGATGCTGTGGCTGCGCTTGTTCATCGGCCGAGCAGACCTTGCGGGCGGACGGCGAGCACGCCGAGCAGCATGGCGAACGAGATCGCCGGCGCCCAGGAGGCGCCGAACATCGTCAGCACGATCGACTCGGCGACACCGAGGATGATGGCGGCGATCAGCGTGCCGCTGATACTGCCGAGCCCGGCCATCACGACGACGCAGAAGGTGCGCCCGATATAGGCGCGATCAAGCGTCGGTTCGACCGGCGCCACGATGATCAGGAGCGCGCCGGCGATCCCGAGCACGGCGGTGGCGATGCCGAAGGCAAACTGCTTGATGCGGACCGGGTTGGCGCCCATCAGCCGCAATGCCTCTTCGTCCTGCGCGACCGCTCGGATCGCACGGCCCATGAAGGTTTTCGACAGATAGACCGCAAGCAGCACCGTCAGCGCCAGCGCCACCGCGAACGCGACCAACTGCCGGATCGGTATCCGAAACTCGCCGAACCGCCAGGATTTGCCGATATAGGTCGCCGAGACCGAGCGCTGGTCGACGCCGAATTGCAGGATGATCAGGACCTCGATGATGAAGGCGATGCCGAAGAAAAACGCGATGCCGCGGACGCCGGCGTCGCTGCCGCGCCGCTCGAAGGTCTCGTAATAGATGCGATAGGCCAGCAGGCCGAACAGGAAGAATAGCGGCGTGATGGCAAGGCCCGCCAGCAACGGGTCGATGTCGTAGCTGTCATTGAGCTGGTACACGCCATAGGACGCGAGCACCAGAAAGGCCGGATGCGCGACATGGGGAACGTCGAGCAGTCCGAACGAGACCGACAGCCCGACGCTGACGGCTGCATAGAAGCAGCCGAGCAGCACCCCGAGCACCACTGCGCCAAGCAGCAGGTCCATCGAAAACAATTCAGATCCCCCCTTGGCTCCGAGCCGGAAAAGCCACGAGGCCTACTTACGTGCCGCCTCGAAGGGACTGATGAGATCACCCGTCTTCAGCTTGTCGGGGAACAGGATTACCTGCTTGCCGGAGGACCGGAACTGTTCGATGTCCTTGTCCTTCACGCCCCGGAATTGCGCCTGCAGCGTCGCGGTTTCCTTGCGCTCGCCATCCGCCGCGAAAGCAATCGGGCCGACGATGGTCTTGTGCTCATTCTCGCGCAAATATTTGGCGATACCCTTCTGGTCGAGCGATTTGGTGGAATTGACCGCCGCCGCGATCATCTCGCCCATCGCGTAGCCGAACGGCGCCAGATAATAGCCGAGCGGATCGACCTTGGCCTCGATGGCACGCTTTGTGTACTTGTCGAAAAATTCCTTGGTGCCGTCGAAATACATGCTCTTTTCCGGCAGCCACGTATTGTAGTTCACGACGCCGTTGAGCAGCGAGCCGAGGTTCGACATCACGGCGGCAAACTGCAGGCCGACCATGCCGCCGCCGAAAATCTTGACGTCGTCGCCGATCCCGATTTCGTTCACGGCGCGCAGGATGCCCGCGGAGTCAGGCGGATAGGACGCGACATAGACGATGTCGGGCTTGGCGGCCTTGAGCGCGCGGATGATGGAGGCGAATTCCACGGTGTTCGGCGGATAGACCTGGTCGAAGACCACGGGGAGATTTCGCTTCTTGGCGACATCCCGCGCGGTGAGTGCGAGGTTCTGCGCGAATTCCTGGTCCGCCGTCAGCAGCGCCATGTTCTTGCCGCCGGCCTTCTGCGCCAGATCGAGGAACGAGGCCGCCCAGCTATCCGCCGGCCCCCAGGGCGCATTGTTGAACCACATGTCGTGGCCGACCTTGCTGTTCACCTGGAACGAGAAATTGCCCATCAGCAACAGGCCGCGCTGCTTGACGAACGGCATGATCGGGGCGGTCGGCACCGTCGCATAGGGGGCGAACAACAGATCGACCTTATCGACGTCGACCAGCTTGGCGTAGATCGCCGGTGTCTCCGAGGCGCTCGACTTGTCGTCATAGACAACGAGTTCGACCTTGCGGCCGAGCAGACCGCCTTTCGCATTGATGTCGTCGCGCCAGATCTCGATACCGAGCAGCGACGCCTTGCCGCCACCGGCGAGACCGCCGGTCTGCGGCATCGACATGCCGATCTTGATCGGCGGTTGCTGCGCCAACGCGCCCGAACCGTGTCCAACCACGGCGACAGCCATGGCGCCGCCCAGGAATGTTCTGCGTTTCATTAATTCCCCCTTATGTGCCGTTGTCGTTCTGCTTCCGCCGGATCTTCGCCCGGCTGCGGTGAAGTGGATCGTGCCAGGTCGTACTAGCCGGCGCCCGCCGGGGCGGGTTCGCTTTTGGCCTTTTTCATGATTGCCGACGGATCGGCGCCGACGCGCCCGCTGGTCTTGTCGGCCTCGCTCTCGCGCGACAGGCGCATGTCGAAGCGGATGCTTGGCATGTTCTTGATCGGGCAATCCGGATCGTTGGCGACCACATCGACGGCGAGATCGCCCGACGAGCCGAACACGACGTCATCGGCGAGATGGGGATCGTCGCGCAGATAGAGCGCGGTGACGAGCTCGCGATAGCCCGCGGCGCCGACCAGGAAATGAATATGCGCCGGCCGCATGCCATGCCGCGCCTGCGCCTTGACCATGGTGCCGACGGGTCCATCCATCGGGATCGAATAGCCGAGCGGCTTGACGGTGCGCAGCACGTAGATTCCGTCCGCGTCGGTGCTGAACACACCGCGGTAATCGACCGAGGTCGCGCTGGCCTGGATATCGTAGAGACCGTCGGCGCCGGTCTGCCAGATCGAGACGGTGGCGTTGCCGACCGGTTTGCCCGTAGCATCGGTGACGCGGCCATACAGCACGCATTCACTGCCGGGCTTCGGATTCTTGGCGATCGAGCTGCCTGCCGCGAGGGTCGGCGTGGCCTCGCGGTAAAATGGGCCAAGCAGGCTGGTATGGGTGGCTTCTTCCAGGGCGGTTGCGTCGTGCAGGCCGTTGACGAGCGCGGAGAGACCGAGCGTATCGGACAGCAGGATGAATTCCTGCCGTTCCGGCGAACACATCTTGCCGGCGGCGGTCATGAATTCGATGCCCTTGATCCACTCCGCGGGGGTCAGATTGACCTCGCGCGCGAAGGCATGGAGGTGCTTGACTGCCGACGCCATGATCGTCTTGAGGCGTGGGTCCGGCGTTGTCGCCATCTGGTCGAGCACGGCGTCCGTGATCGTATCAGGCGTTAACTCACGCATGCGTCACTCCCTGGCGTGCCGGCTGTTATCAGGCCTGCCGGCTGTTATTGCAGCAAGCCTAACCGCTTGTTGGGGATCAACACAAGGCGTTCGGAGGCTGTGCCTGCGCCCCTCCTGCCAATTGATACGCGGATGGGTCCCATGGCTGCACAGGAATGCGTCAGCAAGCGCAGCCGAAGCTCGGCGGCCCACGATTTCGCGATTGCACAATCAGTGCAACGGAAGTGGGATCATTTCTCGCGGATCGGCGGCGCAACCTTCTCCGCCGGCGCGGGCGGCAGCGCGGGCTGAGCGCCCGACTTCTGCGCATCCGGATCGGGGCGCGCCGGCTGCGGCGGAACGTCCGAGGGACGTTGGCCGGTCGTGGGTGGCTCGGGTGGCGGCCCGGTCGGCTTGGTTTCCGCGCCTGGCGTCGATTGCGTGGGCGGCGTCGCCTGCGCAATCTGCTGGGGATCGCGGGCGCTCAGCGCGGTCAGCGCAAGTGCCGAGACGGCCAGCCCGGCCGCGATCAGCGTGGACGCGAGCAGCATTTCCCGTCGGTATTCGCGTTGGCGGTCATCGGCAGGCATGTCATTCAACCCCACGAAACTGTTCGCGACGTCAACGATCATGGCGAAGCCTGGTTCCGCGGAACGCCTGCGGTGGAACAGCGCTAAAGCGCGGAACTAATCCGTCGTACTCACTTCCCAGGTGGCGTGCCTCACGCCAGGTTGGTGCTGCAGGTCGACCACAACGGGATTGAGTTCGTTGGGATTGACCGCGGTGCTGACCAGCGTCGCCACGATCTCGAGGAGATCGTCGCCGAGTTCGACCACATTGACATCGGCCACCGGATATTTGGCGGCTTCCAGCCTCTCCACCAGGCGGTCGCGCATATCCGGCAGCGCTTCAGGCGTGACCGCGAGCTTGAAATAATAGGTTGCTTCCGACGACTGCTCGTTTAGCGGAATACGGTTAATCGCGTTCACGAGGGGACGCAGCAACGTATTGCCGGCGATCACGAAGACGGTGAGCACCACCGCCTGCACGACCAGGTCCGCGCCGGCGCAGGATCCGACCGCGGCCGACGCCCACAGCGTCGCCGCGGTGTTGAGGCCGCGCACGTCCATGCCCTGCTTCATGATGACGCCGGCGCCGAGGAAGCCGATCCCCGACACCACATAGGCAACCACGCGCACCGCACCGTCAGCACCGGTCAGGTGCATGGCGAGGTCGACGAAGGCCGCCGCGCCAACGGCGACAAGCACGTTGGTTCGCAAGCCCGCAGTGCGCTGCCTGTATTGCCGTTCCGCACCGATCAAGGTGCCGAGCACGAACGCCGTGGTCAGGCTGACCAGCGTGTCGATGAAATCGTGAATCTGGAAGGTCGTTAGAAACCGCATGCCCCCACATAACGGCTGAGTACGACGGATCGATTAAAATTCCAGCATCCCGGCGTCGCCATCCTCAGTACCGAACGCCAGCAGCGTGCCCTTGGCGTTCCAGGCCAGCGCCGAGACCGCTTCGCTGCCATTACGACGCACCAGAATCTCCGCGCCGTCCTCCAGCCGAATGATCAGCACGGTGCCGTCGCTATAGCCCGCCGCCATGATGTCCTGCTTCGGATGACAGGCGACCATGGAGACACGCGCCTGCAGCGGTGCCAGCATCGCGGGCTCCTTGCCCATCGGACCGTCCTTGCTGGTGAACGGCCAGATGATCACGGTATCGGCGCCGGACGTGGCGAGCCCCTTGCCGCCGGCGCTCCACGACATTGAGCGGACGCGGCCGGGATAGCCGCTCATCCGCATGTGCCTGCTGTCCGCGAGCCGCCAGCCATGCAGCGCCGGCTCATGCATGGCAGTGACGAGGAATTTGTTGTCGGGGCTGAAGGTCACGGCCAGATGCGAGCCGGCCCATTCCAGAAATTCCGGCTTTGCCGCCATGTTGGGAAACCACAGCGTCACGCCGTTGTAATGGGCGATCGCTACGCGCAGGCCCTTCGGCGCGAAGGCCAGTCCGCCGACGGTCGAGGGCGCATCGAAGGCTTTCTCCTCGCCCTTGCCGCTGCGGACGAATGCCGTCTTGCCGGCCGACCACGCCACCGCACCATCGGGATGCAGCGCGACATTGTCGATCCAGCGACGCTTGGCGTCGGTCGCCAGCACCGACGTCTCGCCCTTTGCGTTCAAGGCAACGACCTTGCCGTCGTCACCACCGGTGACGATTCGCTTGCCGTCGGACGCGGCGCAGAGGATGGCGCCGCCATGGATAGCGACTTTCGAAACTTCGCCCGCCTCATTGACCATCGCCGCGTTTTCCTCGGCGCCGACGAACACCGCGGTGTCGCCGAGGAAATGCACCGCGGTTGCGGTCACGCCGATAGCGACCCGCCGCACCTGGTCGGTGATGGAAGCGATGGAGGGCCTTTCGCCCGGATCAAACTGTGTCATCACGTGACGATACAGCTTTCAAAACCGTCGCGGATCGCCTTTTCAGGCAATTCGCGGCCGATGAAGACGACGCGGCTTTCGCGCGGCTCGCCTTCCTTCCACTTCCGCTGATGATCGCCTTCCAGCATCATGTGCACGCCCTGAAAGACGTAGCGGTCGTCATCGTCGGTGAAGGCGAGGATGCCTTTCGAGCGCAAAATCTTCTGCCCCTCGGTGGCGACAAGGTTCTGCAGCCAAGGCATGAATAACGTCGGGTCGAGCGGCTTGTCCGACCGCAGCGACAGCGATTGCATGTCCTCGTCGTGGTAATGCTTCAACCCGCCATGGCTGTGGCTGTGATCGTGGTGATGGTGGTCATGACCGTGGTGATGATCGTGGTCATGGTCGTGACCGTCGCCGGCATCGAGGAATTCCGGCTCGATTTCCAGGATGCGATCGAGATCGAACGCGCCGCGCTCGAGCACATCCGCCAGCGCCACCTTGCAGCGCTCGGTGCGGTGCAGCTTTGCATACGGATTGATACCGCGAATCCGGGCTTCGACTTCGGCCAGCTCCGGCTTGGAGACGAGGTCGGTCTTGTTCAGCACGATGACGTCAGCGAACGCGATCTGGTTCTTGGCTTCCGGCGCATCCTTCAGGCGGTCGCTAAGCCACTTCGCATCGGCGACAGTGACGACCGCGTCGAGCCTTGCGTTCTTCTGCACATCCTCGTCGACGAAGAAGGTCTGCGCTACCGGCGCGGGATCGGCGAGGCCCGTGGTCTCGACGATGATGGCATCGAACTTGCCCTTGCGCTTCATCAAGCCGTCCATGATGCGGACGAGGTCGCCGCGCACGGTGCAGCAGACGCAGCCATTGTTCATCTCGAACACTTCCTCATCGGCGCCGATGATGAGGTCGTTGTCGATGCCGATCTCGCCGAATTCGTTGACGATGACGGCGTATTTCTTGCCGTGGTTTTCCGACAGGATGCGGTTGAGCAGCGTGGTCTTGCCGGCGCCGAGATAGCCAGTCAGCACGGTCACTGGAATTTTTTGGGACGACAATTCAGACATAATAGCTCCGGAACGGAATTGTAGCGCGCGCGAGCAGCAGGGAGGCCCCTGCCCTATGGGCTCAGCGCGCCGGTCAGGGCCTTTATATTGTGCCTGACCATCGCAATGTAAGTGGGAGAATCGCCCTTTTCGCCCGTCAGACTGTCGGAATAGAGCGTTCCGCCGACCCTGGCGCCGGTCTCGGCGGAGATCCGGCCCATCAGGCGGGGGTCGGTGATATTTTCCATAAAAACTGCCGGTATTTTGGCGGACCGGATCTGGGTGATGATCCGCGCGACGTCGCGGGCGCTGGCCTCGGATTCGGTCGAGACGCCGAGCGGCGCGATGAATTCGATGCCATAGGCGCTCGCAAAATAGCCAAAGGCATTATGGGTCGAGATCACCTTGCGACGGTCTTCCGGAATTCTCGCCACCGCCTCGCGCACCTCGCGATCAAGCGCGTCGAGTTGCGCCAGATAGGCACTGGCGTTGGATTTGAAGGTTTCGGCGCCGGCGGAATCGGCGGCCACCAGCGCGTCGCGGATATTGGCGACATAGATCTTCGCATTGGCAACGGACTGCCAGGCGTGCGGATCGGCGTTGGAGCCGAGCTTGAGCGGCGTGACGCCCGTCGTCGCGGTCACAATGGCCGCCTTGCCACCGGCGGACTTCACCAGCCGCGACAACCAGCCCTCGAACCCAAGGCCGTTGACGAAGACGAGCTTGGCATCGGCCATCTTCTTGGCGTCCGCCGGCGTCGGCACATAGACATGCGCGTCGCCATCGGGCCCGACCAGCGTCGTGACGGCGACACGATCGCCGCCGACATTGCGGACGAGATCGCCGAGGATCGAAAAACTGGCGACGACGTTGAGACGATCCGCGGCGCGGGTCGGGCCAATAGCCGCGATCAAGGCGAGAGCGATGAGCCAGAGCCGGATCATGACTATGCCTCGAGATGCCGGCCGGGGAACAGCTGCCGGACCAGGCCGCTGACAGGGCCGAACAACAGCGAGACCACATAGAGCATCGCGGCGACCAGGATGATCGCGGGGCCTGAGGGAATCTTGGTCTGGAACGACAGCACCAGCCCGGCATAGCCGGAGACGATGGCGCTGGCGACCGCGATGCAGATCATGCCGGTGATGTCGCGCGACCAGAAGCGCGCGATCCCCGCAGGCAGGATCATCAGGCCGACGCCGAGCAGCGTGCCGAGCGCGTGAAAGCCGTTAACGAGATTGATCACGACCAGCGCCAGGAAGGCGAGATGCGCGGGCGCGCCGGCGCGGCTGACGGTGCGCAAAAACACCGGATCAACGCATTCGATCACCAGGGGACGATAGATCACCGCCATCACCAAAAGCGTAATGGTGGCGTTGAAGCCGATGACGAGCAGTGTCTGGTCGTCCATTGCGAGGATGTTGCCGAACAGCACGTGCAACAGGTCGATATTGGTGCCCTTGATGGAGACGATGGTGACGCCGAGCGCCAACGACACCAGGTAGAAGGTCGCAAGCGAAGCGTCTTCCTTCAGCTCGGTGTTGCGCGCGACAAGGCCGGCGAGCAGCGCCACCGTAAAGCCCGCAATCAATCCGCCGGTCGTCATCGCGAACAGATTGAGGCCGGAAACCAAGAAGCCGATCGCAGCACCCGGCAGGATCGCGTGCGCCATCGCGTCGCCGACGAGGCTCATCCGCCGCAGCATCAGGAACACGCCGATCGGGGCCGCGCCAAGCGCCAGCGCGGTCACGGCGGCGAGCGCGCGGCGCATGAATTCGAATTCGAGGAAGGGCGCGAACAGCGCGTCGTACACCATCAGGCCGCTCGCGACGGCATATCGGCGGCGCAAGCCGCGGCGCTGTCATCGAAGGCTTCGCACATCTTCATCGCCACGAGCAGGTTTTCCGGTGTCAGCGCGTCGGCGGTCGGCCCCCACGCGACCGGCCCGCGCGCCAGCAGCAGCGTTTCGGGGAAGTGGCTTCGTACCATCTCCAGATCGTGCAGCGCCGCCAGCACGGTGCGCCCCTCGCCGTGCCAGCGCCCGACCAGCGCGATCAGGTCCGCCGATGTCTTGGCGTCGATGGCGTTGAACGGCTCGTCCAGAACGATCAGTCGGGCATCCTGCAGGAGCACCCGCGCAAACAGCATGCGTTGCATCTGCCCGCCCGACAGCGTGCCGATCGAGCGGTTTTCAAAACCGTTGAGCCCGACGGCGGCGAGCGCCGCCAGGATCTTTTCGCGCGCAGCCTTGCCGATGCCGCCGAATGGACCGGTCGAACGCCACAGGCCGCTGCCGACGAAATCGAACACCGAGATCGGGAAGCTGCGATCGATGTCGACGCTCTGCGGCAGATAGGCGATGTCCCTGATATCGAGACCGCCGAGATCGATCGATCCCGACAGCGGTTTCAGAATTCCGGCGAGCCCGCGCAACAGCGTCGACTTGCCGGCGCCGTTCGGCCCGATCACGGCCAGCAGCGCGCCCGGCGCGACCTCGCCATTGAGGTGGTGCACCGCCGGGTGGCGGTCATAGCCGAGCGTGACGTTCCGGAATTTGATCTGCACGGCCATGCTTCACCTCATCGCCAGCAGCACTACGGCCCACAGGGCGGCCGAGACCGCGAGCGCCGCGGCGAGCCGGGCCACGACGGTCATGCGCAGGATCGACCAGGGCGCAGCCTGCGCCGGATGCGGCATTGCCGGGCCATGGCTATGGGCGTGACCGTGGTGGTGATGGGCGTGGTCGTGGGGATGGGCGTGCGACATGGGAAAACGTTATATTATAACATTACGGGAGTCTATGCGCCGGACCTTGGTCTATATACGCTCCTGCTGCCCGGACTCGCTCAAGCGTATTGGCTTTGGGAATTGTGGCCCTCGAAAGGAATCCCGTCTCACCCGCTGGCGGTGATGTGCGCAGCGTGGCTCGCCTTGCTCGGGATCTGGATCGTTGCGAAAACGACGTTGTTCGGCCGACGTTCGCTGCAGCTCAACTGAAGATATCACCGCGGCTGGGCCAGTGCCTTCGCGACCACCTTAAATCCGAATGCCAATTGATGAGGCCGCGGGCCGGATCAGCTGCACGACAACGTTGGTGTAACGGCTGCCGTTGAAGTTGACGTCAACGACCCACAACACGAAGACGGCAACAAATGCGGCGCCCACGGCTTTCATGAATTCTTAACGATGAGGGCATCGTAGGGGTTCCGCCACAACGATCCGTCGTCACGGTACGACTGCACCTAAGGGTGGTTGTCGCAGAGCTTACCCGCCTTCACGGTTTCCCGATCACCATCGCGATCGCTGCCGCGAGAAACGGAAACGGCACCGACACCGCCGCGCGAAACCAGACGAACCTGGCCGGCATGAAGGGGATTTCCCAGAGGATCATGCGCTGGAAGGCGAACAGCGCCCAGGCGACGACATAGGCGATAACCTGCGGCGTGCCACCGCCGACCTTCAGCGCCACTGCGCCGATCGAGAAGCCGACCACCGGGCCGCCCGGCGTCGCCGCCCCCGCGATGACAGCGGTCAAGACGCCAAACCAGCCGCTGTCGGGGCCGAGCCAGCCCGTGATGACTTCCGGCGGGATGACGGCGGCGATGTAGCCCGAGCCGATCACGCCGAGTGCGATGCGCGGCACGATGTTGATGAAATCCATCGAGCCTTCGCGCACCGACGACACCAGCACGACGCGGCCGCGCCGCCAGGCCATGAAGCCGAGAACGGCGACCGAGCCCCACAGGGTGACGTCGATGATCAGCGCGGAGAGCGTCATGACGGCGGCTCCGACGTCTTTTTCGGATACATCCGCACATAGACGAAGCGGCCGAGCGCGCCGGCCAACACGGGGATCGGCAGCGAGATCACCGCGCGCCAGAGCGTGAATTCCGTGCCGAGGATAGGCAACTCCCAAGCGACCGCGCGGCCGTAGCCGATCAGCGTCCAGCTCACCACCATCGCGATGGTGGCGCCGAAATCGGCGCCGACGGTCAGCAACGCCGCCGCCACCGGATAGGCGGTGAAGGGGCCGCCGGGCAGGATCGCGCCGAACGCTGTTCCGATTAGCAGGCCCTTCAAGCCCGATTCCGGCCCGAGTGAGCGCGAGACTTTTTCGTGCGGCAGAATTTCCGCGATGAATGCACCTAGCAGGCAGCCGGCCAGCACGCGCGGCATGATTTCGCCGAACAGCCAGAGATCGTGGGTGAGTATCTTGAGCACGCCGTCGATGCCATCGCGCCGCCAGACGAGGCCTGCGCAAACCGCGACCAGCGCGCCGATCACGATCATCGACCAGCCGACCGGCTTGCGGGCACGCCGTGGTTTTGGCTCGGCGTCGTCGGCAGGCGCCGGATCTTTTATCTGATGTTCTGACAAGGCGATCGTTGTGGGCGGGGGATGCTCGTCCACCCTGCTTAGTCCCGCCATGGAGGCGACGCAAACGGAAGCTCGCACGATACCCATGCGCTTCTCAGGCATGCCCATGCGGGCACGTCACGCGGCCCGTGTTCGTACGGGCTATTGGTTCAGCTGAACTGGCGCACCAGCGCGAGGCCCGCGAACAGCCCGGCGATCGAGAGCACGACGGAGCCGATCACGTAAAGCGCCGCCAGCGTGAGTTCGCCGCGCTCATAGAGCAGCGCCGCATCGAGCGAGTACGCCGAGAACGTGGTGTAGCCGCCGAGGATGCCGGTCATCAAAAACAGCCGCCAGGGCTGCGAGGCCTCGCCCTTGAAGGCGAGATAGCCCGCAATCAGCCCCATCACGGTCGAGCCTGATATGTTGATGATAAAGGTGCCCCAGGGAAATCCGGGACCGAGGCAGCGGGCGCAGGTGACGTTGATGAGATGGCGCAGCGTGGCGCCAAGGCCGCCACCGACAAAGACCAGCAGATAACTCATCGCAGCTTTATCCCATGTCAGCGAAGTCACCCGGCATTGCCGCTTGTGCCGCAAGCCGGTGGTCGCCGCAAGGATCGGACGGCATATGTGCCAACGAAAAAGGGCGGCAGCCGCAGCTACCGCCCCTGAGGAATCGCAGCCCCGTCATTGCCTGCGACAAACGCGAAGCGTTTGTGCAAGGGAGTGAAGCGACGAAGCAATCCATATCTCGGCATAACGGATAGATGGATTGCTTCGTGGAGCCTGTCATCGGGCGCGCATTCACGCGACCCGTTGGTTCGCAATGACGGTGTCAGCGGCTTTGATCGGCTTACGCTCCGGCCTTGCCGTACAGCTCGTCGACATAGTCCCAGTTGATCAAATGATCGCAAAACGCCTTCAGATAGTCGGGACGGCGGTTGCGATAATCGATGTAGTAGGAGTGCTCCCAGACGTCGCAGCCGAGGATCGGCGTGGCGCCATGGACCAGCGGACTTTCGCCGTTCGCGGTCTTGGAGATTTCGAGCTTGCCGTTCTTGACCGACAGCCAGCACCAGCCGGAGCCGAACTGACCGACGCCGGCGGCGGCGAAATCGGCCTTGAACTTTTCGAGACCGCCGAGATCCTCGGTGATCTTCTTTTCCAGACGGCCGGGCAGCTTGCTGCCGCCGCCATTCGGCTTCATCCAGTTCCAGAAGTGCAGGTGGTTGTAGTGCTGGCCGGCATTGTTGAACACGGCCGGATTCTTGCCGAACGAACCCTTGACGATCTCCTCCAGGGACTTGCCTTCGAATTCTGTCCCCTTGATCGCGTTGTTTCCGTTGGTCACGTAAGCTTGGTGATGCTTGTCGTGGTGGTATTCCAGCGTTTCCTTGGACATGTGGGGTGCAAGGGCGTCGTGGGAATAGGGGAGATTGGGCAGCGTGAAGGTCATGGGGTGATGTCCGAACTGATGGGAGAACGTGGTCTAACGGGAACCCTTATAGAAGGTTCCATTGCGCACAAACACCGCAATTTGGCAAGAACGGGGAAAGGCTTCCGGTAACACCGCTCCGCGTCCAGCGTATGACGGATAGGGCAGCCGCAAGCATTGGCGCGACATGGTGATGAAATGAGCATCGAGATCGACGTCCTGAACGGGGATTCCTCATGGAAACGGGCCGAGCCACTGATGCAGGCGGTCTGGCCGCGCGAGGTGATCGAAAAACTGCCCTGGGGTCATGTCAAATGGGCCCATGCCGATCTGCGCGTGCTGATCGACGCGCCGGAAGACGCCCAGCCCGGGCTCGCCTGCCATGTCGGCGTTTACTTCCGTACCGCGACCTGGGACGGGCGCAAGGTTCAGATCGGGGGCATCGGCGGCGTTTCGACCCGGCCGGATTGCCGCGGGCGCGGCTATGCCTCGCTGGCGCTGAACGCCGCGATCAGGACGCTGCGCGATCACGAAGCGGTGCGGTTCGCGCTGCTGTTCTGCGAGCCGCACAATGAAGCGTTCTATGAAGCGCGTGGCTGGCATGCGTTCAAGGGCGAGGTCTATGCCGAGCAGCCGGAGGGAAGAATTCGCTTCGAAGCGATGGCGCCATACGTGTTCGATTTCACGCGCAAGCCGCGCGATGGAATAATCGACCTATGCGGCCTGCCATGGTGACCCCTGCAGCGGCGCAGGGTGGCTTGCGCCACATCAGCCGGATAGTATGTCATCCGTAATCTATTGGATTTGGATGACCGGTGACGCATGACCATTGACGCCTCCCTCGACATGCGACCCGTCGCCGCCGTTCCGCCCGCGCCGGCCAATGCGCTTCTCACCTCGCCGATCCTGCCGACGCTGTTGAAGCTCGCGCTTCCCACTGCGATCGCGATGGCCGGCACGACACTGGTGGCGGTCGCCGAAACTTCCTATATCGGCCGGCTCGGCACTGAGCCGCTGGCCGGCATCGCGCTGGTGTTTCCCTTCGCGATGCTGACGCAGATGATGTCGGCGGGCGCGATGGGCGGCGGCGTTACCTCCGCCATCAGCCGCGCGCTCGGCGCGGGCGATCGCGACCGCGCGGCGACGCTGGCGCTCCATGCGGCGATGATCGGCGCCTGCGCCGGGCTGTTCTTCACGGTGACGATGCTGGCGTTCGGCCGCGACTTTTATTCGCTGCTCGGCGGACACGGCGGCGTGCTCGAACAGGCCATGCAGTATTCGCACGTGCTGTTTTCCGGCGCGATCGCGATCTGGCTGGTCAACACGCTGGCCTCCGTGGTACGCGGCACCGGCGACATGCGCGTTCCGTCGGTCACGCTGATCGGCATCGCCTTCGTCCAGGTCGCGGTCGGCGGCGCGCTGGGCCTTGGGCTGTTCGGCCTGCCGCAATTCGGCATGCGCGGCGTCGCCGCCGGCCAGCTCGCGGCCTTCACGCTCGGCGCCGTCTTTCTGGCGTGGTATCTCCTCAGCGGCCGCAGCCGGCTGACCCTGCGTGTCAGGTCCTTCACCTTCCAGCGCGACATGTTCGTCGACATTCTCAAGGTCGGCGCGATCGCGTGCCTGTCGCCGCTGCAGAGCGTGCTGACCATCCTGATCTTCACCAAGATTCTCGCCGGCTTCGGCACCGAGACGCTGGCCGGCTATGGCATGGGGTCGCGGCTGGAGTTTTTGCTGATCCCGATCACCTTTGCGTTCGGCGTCGCCTCGGTCCCGATGATCGGCATGGCGATGGGCGCAGGGCTTGTGGCGCGCGCACGAAGGGTGGCATGGACGGCAGCCGCCGCAGCCGGCCTCACCGTTGGATTCGTCGGCCTGATCGTCGCGGTCAAGCCGATGCTATGGGTTTCGCTGTTCACCAGCGATCCCGGCGTGACCGCGGCAGCCAGTTCCTATTTCGGCTGGGCCGGCCCGGGATTCGGCTTTTTCGGCCTCGGCGTGTGCCTCTACTTCTCCTCACAAGGCGCCGCCAGGGTCGGCGGGCCGGTGCTGGCCGGGACGCTGCGTCTGGTGCTGGTCGCGGTCGGCGGCTGGTGGCTGGCCTCGTCGGGTGCGCCCGCCTGGACGCTGTTTGCGCTGGTCGGCGGCGCTATGGTGGTGTTCGGCCTCACGACCGCACTTTCGGTTCGTCTCACGCGCTGGGGGAAGTGAGCACTCCACGAAAAGTTGTGCTCAATCCGACGTTGCACAAATCTGATTTGTTGCTATGCAGGCCTGCTTTTCAAAGGAATCATTCATGGCTTGCAGAACGGCTTACATCATCGCGATCTCAGCAGCGTTGCTGACCGCACCATCGGCCTTCGCGCAAGGCGCCGGCGATCCTACCGGCGTCTGGCAGACCCAGGCCGGCGACGCGCGGGTGAAGGTCAGCAAATGTGGTGGCGGCATCTGCGGCACGATCGTCGGGTTGAAGGAGCCGGTCGATCCCGCCACCGGCAAGCAGCAGGTCGATGACAAGAATCCGAATCCGGCGCTGAAAAAGCGGCCGATGATTGGGCTGCCGCTGTTCAGCGGCATGCAGCCCACCGCGGCCAACAAATGGTCGGGCCAGATCTACAACGCCGACGACGGCGGCACCTATGCGAGCAGCGTCGCGGTGGCGGGTCCGGACACGCTGCGCGTCGAAGGCTGCGTCGGCGCAATCTGCGGCGGCGAGAACTGGACGCGGGTGGGACGCTGAGGCGGCTTTAAGTTACTCGCTGATACTGCCGATGCGGCGCGAGCCCCCACCCTAACCCTCCCCCGCAAGAGCGGGAGAGGGAATGCACTTTCTCTGCGGCGGCAGACACTCTTTCCAAGCAACGGCTACTAGACTCCCTCTCCCGCTTGCGGGGGAGGGCTGGGGTGGGGGTGCCGCCGCATATTCGAGCGGCAGAGAGAGTACCCATAACGAGCCGCGAATTCCACCTACGCCGCCATCGCCTTCAGCGCGGTCGCGGCCGAGGCATAGCCGCCGCGGGCGCCGTCGATGAAGTGGACGTGATCGCTGCGCATTACCGAAGGCGTAAAGCAGGTCATCATCGCGGCATCCTGCCCGTGCAGGCCATAGCGCACGATCCGCTCCGACGCTGCGCTGGCCAGAAGCGCCGCAAGCTCGCGCTCCAATTCCACGGTGCAGTCGAGGATCATCCGCAAGCCGTCGTCATATTTGCGGAAGTCGGAATTCTCCACCACCTGCTGCACGTAGTTCTTCGGCACGAAATTACCGACCTTGATGCCGAAGCGCATCACGACATAGGCCCACAGCGTCACCGCCAGCACCACGGTGCGCCGCTTCAACAGCGGCCCGCCCCGTGCGGCGCGCGCTTCATATTCCACGCCGGCCGGCGGCCAGCGCAGCGGCGGCCCGCCCGGCGGCACCGGCCGCCCGGCATCCGGCGACCGTTCGACCAGGCGGATGATGTCCTCGATCACCTTGCGGAAGCGATGCGGATCGGCGCCCTTGGTGGGCACCACCAGCACGGAAAGAATGAGCCCACGCGAGGAGGGAATTTCCTCGAACCGGCACGACAATCCACTTAGATCGGGCTGCGTGCCCGGCTCCGCCGCCGGCACGGCAAATTCGCCACGCTTCATCGCGGCATCGGCCCAGCCCAAGCCGCCGCCGGAAAACATCGCATAGGACAGATTGGCCGATGGGCCGAAGCGGGCGACCTTGATATCAAGGCCCTGCGCGCGGATGTCCTTCACCGGCACCAGTGCCACCCGCATCACCAGATCGAGATCCTGGCTGACCCATGCCGCGGTCGCCGCCAGCGCCTCGCGGGCGCGCGCGAAGTCGGCGGGCGCCACCGCAAAGCTGGCGCCATCGCCGCCGAACACGAACGGAAATTCGCGGCCGTCGAGCGCATTGGTGACGGCCGCAATGACCGCGGCGCCGGCCATGTTGACCGCCTTGTAGCGCTGGTTGGCGATCGCCTTGGTCGATTCCACGATGTCGGCGACGCCGACCGTCCAGTCGTCCGGCAATGGCGCATACATCGCCGGGTCCATCAGGCTGCCGAAGCCGCGAAAGACCGGGATCGAGCCATAGAAAATGTCGGTGCCGTCAGACGTCGTCATGGCGATCCGGGTTGGAGGTCCAACTTCCTAGCAGATACGGCCGATCCTGAAATCGGTTGGCGCGGCAGATCGTCCTACCCCTTGGCGATCCCCCGCAGCACCAGTTGATTGAGCCGGTTGGCAAAGGCGGCCGGGTCCTCCGGCAACTCGCCGTCGAGGATCTGCGCCTGTTCCAGCAACAGGAACGACAGGTCCTTCGCGGCATCCTTGTCGCCGGCAATCGCCGCGACCAGTGGATGGCGCAGGTTGATCTCGAGGATCGGCTTGGTCGTGGGCGCCTTGTTCTGCATCGCCAGCAACCGTTCGAGCATGCGGTCGTGCGCGCCGCCGCCGGCGACCAGGCATGACGCGCTCGAGGTCAGCCGCTGCGAGGCGCGCACGTCGGAGACGCGCTCGCCGAGCGCATCCTTGATCAGCGCGATCGTCGTGGCCTCATCCGCGCCGGCTTCGTCCTTCTTGTCCTCGGCCTTGTCATCCAAGAGCGGGATCAGGGCGAAATCGATATCGCCCTGGCTCAGGGATTTCAGTGGCTTGCCGCCGAAATCGAGCGATGCGGAGGTCCAGAACGCATCGACCGGATCGGTCAGCAGCAGCACCTCGATGCCGCGGGCGGTGGCGGACTCCAGTTTCGGATTGGCCTTCAGCCGCTCGACGCTGTCGCCGGTCAGATAGAAGATATCGGTCTGGTTCGGCTTGAGGTCCTCGACATATTGCTTCAGCGAACGGTTCTCGCCCTTCGTGGTCGTGAAGCGCGACAGGCCCAGCAACTTCTCGCGGCGCTCAAAATCCTCCCAGATGCCTTCCTTGATCACGGGGCCGAACGCGTCCCAGATTTTTGCGAACGCTTCCGGCTCCTTGTCGCCGAGGCTCTCCAGCTCCGATATCACGCGGCTGGTGACGGCTTTACGAATCTGCGCGAGCTGCGGATTATTCTGCAGCATCTCTCTGGAGATGTTGAGCGGCAGGTCCTCGCTGTCGATCACGCCGCGAACGAAGCGCAAATAGGCCGGCAGGATATCGGCGTCGTCGGCGATGAAGACGCGGCGGACATACAGCTTGATCTTGCCCTTGCGCGCCTGGTCGAACAGATCGAACGGCTTTGTCGACGGCGCGAACAGCATCACCGCATAGGACTGCCGCCCTTCGGCGCGATAATGCAGCGTCATCGCGGGCTCGTCGAACGCACCTGCGACCTGCTGATAGGCCTGCTTGTAGTCCTCCGGCGAAAGCTCCGACTTCGGCCGCTGCCACAACGCGCTGGCCGAATTGATCTGGCGCGGCTCGCCCTCCTCCGGCACCAGCAGAATCGGAAACTGGATGTTGTCGGACCAGGCGCGGACGATGCGCTCGATCTCGAAACTCTCGAGATATTTTGATGCGTCTTGCTTCAAATGCAGGACGATCTCGGTGCCACGCGAGACGCGCCCGGCATCCTCGTCGCTGCCTTGCGCGATTTCAAATCCGCTGCCGCCACTGGACGACCAGATGAAGACCTGGTCGGAACCGGCGCGGCGGCTGGTGACGACGATGCGCTCGGCGACCATGAAGGCGGCATAGAAGCCGACGCCGAACTGGCCGATCAGATTGGTGCCGTCCTTGGCCTCGGTCAGGCGGGAGAGAAAGGATTTTGTGCCGGAGCGCGCAATGGTGCCGAGATTATCGATCAGTTCCTGCCGGTCCATGCCGATACCGTTGTCGACGACGGAAAGCGTATGGGCCTTCTTGTCCGGCCTGATGCGGATTTCGGGCGGCGCGCCGTCGGCGATCAGCTCGGGCGCCGATATCGCCTCATAGCGCAGCTTGTCACAGGCATCCGACGCGTTCGAAATCAGCTCGCGCAGAAAGATGTCGGTCTCCGAATAGACCGAGTGCACCATCAGGTTCAGAAGTTCGGCAACCTCGGCCTGGAACGGCTGGGATTCGGGGGCAGTGGTGGTCGTCATACGGGGCTCGCTGGGAACAAGGTCAAAGGAAAGCCCTGATATAGCGATACCATCTGCGGTGGCAAGATTTGAGCCGACGCGCCTAAAGCCTATCCTGCCCCCTCACCGCTCGACAAACGCGCGCTGGAACTGATCCACGATCGGCTTGAACAGGTAGCTCAGCATGGTCCGGCTGCCGGTCTGCATGAACACTTCCGCGGGCATGCCCGAGACGAGCTGCAGCCCGGCGAGCAGCCGCCGCTCCTCTTCCGGCAGCATGATCCGGACCGTGAAATAGGATGCACCGCTCTGCTGGTCGCGGGTGGTGTCAGGCGAGACATAGGACACCTGCCCCATCAACTGCGGCGTAACCCGCTGGTTGAAGGCGGAGAAGCGGACAAAGGCCTGCTGACCTTTGCGCACCTGATCGATGTCGTTCGGCTGCAGCCGCGCCTCGATCTGCAGATCGTCGGAATCCGGCACCACTTCCATGATGGTGTCACCGGCGCGAATGACGCCGCCGATCGTATGTGCGTTGAGCTGGTGGATCACCCCCGACGTCGGTGCGCGCATCTCGATGCGGTTGAGCACGTCGCGCGCAGCGATGCTCCGCTCGCTAAGTTCGGCCTCCTTGCCCTGCGCCTCGCCGAGCTCCTTGACGACTTCCGTCCGCACGTCCTGGTCGAGCCTGACCATCTGCAGCTTCGCCTCGTCGACCTTGGTTTTGGTCTCGGCGATGGTTGAGATCAACTGGCCGCGCTCGCCTTCGATTCTGGCGTTCTCACGCTGCAAGGCCGTGAGCCGCGCAATCGGCACGAGACGCTTGTCGAAGAGCTCCTGCACTCCCGTGAGTTCGCCGGTGATCAGTTCCAGTTGCTTGGCCTTGGACGCGACCTGCGCTTCGAGGCCAATGATCTCCTCGCCAAGCTGCGACACCTTGCTCTGCAACAGCTCCTTCTGGCTCTCGCGCGCGGTTACCCGCGCCCTGAACAGCGAGGCTTCGGAGGCGAGCAGCGTCTTGACATTGCCGTCGTCCAGCCGGGCCGACATTTCGGCCGGTATCGCCGGCCGGGGCAAACCGTCGCGCTCCGCGACCAGCCGCGAGATCTTCGCCCGCATTTCGTCGAGCTGTTTGCTCACCACCTGAAGGCTGGCCTGCGCCTGCGTCGAGTCCAGCCGCAGCAGCAGATCACCGGAGTTGACCCGCATGCCGTTATTGACCGCGATCTGCGCGACCACACCGCCGGTCGGATGCTGGATGGCCTTGACGTTGGATTGCACCACCAGATTGCCCGGCACCACCACGGCGCCCGACAGCGGCACCAGCGCCATCCAGCCGCCGGCCAGTCCACCGACGACGAGCAGCGTCCGCAAGCCGGTGCGCAGCTCGCGCTCGAAGGCGCGTCCCGCCCGCTGCACGATGCTCTCGCCCGACGCGCCCGGCGTATCCACCGCTGCATCGCGATTGGCAAGGAATGCAACGCCTGCGGTCAGGCCGTTGCGGACGACGTTCGTCACGGACCGCTCGCGCGGCACCGGGCCTGCCGGGCTCGGCGGCGCCAATTGGGGCGCCTCGATGCGCGGCGGCTCGCGCCTGTCGTCGATCTGCAGAAGCTCCGGTCTCGACCTCGGCATGTTCATCAACGACGGGTCGTCGGGTGCAATGATCGGACTGCGCGCATGCCGTTCATTCGGCCACGACTTGCCCGCCGGGCCGCGGGCGCCGCTCGCCGGTGGCGGCGTGAACTGCGGCTCACGCGTGGCACGGCTGCGGCGTGGCGGCGGAGGCTCGATGTCTACGTCATCGGACTGGGATCCGAACGGGCCGAGCCACTCGAGCACCCGGCCCATCTTGCCTTTCTTCTTCCGCTTCGGCCGGGCCGGGCGCGGACGCCGCCCGGCCGGATGGTCGTCCTGCGGCGAACGGCGAAGCGGCGGCCGCTGTTCCTGCGCATTGTCCTGCTCGAAAGCCTGCCGCAGTCGCTGCAGTTCGAGGATCAGCGCCTGCCCCTGCGGCGCCGCGACGTCTTCATCAGTTCCACCGAAGCGGCGTCGCGCGACTCTTTCATCGCTATGCACGTGATCAAAACCCTTCATGATGGAACACTTTCGGCAAGTGATGCGCGCGGTTCGGCCTTTGCCTGTGGCGGAGCCGGCGGCGATCCCGGCGCTCCCTTGGCATTGGCGTTGCGGACACGCGCGAACACCTCTTCGCGCGGGCCGAACGCGATCGCCTTGCCCTCATAAAGCACCATCGTCATATCCAGCGCGGAGAGCGCGCTCGGGCGATGCGAGATGACGACGACGATGGATTTGTTCTGGCGCATGATGGCGATGGCGCGGGTCAGGGCGTTCTCGCCGTCGGCATCGAGATTGGCGTTGGGCTCGTCGAGAACGATCAGGAAGGGATCGCCGAACACCGCCCGCGCCAGGCCGACCCGCTGCTTCTGGCCTGCCGACAGCGAGATGCCGCCGGCCCCGATTCGCGTCGCATAACCTTCCGGCAGGCGCAGGATGATGTCGTGGACGCCGGCGATCTGCGCGGCCTTGAGGATGGAATCCGAGCTGGCGTTCTCGTCGAACCGGCAGATGTTCTCCGCCACGGTGCCGTCGAACAGGCCGACATCCTGCGGCAGATAACCGATGTGCCGGCCGAGATCCTCGTTGCGCCATTGATCGAGGGAGGCGCCGTCGAGCCGCACGGCGCCGCGATGCGCCGGCCAGATGCCGACCAGCGCCTTGGAAAGCGAGGTCTTGCCCGACGCACTCGCCCCGAGCAGCGCCAGCCCCGCACCGGCCTTGAGCGAAAACGTGACACCGGACACGATCGGCATGTCGAAGCCGGGCGCTGCCACTGCGAGATTCTGCACGGACAGTTCGCGGCAGGGACGCGGCAGCATGACCGGCGGCGCCGGCGGCGGCGCGGTCGCCTTGCAGATGTCGCGCAGGCGCGTGAGCCCCTGGCGGGCGGCGGCCAGTTGCTTCCAGGTGCCGAGCGCGAGTTCGACGGGCGCGAGTGCGCGCCCCATCAGGATCGAGGATGCGATCATGACGCCGCCCGATGCCTTGTCGGCGATGACGAGATAGGCGCCGATGCCCAGCATTCCCGATTGCAGAACGTAGCGCAGCACCTTCGCGGCCGCGCCAAGATTGGCATAGACGTCGGTGGAGCGGATGTTTTCCTGCAAATAGCGCTCATTGGCTTGCGACCAGCGTGCCGTCAAACGATCCGTCATACCGAGCGCGCGGATGATTTCTGCGTTGCGCTGGGTCGCATCCGCCAGCACCTGCCGCTGCGCGTTCATGTCCATCGCCGCCTTGGTCGCCCCGCGCGAAATCCGCTCGGTCACCAATGTCATGGCAATGATGGCTGCGGTGCCAAGCAGCGCCGTGAAGCCGATCAGCGGGTGAAACAGAAACAGCCCGATCAGGAATACCGGGATCCACGGCATGTCCAGGAACGCGGTCGGTCCCATGCCCGACATGAAGGTGCGCACCTGATCGAGATCCCGCAGCGGCTGCTGCATCAGAACCGGCTTCACCCCGCGCAGCGGCAGAGTGGCGAGCGCCGAGTGGATCGAGCCCTGCAGGCCGGCATCGAACAGCGTTGCGATCCGGCTCAGCATCCGCGACCGCATCGCGTCGAAATATCCCTGCACCAGATAGGCGAATAGCACCATCAACGACAGGCCGAACAGGGTCGCGAGGTTACGGCTCGGAATCACCCGATCGTAGACCTGCAGCATATAGAGTGAGCCCGACAGCATCAGAATGTTGATGACGCCGCTGAACACGGCGACGCCGATCATGCGGCGCGCGCTGGCGCGCAGCGCGCTGTTGACGGGATCGTCTCCGGCCAGCTTCGACAACAGACCGGAAACGGCGCGGGGCGTCGGCGCTGCCCGCACTCGGTCCTGTGCCTGACCCTGAGCGATACTCATTGAACTGCCCTTCGACCCGCGCAACCGCTAGGTCTCCCTGCCCGTCTCCTTGACGCGCGATGCGGACCATTTTTCGGCGAGAATGCGACGAACACCGATAGTTCGAGTTCGTGCTTGGGTAGAACGATGGCAAAGGCTTCTTCGCGCTCTTCAGGCGCGCACGCGGGCTCGCACGATTCCGGCGCGGAAGGGCCGAGGCCTCGAACTGTCGCAAAGGGCGCGGAAAGCGTTGCTTTATCCCCGTCTCGCGCGCGCCTGCTTCGCCGTTTTTCGGCGCGGCGCGCGTCATGGATTCGTCCGTCTATAACCTTGCTTCGGCGCTCATTGGTCGCCGTCTCGGCCGAATGACGCCACGAAGCTCAACGATCCTTCACCGTGCGCACATCCCGCTCCTGGCGGGTGCCTGCGCCCATACGTCATGAATTCGACTGGACGACTGGGGACGAATAATGGCTCGCTTCGAAGGACATCAACCCGACGTTGATCTCGATCTCCCGATCGATGACGTCGCCAGTCCGCCAGTCGCTCCGGCTTCCCCGTCCCCGACGCTGCCCGAAGAAACGCCGCCGGCCAACCCAACCATGGCTCGACCTGTCGGTTCGAGTTTCTCGGACCTCAGCGCCACCTTCAATGGCATGGCTCGGCAGCCGATGGATGCCCCGCGGCAAAGCGCCATCGACGACGGCGGACAGGGAGTTAGCAACGTTGCACTCCACACCAACAATCTCACAACGGTGCAGAACAATCTGCTGGCCGAGCTCAATACAGGTCAGTTTTCCGGCGCCGCGCTCGGCCATGTCCAGGCGGTCCTGTCCGACATCACCAGCGCCATTTCGGCGGCCAACGCCGCGGTGGGCGCCGCAGGCTCGCCCGGTAACGCCGCCGCAGCAGCACAGACGCTTCGCGCCAGCCAGCTCAGCATCATCAACGCCGTCAATACCGATCCTGTGCTGGCAAATCCGGCGCCGACAGCGCCGACCGAGCCTCCGGCGGCCGCCGCGCCCCACAATCTCGCGGAGATCGGCGAGATGTTCGACAACGTGGCCAGTCAGATCCTCGGCGGGGTCAATGATGCCAACCGAACCGAGATCACCGACGATATCAACGCCGTGATTGCCGACATGCAGGCGCTGATGACTGCCAGCCCGGAATTGTTCGAGGGGCTGACCGGCGTCCACGCCGACACGATCGTACAGCAACTGCAGCTCGAACTCGCTTATATCAATGACCCCACGATAGGCCCCGCTGCGGCACAGGCCAGCGCCGACAACATCCTCGACATCATCGATATCGTTCAGGGCGACGCCAACCTGGCCGATATGGCGACGCAGGGCGGCGTCAGCGGCTTCTCGCCGCTTGCGGATGCCACCCCGCCCGCTCCGAAATTTCTCGACAACGACGTGCAGACCGTGTTCGTCGCCGATTTCATTGCGCAGTCCAATTCGCTTGGAAAGCAGGCGATCGAGCTCGTGGGCAGCCAGGACGCCGAAGCCATCGCCGCGCTGATCGGCGATCTCAGGGCATTCGAGAAGAGCGTCACCGAATTCGACGCGGCCGCGGGCGGCACGCTCGGCGGCGAGATTGCCGCGATGATCAAGGGATTGCAGACCGGCAACGCCGCGCTGGTCACGGCGGCGGCGGATCAGATGCATGGCAACGCTGCCGATCTCGGCGGCCACAATGTCCCCGTGACCGGAGGCACCTTCAACACCGACGGTGTCACGGTCGCCGAGGTGCTGGGGACATCGGTCGCGGAGACGCCGGCCATCACAGAGACGACGACGGCGCCGGCCGTACAAAAGGCTGCGGCTCCCGCTATCAGCGTCGAGCCGGTGACGTTGGCTACCGCCGACGTCGCCGCGCCGGTCGTCGACCACGACCATTCGCCAGCGCCCGACTTGGCGCATTTATATCACATGTGGGGATAGCGGCGCGCGGCGCGGCCTCCAGCGCTCCCGATCGTTCCGGGGACGCTGGAGGCCGATACATCAGGAGAACGCGTTCGCCTATCCGGCTCACGCGGCGGGCGCATAAGGGCATTGTTCGTCGGCCTGCATGTCAAAGGACGATCCAAACGAGGGTCTCGGCAACAAGAGACCACCATCAATAGGGCAGCGACATCAGCGGTTGAATCGACGCGGGTTGCTGCTTCGGAAGTGAAGTAGCGGGGCGTATGCGTGAGGCAGCGTAAGACGGACTATGGGACCATTATTCTACACTGGACGTTCGTGGCAGCCTTCGCCGTTGCGCTCGTTACCGGTCTGCGCATTGCTACCGAAACGCCCGACCGGACCTGGCTCAACTGGTTCGACGCCGTACTGCCGCGCGACAGCGTATGGATCGCCCACATGCAGGCAGCCGTCGTCCTGGTCGCCGTGGCGATCGGCTACATCGTCTACATGGTCCGCTCCGGCCTCGGACGCCGTGTCCAGCTCGACAAGGTCCGGCTTCGCGGCTTGTTCGGCCGCGGACAGGCCAGGTTGAGCGCCGTGATCGCCCTGATGTACTGGATTTTCTTCGTCACGATGTCAGGATTGCTGATCAGCGGCGGTGCGCTCTATTTCGGTTTCTACTCCGGCTATGACGTGGCGATGCTGCACTGGGTGGGGACTTGGGTGATCCTCGCCTTTGTCGTCCTGCATGTCTTGACCCAACTCAAGAGCGGCGGCGCTGCGCAACTGCTCCGCATTTTTCGTCCCGCTCCCCTGCCCGCGCCGCCGCCGCGGCTCGATGCCGTCGAGCTCTTGGGGATGCTGGCCGAACAGTCGGCGCGCCTGCCGGATTCCGAAAAGGCTGATTCGCCCGAGGTCTCATCTCATCCGCTGCAGCCGCGCGCCGAGGCGCGCCGCGATCAAAGCGAGCCGGCGCCGCAAGCAGCACGACCGCGAAACCCAACGCTGCAGGCCAATGCCTTCGTCGTCGCGGTCGCCGCTGCGATCACCGGCGCTTCGCTGCTCGTGGCGACCGATCGGCTGGCGGTGGATAGCGTGCACATCCGCCGCATCAATCCCGCCGACGCGCCCAGCCTCGACGGCGACACCTCCGATCGCGCCTGGCGCGGCGTCAAGCCGTTCTCGCTACTCACCGGAGAAGGCGGAAATTTCGACGGCAAGGGCGAGGCCAGGATCGAGATCCGCGCCGTGCACGACGGCACCTATGCGTATTTCCTTTTCACCTGGCAGGATTCGACGCGTTCGCTAAAACACCTGCCGCTCGTCAAGGAAGCCGACGGATGGCACCTGCTTCATTCCGGCTTTCAGCTAGGCGACGAGCATCAATACAACGAGGACAAGTTTTCGGTGCTGCTGACCACCTCGGATGTCACGCTGGCCGGCGGCCGGACCTTTCATCCAGGGCCGCAGCCGGTCGCCGGCGCGCCGGCCACCATGAGCGGCCGCGGACTGCATTACACGGATGTCGGCTATGCCGATGTGTGGCAGTGGAAAGCGACGAGCGGCGCGACCGGATGGATGGACGATGCCCATTTCGGGCCTCCGCTGAATCCGACGCCGATGCAGGCGGCGAATGTCGTTCCGTACAAAGGCGGCTTCGCGCCGGATCCGGGAGCGGCAAACTACCGCGACAATTTCACCGTCGAGGCCGACACGTCAGGCGGTCCGCGTCGCAGCCGCCTGATCGCCCCGCTGCGCCTGCCCAAAGCCGTTGCCGACACGACCGCCGCGATGGGAGACATCGACCTCGATCCCAATCATGGCGAAAGCGACGGCGCACGCTGGTTCATGACCGAGCAGGATTCGGTGCCCTATTCGACCGCCATCGACGCCCGCATCCCGATCGGGACGGTGATCCCGGGCGTCATTCTGAACGGCGAATTTTCAGGCGACCGCGCCGACATCAGAGCCACAGCCCGCTGGGCTTCGGGCCATTGGGCTCTCGAGGTCAAGCGCCGGCTCGACACCACAAGCCAATTCGACGTGCCGATCAAAACCGGCGTCTTCATGCGGGTCGCCGCATTCGACCATAGCCAGATCAGACATACGCGGCACGTCCGTCCAATTCGTATCGAGGTGGAATAAATGTCAAAGATTTGCAAGGTCACGATCAACAACGAGCCGTTTCTGGCAAATCGCGGCGAGCTTCTGCTTGATTGGGCGTTGATGAACGGCGTCGATCTTCCGCACGATTGCCGCTCCGGAATCTGCGGCGCCTGCCGCGTGCGGAAGGTCGACGGCCAGGTGTTTGGCGGCCATAGCCCGGGCGACGACATGATTCATGCCTGCCAGGCCCGGATCGTTTCCGATCTCGAGATTGCGATCGAGGCCGCGCCCGAACCGGTGGCGCTGTCGGCGGAAGTGGCGCAGACCGTTCAGCTCGCCCCCGACGTGGTGGGCGTCGACATCGAGTTGCCGAAGCCGCTCGACTATCTTCCCGGCCAGTATTGCAAGCTGCAGTTTCAGGGATTCCCGGTAAGGTCCTATAGCCCGACCTTTCCGCTGGAAGGCGCTCCCCACAATCGCCTGCTGCACTTTCACATCCGGAAGGTCACGGACGGGCTGGTGTCTTCGGCACTCGGGCACGACATCCGCCCCGGGCACCGCGTCAAGCTGACCGGACCGTACGGCCGCGCCTTCTTCAGGAAAGACCATACCGGACGCATCGTTCTCGTCGCCAGCGGCACCGGCTTTGCGCCGATGTGGTCGGTTGCGGTCGCCGCGATCATGGAGCAGCCGCAGCGCGAAATGGTCTTCATCGTACAGGCCCGCAGCATCCGATCGCTCTACATGCACGCGGCGCTGTGCCGGCTGGCGCTGTTTCCCAATGTCACGCTGATTCCGATGGTGTCGGAGCCGCAGAAAATCTCGCACGCCATTCAAAGCGGCCGGCCGACCGATCATTTGCCGAAGCTCACGCCTGATGACGTGGTCTATACCGCGGGCGCGCCGGCGATGACCGATGCCGTGGCGCGGATCGCAAAGGCCGCGGGCGCCCGATGCTACACCGACCCGTTCGTGCAGGAGGCGCGGACTGTGGAACAGGCAGGCCTGATGTCGCGCCTCACCGGCTGGCTCAGCGAGCCCAAGAGCGGATCTGTCCCGCTGCAACCGGCGCAGCGGGCAGCGCCGATGCCGCGAGGCGTGGCCGCGGTCGGAGCCGGCAACCGCTAGCCAGCCGCGCCAAAATCACGCCGCGGGAGACAGCAACCGCTCGCATCCCGTTCCCGCGATGATCGACGACACCGCCTGCCGCGCGGCGCCGTCGAGCTTGGCGTATTCCTCGCCGATCCACTTGATACATTTGGCCTGATACGGGAACGGCTCCTGTACCCATGGCAGGCCGTCCACTTCGGTCTCGACCGTTTTCGCGCCCTGCATCACCGCCTTGGCATTTGCCAGCATCACCGGGACATAGACCCGGCCCATTTCGACAAACAGGTCCTTCAGCGTCGCTGGAATGGCGTCGCGCGATATCCAGTCGGCCTCAGTGGGTTCGACGCCGGAGAGATCTTCCAGCACTTCGGTCCAGGCAAACAGGCGCGGCGCTTCGTTGAGCGTGATCGCGGTCGGCGTCGGATCGAAACGCGCCAGTTGGGTCAACTGGCCATAGGCCGCGAAGTCCGACGTGCCCGGCCGCGCGCCCATGAGGAACGGCTGATATTCCAAATGGCGTTTCATGGCGCCGAGATAGCGGCGAAAGCTCGCCTCGATGACGGGCGCGGTGATGTCGTTCGAGCCGACCACGTAGAGACGCGAGATCTGCCGGTCCTTGATGAAGGCCTTCATCGGCGCAAGCACAGCTTCGGTCATCGGCTTCACTGACCAGCGCGGCAATATTTCCCCGGCCTGATCCGCATCTTGAGGAAAATGCCAGCGATAGTGAAACATCGCCTTGGTGAGCCATTCGTCGGCAAAATCCTCGAGCAGATAGTCGAGGAAGGCGATCGCCGGGTCTGACGGGACGAGCTTGCGATCCGGATAGTCGCGCTCGAAGCGGCGCAGCAGCGGCGTCGAATCGACGACGGCTTCGACCGAACCATCGGCCTTGGTGAAATAGAACGTCGGAAGCAGTTGCGGTTTTGGCTTGGGCAGATCGGTCGGCGTGCGGTGCGAACCGACCAGAAGACGATAGGGAATACGGCGATAGCGCAGCGCCGCCAACATCTTGCGCGTATAGGGCGAACCGGGCGCTCCCAGCAGAAGCAAAGGCTGCGATGACATCGTGCTTCCCCCCGTTTCTTGTTTGGCATCGATACTGCCAACAACAGGACCGGAGGAGAAGCCATAAGGATGGGATTGACCGGCCGTTTTCAGCCGGAGATCGCTGCGACATACCGCTGGACGGACATTTCGAACACAGCCTTGGCGTTGCCTTCGATGTTGCGGCCCCACCACGCACCATAGATGCGATCGAACGCCAGCGGCTCGACCGCTCGCGCGATCCGGCGTACCGCTGTGGCGTTGAGCGGAATGTAGTTCGGATAGCTGTACATGAAGCTGAGAGAGCGGCGGTCCATCGCCACCATCGCGACATCGCCGGTTAGCAGCGCGCCCTTCCCTTGCGCGCCCGCGCGCCAGTGCAGGATCGTGCCGCCTGCAAAATGTCCACCGGTCCGCACCAGCAGGATGTCGTCCGAAATCCGATGGCTGTCGCCGGTCCATGGCACGATGGCGGAATGCGGCCGCGTAACGAAGGCGCGATCGTCGCCATGCAGATAAATCGGCACGCCGCCAAACGCCTCGCTCCAGTCAGCGACCGCGCCATAGTAATGCGGATGCGAAACGGCAATCGCCTTCAGGCCACCGAGCGAACGGACGTATCCGATGGCTTCCCCTGTAGCCAGCGGCACGCAATCCCACATCAGGCAGCCATCGGCCTCGCGCACCAGCAGCGCGCGCTGCCCGATCGCGAAACCCGGCTGCATGCTGATGCCGGGAATGCCGAGATCGTCACGCCAGACGAGCTTGTAACGTTTCGCCAATTTCTCGCGGGTGATCCACATCTGGCCCTTCCAGTTTACATACTGCCGATCGTCCTCACAGACTGGGCACGCGGCCGGCGGCTCAGCGGTTTCGGGAAACTGGGCGCCACATTGTTCGCAGGTCCATAGCGGCATCGGCGTCACTCCTGTCCGGAGGAGTGGTAGCGCAGAATGGGAGGGCCGGCCAACGACCAGCCATGGATGGCTGCTAATACTGATCGCCGCCCCATCGCTGCCAGGCCCGAACCGCCGGGCGGATCTTAACGTTGTGGGAAGTTTGGGTATTGCGGCTTGGATAGACGGCGGATAGGCTTCCCTTGAGCCGACCGGATTGTGATCGTCCCGGTTGTCCTAGCCTGGGAGCAATTGGCTGCGACCGTTTTGAGCGGGATACCACCTCATGAGGCGCAAGATCGCCGCAATTCTGGTAGCCCACATCGCCGACTACGGCAGGTTGGTCGCCGATGACGAAGAAGAGACGCTGCGGCGAATGGCGTCCTATCGATCCACCACCGACGATCTCATTGCGATAGCTGGCGGCCGCATCTTCAATGCCGCGGGCGATGCATTTCTTGCCGAATTCCCCAGTGCCGTCGAAGCGGTACGCTGCGCCATCGATATCCAGGAAAGTTTGCGCACGCGGAACCTCGCTTATCCAGACAGCCGGCAGATGAGCTACCGCGTCGGCATTGGCATCGGAGACGTGGTTGAGCGCGAGGGCGATCTGCTCGGCGATGGCGTCAATATCGCCGCACGCCTGGAAGGACTGGCCGAAGCTGGCGGCATCTGTATTTCACGCGCGGTGTACGAACAGGTGACCAACAAGCTGTCCGCGCGATTTGTCGACATCGGCGCACGGAAAGTGAAGAATATTCCGGAGCCGGTTCACGCCTACCTTGTGGTGACGTGGGACGATGGCCATACTTTTGGGAAGCCGCAGGTGACCGCCACGCCGGCAAGCGCAAGATCGACCAAGAAATGGCTTTCGGTCGCAGTCATCGGCGCCATCGCGCTATGTACTGCGGCTCTTGCCGTCTTTCATGCAACCCAGAGGCCCGACGGCAAGGCTTCATCGAATTCAACTGCTGCCGTAACACCGCCGCCGGCGCCGACGACCCCACCACCGGCGGCGGCTCCGCCTCCGGCATCGTCAGCGCCCATCCCAACCATCCGTCGCGCCAGTTCAGCTACAAACGAGCCGGATGCCACGAAGCGTTCCCTTCAATCCTGCCAGAGTCTTGCGGCTCAACGCGGTTGGGGAAACAATGAAACGCCCGGAAAGACAGCCTTTATCGCCGCATGCATGAAGGGCGATCTTAATTGAGATCGAAGCCTGCGTTCGCGTTCCGTCCAATGGCTGTGCCCGATCTCGCTAGGTAGCCGGGCGCTTTCTGACAGAGCGGGCGTTCATCTCTGATCTAATACCCGATCGCCGCACCATCGCTGCGCGGATCAGAGCCGCCGCTCAGCATGCCGTTTCGCTGATCGATCGTGACGCCGTGCGCATGACCGGCCATTTCGTTCCAGGCATGCCATCGATTGATCGCGTGGCCGCGTCGCGCGAGCGCGTCGATTGTCCCTTCGGGAAAGCGGCCCTCGATATGCAGGGTGTCGCGCGCCTCGCCGAGCGCGAAGCGGCCGGAAAGGAACCGCGGCGTCTCGATCGCTTCCTGGATGTCGAGACCGAAATCGATCATGGCCGCATAGAGCTGCAGCTGGACTTGCGGCTGGCCGTCCGCGCCCATGCAGCCGAGCACGCTCCAGAGCTTGCCGTCGCGCTTGGCCATCGAGGCAATCAGCGTGTGCAGCGGGATCTTGCCGGGTTCGAGGCGATTGGGGTGGTTGCGATCCAGCGAGAAATACGCGCCGCGATTTTGCAGGATGACGCCGGTCTTTCCCGCAACCACGCAGGCCCCGAATGCGCCATAGAGGCTTTGAATTAGCGATGCCGCATTGCCGTGGCGATCGACGGCGGCGATATAGACGGTATCGCCGGACAGGCTGCCGAAGGACGGCACCAGGTCCCATCTCAATGCCGAGCGCCCGTCGATTAGCCGGCCGCGCAGGTGCGCGTATTCCTTCGATATCAGCCGCTCGACAGGCACCTCGGCAAAGGAGGGATCGGCAAGCACCTGATCGCGGTCGTGATAGGCGATCTGCTTGGCCTGCACCAGGAGATGCACGTGATCGGGCCCAAGGAAATCCTTTCGGTGCAGTTCGTACGGCTCGACGAGGTTGAGCATTTCGAGCACGGTAAAACCCTGCGTCGGCGGCGGCGTGTTGAAGATGGTGACGTCGCGGTAGCGGCCAACCAGCGGCGCACCCCAGACGGCTTTTTGCCGACTGAAATCGGCAGACCGAAACAGGCCACCTTTCTCTTCCGAAAAGCGCGCCATCTCCGCGGCAACCGATCCGCTGTAAAAGCCTTGCCAGCCATGTTCAGCGATCGATTGAAGCGTGCGGGCAAGGTTTGCATTGGTGAGCTTCGTCCCCGGCGGCGCGGCCGCGCCTTGCGGAAAGAACAGCGCGGCGGCTTCGCAATCACCCAGCAGATCATCGCGCATCATCTCGATGAAGCTGGCGAGGCGGCCGGTGACCGGAAAACCATCGCCAGCATAGCCGATGGCGCTCTCGAGCACGCGCCGGAGCGGCAATCGCCCATAGACCTCATGCGCCTCGGTCCAGCTCGCCACCGCGCCCGGCACCGTCAGCGTCGCGGGTACGACTCCCCGCAGCGGGATTTCCTGCAATCCCCGTCGCTCGATTGACGAAAGCGCAGCCTCCGCTGCCGCCTTGCCACCCCCGTTGAGATAACGAATCTCGCCGCTGGCGCCATCGTGGATGAGCCAGAACGCGTCGCCACCAAGACCGGTCATGTGCGGGGAGACCACCGCGAGCACCGCGCTGGCCGCAATTGCGGCATCGATCGCAGAACCACCGGCGCGAAGCACGTCAAGGCCGGCCGCAGAGGCGAGCGAATGCGGCGACGTCACCATGCCGTTTGACGCCAGCGTGACGGGTCGGCCGGTCCGAATATCCAAATTCAAGCTCCTGCTTGGTGAAATGAAGCGAACTCGCGGACTGTCAGCCGCAGCACGAATCCTTGTCTCTATTGTCGCGGCTGGCGCTATTGCGATCCGGCGGCAGGTCCATCGCCGGATTCTCGGCAAAGAAGCCGTTCGGCTTCAAGGTGAAGCCGACATATTCGACCGGCATCACCGGGAAATCCTCCGGCCTGCAGACATGCGTCGCGCCAAAGGAGTGCCAGACCACGATGTCCTCGTTTTCGATGGCGCGGTTCTGGGCAATATATTTCGGCAGACCGTCGCCGCCGGCATGCTGGTTTGGGAATTCACCGCTCGCGTAGCGCTCGTCGGGCGCGTAACGGGTCACCCAGACATGCTTGGTGGCAAAACCACCGCGCGAGGTCATGTAGCAGCCCTCCTGCGCCAGCATCGCCGGCGCGCTGTGCGCTACGAGCTTATACGCGGTCGGGCCACCGACGCTGTTCTTCTTGTTGGGATTGGCGATCTTCCAGTAGCGCCCGGTCCGGCCGTCAGCCTCGCGGGCCGCGTCGCGCTCGCGCGAGAGCGTCCGGGCGGTGACGTCAAATACGTTGCCGTAGGGATTATCCGTGCCCCATGGCCGCGGGCGAAATTCGTGTTCGGTGACGGTGTTGCCGTCACCGTCGAGCATCATGTGCAGGCGGGCATTGAAGAAGTGCTGGTGGGTCGGGCCGCCGAGATTCTCGGCGACCATGCCGCCCCACGGGTAGTCCTTGCCCGAGGCGATCGCCGCGGTCTGGATGATGCCCGTCAGCTTGACTTCGAGCTGGATGGTGCCGTCCTGATAAAAATACCAGAAGAAGCCGTAGTCGTAATTTCCCACGGTCGTGAAGAAGGAGATGACGAGGCGGCGCGATCGGCGGACCTCAAAGGTCTCGTTGCGGAATTCGTAATGCTTCCAGAGGATCCCGTAATCCTCCTCATGCAGGCAGATCGCATTCTTCATAACGCTGGGCTTGCCGTAGTCGTCGGCAACCGGCACATCGAAATAGTGGATGTGGCCGAGGCAATCGCAGCCGAGTTCGAGCGCATTGGCGAGCTTGCCCAGCCCATACTCGCCGGCATCGAAGGCGCATTTCCAGAAATGGTTCGCGGTCGGATCGGCATAAGGCACGATCATGTCGGTAACGCTCGCGCGATAGATGATCGGCCGCTCCCGCCCGCCATCGCGGAAGGCGATCTGATGCAGTACGAGGCCTTCGCGCGCGGTCCACCCGACGCGGAACGACCAGTTCTGCCAACTGACCTTCCAGCCATCGATCGTAAAGCTCGGGCCCTCCTTCTGCACGACGTCCAGCGGCTTGACGTCCTTTCGCGTTTGCGGGATCGACGCCCGGTCGTAGTTGCGCGACTTCTTCGGGATCGGAATGATGTCGGGTTCGTCGACCAGATGGACGATCCTGTTCTCGATCAGGTCGACCAGCGCCACCACGCCTTCGATCGGATGGGCGTAGCCATTGTCCTTGAGATCCCTGCGCCAATAAGAGACGGCGCTGACGAGACGTCGGCCCTTCTCCACCTCGCGGTCAAAATAGCCGGCCGAGAACGGATCGACCTGAACCAGCTCGATGTCCTCATCCTTCAGGCCGCGCCGCTGCATCGCCCGGCGCCAGTCCGCGTCGGCCTTGACGATGTCGCCGACCTTGAACACTTCCTCGATGGTGATCGGCGGCTGGCCATAAGGATGGGCCCTGGTCGAATATTCGCGCCACGCCGTTACGGACTTTGATTCAAGGTCCACCGTGGCGACATGCGTCGCGCCGGTCTTGCAGTCGAACAGGGTGGCGGCGGCCCGCCGTGGCAGCCCGGCCGCCGGTTTCCATCCGAGAACGTCTGATTTGGCCGGCTCCTCGAGTTGCACATGGGTAAATCGCGCATCCGGGCCGAGCTTCTTGACCCGTTGCAATATGTCTGACGCCAGCGCGACCTCGGCCTCGCTGAGGGGATCGAGCGGATGAACGGCGTCTGCCAGGGCGGAAGGTTTTGTACGTGCCATATCGGACCGAATGTATGGGGTTCGGATGCAGGCTAGGCCACTCCGCTCCGGGCGTCTTGAATGAGCCTGCCACCTCTGGCCCTTGCCAGACCCACCGCTCATGGGCGACGCTGCGGCGCCACACAGGGAAACCAGCCCGCGCGATGCCGATCAGCGTCTCCACCGACCCGATCCGTCCGACCGAACGGACGGCCTATTGGACCGAAGCGATCTGCCGGTCGTTCGCCCATGTCGAGACCAGGCCGCTCGGCTCCGCCGTGGTCAGCGGCCATTTCGAATTCGTCGAGATCGGCGGAGCGAAGCTCGTCCGTTTCGACAGCAGCCCGCAATGCTACACCCGCGATGCCAGGCTGGTGAGCCGGGCCGGCTCGGACGAATTCATGTTCGACTTTCAGCGGCGCGGCCGAAGCTCGATGGTGCAGGCCGGAAACGAGGGCACCATCGATCCCGGATACGGCGTGCTCTACGATGCGCGGCGCCCGTTCGAGGATCGGCTGTTCGGCTCCGAACAGCGCGTGGAGCTGCTGATCGCGACCGTCCCCGCCGCCTCGCTGTTGCGGTCTGTCCCCAGGGCGGAGCGGTTCTGCGCCAGGCCGGTGCCGTTATCCGGGACGGTGGCACGTTCGATTGCCGCGCTGTTTCGCGACGCGATCTCCTTATCCGATGCGCCGGCGCGACAGAAGGAGCCCGATATCGTTGCCTATCTGTCGGCCCTGCTCCGTCTCGCCGCCGGCGCCAGCCATGAGCTGTCCCGGCCCGACCTGTTCGGCCTGATCGATACCTATCTGAGAGCCAATATCGCCGCCATCCGGCCGGTGCCGGCGCTCGCCGCCGAGTTCGGCGTTTCCGAGCGGACGTTTCATCGCATCTTCGCCGACCGCGAGACCACGTTCGAACGGCATGTGCTTCATCTGCGCGCCGAACTGTTTCGGGACCTCTTGCGGCAGGCTTCGCTGACCACCGTTCCGATCGCGCGGCTTGCGCATCAATGCGGCTTCGCCGATGCCGCCCATGCCACGCGCACGTTCAAGGACCGATTTGGCACGACACCACGGGACTTTCGCGCAAACGCGGCCGGCTAGGCCGCGCAATAGCCGCGATACCAGGCCGCGAACTTCTGGATGCCATCCTCGATCGGGGTCGAGGGGCGAAAGCCGACGTCACGCACGAGATCATCGACATCGGCATAGGTCGTCGGCACGTCGCCCGGTTGCATCGGCAGCAATTCCTTTTTGGCCTTGCGCCCAAGCTCCTGCTCGAGGACATCGAGCACATGCAGCAACTGCTGCGGCTTGTTGTTGCCGACATTGTAGATGCGCCAGGGAGCGGCGCTCGATCCCGGGTCCAGGGCGCCGCCGAGGCTTAGCTGCCCGCCTTGCGGCGCGCGATCGATCAGGCGAACGAGCGCTTCCGTCACGTCATCGATGTAGGTGAAGTCGCGAAGCATCCGACCGCCATTGAACAACTTGACGGGGTCGCCGCGGACGATCGCGTCCGCGAACACGAACAGCGCCATGTCGGGCCGATACCACGGGCCGTATACGGTGAAGAATCGCAAGCCGGTGCACGGGATGCGGTAGAGATGGCTGTAGGAATGGGCCATCAACTCGTTGGCCTTCTTGCTCGCGGCATAGAGGCTGATCGGGTGATCGACGTTGTCATGCACCGAGAACGGCAGCTTCCTGTTGGCGCCGTAGACGGATGACGAGGACGCGAACAGCAGATGACGGCAGCCATTGTGCCGGCATCCCTCCAGAACGTTCGCGAAGCCGACCAGATTGGCGTCGACATAGGCGTGCGGATCTCTCAGCGAGTATCGCACGCCTGCCTGCGCAGCCAGATGGATGACGACGGGAAACCGATGGCGCGCGAACAGCGCCGGTATCGCGACGCGATCCGCCACATCAAGCTCTTCGAACTGAAAGCGCGGATCGTTGCGGAGGATAGCGAGCCGGGCCGCCTTCAGTTGCGGATCGTAATATGAATTGAGGTTGTCGATCCCGACCACGCGGTGGCCGAACTGCAATAGCCGTTGCGCCACGTGGAATCCGATAAATCCCGCGCTCCCCGTTACCAGAATTGCCTGATCCGCAATCATCATATGCGTGTATCCTTAGTCAGCCGATGTCATGACGGCTCGTGTCCTTCAGTAGGCCACCGATTTCGGCCGCCCCACGCCGCAATACAGAAAGCCGTTCCGCTCCACTTCCTCCGGAGAGTAGATGTTGCGCAGATCGACGATGACGGGACAGGCCATGATGGCAGCCAACTCCCTGAAGTCCAGCGCCCGGAACTGCTCCCATTCCGTGACAATGACGAGCGCGTGACACCCCTTTGCGCAGCGATAGGTGCTATCGCAGAAAGTGACGTTCTCGAACACCTTCTTCGCCTGCTCCATGCCGACCGGATCGAATACCCGCACCTCGGCGCCCATGTCCTGCAGCGCGGTAATCAGCGGAATCGACGGCGCGTCGCGCATGTCGTCGGTCTCGGGCTTGAAGGTGACGCCAAGCACCGCAATGGATTTGCCGCGGATGTTGCCGCCGAACGCGTTGGCGACCTTGCGGGCCATCGCCCGCTTGCGCTGGTCGTTGACAGCGACCACCGTTTCCACGATCCGCAGCGGCGATTCGTTGTCCTGGCCGGTCTTGATCAGCGCCATCGCGTCCTTTGGAAAGCAGGAGCCGCCGAAGCCCGGCCCGGCGTGCAGGAATTTCTGGCCGATCCGGTTGTCGAGACCGATCCCGCGAGCGACTTCCTGCACATTGGCGCCGACCTTCTCGGCAAGGTCCGCGATCTCGTTGATGAAGGCGATCTTGGTGGCGAGGAAGGAGTTGGCGGCGTATTTAGTCAGCTCCGCGGTGCGGCGATCGGTATAGAGAATCGGGGAAGCGTTAAGGTGGAGCGGCCGGTACACCTCGGTCATCACGCTGCGGGCGCGCGCATCGTCCGTTCCGATGACAATCCGGTCGGGGTGCTTGAAGTCGCGGATCGCCGCCCCCTCACGCAGGAATTCGGGATTGGAGACGACGGCAACGGTGGCGGTCGGATTCTCTTCGCGGATGATACGCTCGACCTCGTCGCCCGTTCCAACCGGAACCGTCGATTTGGTGACCACCACCGCCCGATCGGGAAGCGCGCCCGCAATCTCGCGCGCTGCCGTGTAGACATAGGACAAATCGGCATGGCCGTCGCCGCGGCGCGACGGCGTGCCGACCGCGATGAACACCACTTCCGCCTTGTTGACGGCAGACTTCAGATCGCTCGCGAACGACAGGCGGCCCTGGGCGACATTTCGCGCCACCAGTTCGGCAAGTCCCGGCTCGTGAATTGGCATCTCTCCGTTGTTGAGGCTTGCTACTTTTTCCGCGTTGCTATCGATGCAGACGACTTGATGCCCAAAATCGGAAAAACAGGCGCCTGACACCAGCCCGACGTAGCCGGCGCCAATCATTGCTATATGCATTATGGATCCTGTGTTACGCCGCGCGCGGCCCAACCGCGCGGACGGGAATGAGCGATGAAACGACGAGCTAGCTGCTCAATATCGATTCACCGTCGAGATGGCGGGGAAAGAAAAAGAAGTTGTTGACGTAGAACTGACCGTCCTTGCGACCGCCATCCGGTCGTAAGGCATCGGCATCCTGGAGCGTTCCCGGATCGAACGCCTCGACGTCAATCACCTCGTTGTCCTTCAGGAAGAACCCCCGATAGGATTTGCTGCGGAAGAATTCGAACACCGAGCGCGTCGCCGCGGCACGGTGGCGGTCTTCCGCCTCTACCAGAAATACCGGCTGGCAACGCTCCAAAAGTTCGACAGCGCCATTGAGGACGTTCAACTCATGGCCTTCGACGTCGATTTTCACGAACGCCACATCCTGACTAATCACCGCGTCGAGCCGCGCGATCGGCACATGCGCGGAGACCATTCTGGCCGATGGCTCGGCCCGCGCTTCCAGAGAGGCAAGGCCATAGACCAGGCCGTCTTCGCCTTGCGGGATGAACAATTCAGCGTCGCCGTCATGATCCGACAGTGCGATCTCGTGGACGCTGACGTTCCGCGCCGAGGTCCGGCGCAGCAACCTCGCCATCTGCTGCGAAGGCTCGAAGGCATGGACCTGCCGGGAAAGGCGCGCCAGCCGCCGCGTGTAGAGGCCGCAGTTCGCGCCCACGTCGACCGTCACCGCGCCATCGGGAATGACCTTGTCGAGATAGGACAGTTCGCGCTCCGCCGATTTGGGACGCTTCATGAAATGCCACTGCAGCCATATCGACGGAAACGCGTCCTTCACCAGCTCTTTCACTTGCTGTTTTGCACTCATGGCCGCCTCCTTTGGTGTCGCGCGCATAGCCCTTGCTGCGGCGTGCGCCGTCCCCGATGCGGATGCTGCCACTCATCCGGCCGCGCCTCAGACGCGATCATAGATATCCTGCACGCGAACGATGTCGTCCTCGCCGAGATAGGTGCCCGACTGGACCTCGATCAGGTTGAGCGGAACCTTTCCGGGATTTTCCAGGCGATGCATGCACCCCAGGGGAACGAAGATCGACTCGTTCTCGCGCAGCAAGATTTCTTCGTCGTCGCGCGTGACGATCGCGGTACCGTTCACCACGACCCAGTGTTCGGCGCGGTGATAATGTTTTTGCAGCGACAGCTTGGCGCCAGGATTGACGGTGATGCGCTTGACCTGAAACCGCTCGCCGGCGTGGATCGACTGATAGTAGCCCCAAGGACGATGGACGCTGTGGGTCTGGGTTGCCGAACGATGACCGTTTGCCTTCAGGCGCTCGACCAATTTCCCGACATCCTGATCGCGCTTGCGGCTGGTCACCAGCACCACATCGGGTGAGGTGGCAATGACGAGGTCTTCGACCCCGAGCGCTGCGACCAGTTGTCCGTCGCCCCGGACGTAGCAACCCGACGCATCCTCCACGACCGCGTCACCGATGACGACGTTGCCTGATTGATCCTTGTCGGCCATTGACCACAGAGCTGACCAGCTCCCGACATCGCTCCAGTCGAACGTGGCGGGAACGACCACTGCGTTGTCGGTCTTTTCCATGATCGCATAGTCGATCGAGATCGCTGGGCACGCCTCGAAGGCACGCTCGTCGAGGCGGAGAAAATCGAGGTCCCGGGTGGCGCCTGTCAAGGCCTTGCGGCAGGCGGCGAGAACTTCCGGCGCGCGATGCGCCAATTCGTCGATGAACTGGCGCGCCGGCAGCAGAAATATCCCGCTATTCCAGACATGCTCGTCGCACGCCAATAGGCGCTCGACCGTCACCAGATCCGGCTTCTCGACGAAGCCGGCGACGCTACGAATGGGAGACGCGGCATCCAGCTCATCGCCCATCCGGATATAGCCGAACCCGGTCGCCGCCGATGAAGGCCGAACGCCGAACAGGACGAAGCGGCCATAGCGCGCGGCGGTAATACCCGTCGAGATGGCAGCGCGGAACGCGGCGTGGTCGCGCACCCAGTGGTCGACCGGCATCGCCAGTATCACGGCGTCGGGGTCGGATTCGCTGGCGAGCAATGCCGCAATCGCCACGGCGGGCGCGGTGTTTCTGCCGAACGGTTCGAGCACGATGGATGGACGATCGACCCCGACCGCGCGCAACTGCTCGCCGATCGCGAAGCGATGCTCGGCGTTGGCGATCACCATCGGATCGGCAAACAGCGCACGATCCTCGACCCGCAGCGCCGTTTGCTGCAGCAGGGTGTTTTCGCCGAGCAGCGAGAGCAATTGCTTCGGGTAGGTTTCGCGGGAGAGCGGCCATAGCCGCGAGCCGGCGCCACCTGACAGGAGAACGGGTACGATACGGCCGCGCGGCTCGATCATCGCCATTGCATGGTCCTTCGATGTTCTTGAGTGACGGGTGGTCAGAATCCGCTTCCCGACAGGAATTCCTTGCGGATCGTACGGATGATGATCATGACGTCCATGCGCAGCGACCACCTCTCGATGTAATCGAGATCGTAATCGATCCGCGAAACCGCGGGACCGAATTCGGCCGTGCTTCCCCTGCAGCCGCTGACCTGCGCGAGCCCGGTAATGCCCGGCCGCGCGGTGTGCCGCTGAAAATAATAGGGCACGAGGTCTTCGTAAGGCAGATCCGCCGCCAGCATTCCTGGCACGTGCGGCCGCGGCCCGACCAGCGACATGTCGCCCTTGAGCACGTTGATGAGTTGCGGAATCTCGTCGAGGCTGGTCTTGCGCAGAATTCTTCCGACCGGCGTCACGCGCGCGTCGCCCTGTACCGTCTGCCTGACGCCACGCACGTCGCCGGCATCGTTGCGCATCGTGCGGAACTTGTAGATCTTGAAGCGACGGTTGCGATAGCCATAGCGGTACTGAAAGAACAGCACCGGCCCCGGCGACGTCGCCTTGATCGCCACTGCAATCGCGAGCAGGAGCGGCGCGAAGAACAGCAATGCGCCGCTTGCCGCAGCAATATCGAAGATGCGCTTTGCGATCGAGGACGACGGTTCTATTCGCGCGCGCTTTCGCGAACGCCGGCGGGCTCGATACGCGCCATGCGTACTGCCGCCGGCAAATTCGACAGGACGGACCGATATCTGCGTTCGCTCTCTTCGAATCGGCGTGACGTTATTCCGATCGAAGCTGGCTGTCACAATGGAGGCCATGCGTCTCCTTTCTGCTGGAACCGGACGGTGATCGAGTACATCGCGTTTGCTCGACAACGAGCGCGACGATCTCGCAGCAGCGAATGTTTCTCTTCGCGGTCGCTAACACTTTCCAGAATCTTGAACGAAATTGGGCGAGAACGCGAAAGCGCTCCGCGAACGCGCGGAACTGAATCGTTAATGAAGTTTGTGCGACGCGATATTCCGGTTTGTTCGGAGACGCTTAGTGTCGGTTTGCCTGGTTAATGACCTGCGCGTCGTTTGACGCTGCTATGCATAATCAAAAATCTCGGAACAAATTCCATTCTCCGATTCTCGACATTCAATCGAACAAACTCGCGATTACTGCGCGGGCAACAAATCGCGGCCACGTCGTTGTTTTGAACGAGATTGTTCATCGAAAGCTGAAGCGATCGGCCACAGCCTGTCGAAAGACAGTGATTGAGGCGCAGGATGGTCGCCACGCTTCGGGAGGAAACAGAGACGGCAGCGATTCGCGAGCCGTCCACTTCACGGAACCGTTCCGGGGAGGCGCCCATGATGGCCGAACGTCTGCATAGCCGCGGGCTGGTGCAACACGACAGACTGTTGCCTGACCGCAAGCTCAGAAACCGAATCATTATCGGGAACACGATTGCGTGGGTGACGATCGCCATTCTTGTTCGTCTGATCTTCTTCTAGAAGCGTCGACGCATTTGAGTCGTGGATTGACCGTCGCCCGGTTCCATGATCGACATCTTGCATCATGCACCGACCATTCGCGGCACCTTCGCGCTCTGTAACCGCTTCAGCGCCAGCCGGCACGCGCATCTATGCGGTCGGCGACGTCCACGGCCGAGCCGATCTATTGAGCGAGATCACGGCACGAATCGACGACGACATTAGGCGCAGGCCGATCGCACATACGATTGAGGTCTATCTCGGCGACTACATCGATCGCGGACCGGACTCCAGCACGGTGCTCGATTTGCTTGCGGTGCGCCTCGTTGCCAATCGTGCGGTGTGTCTGCGGGGCAACCACGAAGCTGTGATGGAAGGATTCCTTCAGGACCCGGCGATCCTGCCGTACTGGCTGCAATTGGGCGGCATGCAAACGCTTGTATCTTACGGCATCGAGTTGCGCGACGAGAACGAGACAGCCTTCAACTTACATCGCCACTTTGTTGACGCGTTTCCTCGTGAACACGAATTGGTGATGCGATGTTTACGCAATCAGTTCAGTTGCGGCGATTTCTTGTTCGTGCACGCCGGCATTCGCCCTGATGTCCCGATCGAGCATCAGGATCCCAATGACCTAATTTGGATTCGTGATGAGTTCCTCGACTCGACGCAGCGTCACGAAAGATTTGTCGTGCATGGTCATACACCGGTGCCGCATCCGGATATCAGGCCCAACCGAATCAACATCGACACTGCTGCATGGCGCACGGGAACTCTGACCTGCATTGCAATCGAAGGATCGACGATCCTGTTCTTGTGATCGCCGAACACTCTAATGATGTGAAGCACGCGTTCACCAAATCGAGCGGAACTCTCGCCTTCACATTCTTTCGCCGTTTTTGCTTCCATATGATCCGCAGCTGTTACGTGCATTCATGGAGATGCAGCCATGCAGCAACGGTCGTTCAGCGCCGGCCTGACGCTTCCCTTTCTCTTCGTCCTTGCGATCGCCGGCTTCAGTGCCGGTCTTTCGTTTCAAGCTTCAGCACAAACGTCATCGTCGTCATCGTCTGCGGACGGTTACGTTCTCGGTCCGAACGACCGAATCAGACTCAAGGTGTACGGGGAACCCGACATCACCGGCGAGTATGAAATCAGCAACAGCGGTCAGGTTTCGATTCCGCTCGCCGGCCATATCAAGGCTGCGGGCGCGACGACGCGGCAGCTCGAAAAGTCGATCGCGTCCGCACTGGCAAGGGGAATCGTGCGTGATCCCCGCGTCAACGTCGAGATCGCGCAATACCGCCCGTATTACATTCTCGGCGAGGTGAAGAAGAGCGGCGAATACCCGTACCGCAACGGATTGACGGTCATGGATGCCGTCGCGAGCGCCGGCGGATTCACGTATCGCGCCAACGAAAACAAGGTCTTTCTACGCCGCGCAGGCGCTGGTGCAGAAGAGACTTATCCTCTTGACGCTCCCGTTCCGGTCTATCCGGGCGACAACATCCGAATTCCGGAGCGCTACTTCTAGCCATCCACGGAACTGCAGATGAGGTGAATGCCGCTCGCGAGCGGATGACAGCGTTCGTGTTGCGCTGTCATCACAAAATTTTTTGCGATTGCGAAAAATTTTGCAGCGCGGGGAAACTTTTCCGGCAAGGCGCGTTGCAGGCGTGCGCATCACTTCAATCTCACAATCCAAAATCCTTGCGCCCGCGTACCGAGTATGAGGCCTGCCGTTTCTATGCGCAGTCGACGATCATTATTTGAGCGATGGGCCTCGCCCAATATGTGTTCGCCGCCTTCGCGCTCCCGCAAGGGATGGGTGATGGGATTCGAATCTGCATCGTTGAATGCGTCTAAAGAAAGCGGAGAGCGAGTCTGTTCGATACGCGTTCTCGATCTAAGCCGCTTCAGCCTCTTGCCCATGCCGGCGGCTGCCATCCTGCTGGGTCTTGGCTCGTCGGCGAATGCACAGGCCATTCCGTGGACCAGCGGGGAATTCGCTTCCCCGTGGAACTCGCAGAAAATCTTTGAGCCGTCGTCGCTGCCGGACAGGACCGACCCGGAAACCCGCGAAGAGATACCGCCCGAGGACATGCCGGTGAAGAAGCGACAACAGCCTGGCTATGAACCCGTCGGCATTCGCTCCGGCTCGTGGATGTTCAACCCGTCGCTGACCGCCGGCACTTTTTACGACAGCAACGTCTTTGCGTCGAACACCGCGCCGCGTTCCGATATTGCGGCCGTGATCGAGCCGACGCTGCGCGCGCACTCTTTATGGGGACGGCATGGCGTCGATCTGAAGCTGGATGCGCAGTCGACGGTCTATAACCAGTTTTCGAGCCTGAACCAGACCAACGCCAGCCTGAAGGGCAATGGCTGGCTGGACATCGCGAAAGACACGATGCTGCTGGGCAGCTTTCAGGTGGCGCATCTGAACGAAGGCGTCGGCACGCTCACTTCGCCCGCCAACGCGATATCGCCGACGCCGTACAATCTGATGTCGGGCGACGTCACCCTGCGCAAGGAGTTCAACCGGCTGACGACATCGGTCGGCTTCCGCACCGATTCCTACGACTACGGATCGACACGCGCGCAGGACGGCACCGTCATCAACCAGGACGCCCGCGACGGACAGATCTACGCGCTTCACAGCCGGATCGACTATGCCATCTCTTCCACCCTCGGCTGGTTCGGCGGCGTGGAAGGCAATCAGCGCGACATCAGGGGAACACCGGGCCATTCCCTGGACTCGCAAGGGTATCGCGCACTATCCGGCATCACGGTCGGCTTAAGCAACCTCGTGACCGGCGAATTCGGCGCCGGCTATGTCCAGCAGCGTTTTGACGATCCGTCGATTGGCACCATCGAAGGCCCCTCATACCGCGCGCGGTTGACGTGGCGGCCGACGCGCCTGCTCGATGTACACTTCAATGCCGAACAGCTCGTCACGCAGACTACCGATACCAGCGCCACCGGCGTGCTCGCGAATGCGGTTCAACTCGGCCTCGATTACGAACTGCGGCGTAACATCATCGTGTCGCTCGCCGGCGGCTACGAGAACGACAAGTTCTTCGGCCAGATCCGCAAGGACAACGTGATCACATCGGACACGCGCGTCAAATATCTCGTCAACCGCTTCGCCGCCGTTTCCGCCTACTACCGCTACACCAAGCGCGACAGCGACGTCCCCGTCTTCAGCTTCGACAAGCATCTGGTAGGTATGAATGTTACAGCGCAATTCTGACCTGCCCTATGTGATTCCCGACGAGCCTCCGGTCCGGCCGGCCGAAAGCTGGCAGTATCCGACCGTCGATTTGCGCGAGATGGGCCGGATCCTGCGCCGCCGCTACAAGATGGTGGCGCTGCCGGCCGCCGTCCTGCTCAGCCTGGCAGTGGTCTATCTGTTGTTCGCCACCACTCTATATACGGCTACCTCAACCGTGCTGGTCGATCCGCGCCGCGCCAATGTCGTCGAGACCAACCAGTCCGTGCTGTCGAACTTCGGCACCGACGACGCAACGATCGAAAGCCAGACGCTGCTGATCCAGTCGGTCGCCATCCTGACGCGCGTCGTCGGCAAGCTGAAGCTGACGGAAGACGAGGAATTCACGCCAAAGCCCGGCCTGCTCGATCCTATCAAGAGCCTGTTCCGCAGCAGCGGGCCGAGCGACGGCGCCAGCCCGGAGGACGCCGCCAAGTCGCGGTCGGTCGATATCCTTCAGAAGCGGATGAAAGTGACGCGGCAAGGCACCACCTTCCTCGTCGACATCGCCGTCAGTTCGCAATCGCCGCAAAAGGCCGCCACCATCGCCAACGCGATTGCTGATGCTTACTTCGACGAGCAGGTTCGCGCCAAATACGACGCCACGCGCATTGCGGCGACTTGGCTCAATGGACAGATCGATGATCTGAAGTCCAGAGTTGTCGCGTCCGAAAAGGCAGTCGAGGATTTTCGTTCTGCCAACAATCTGATGGTGTCGCAGGGCGTAACGCTCAACGACCAGCAGATCACCGACCTTAACGGAAAGCTGATCGCCGCCCGGGCGCAAACGGCAGAGGCGCGGGCAAAGTACGAGCAGGTCCAGGATATCGCGAAATCGGGCGGCGATCCTGGCGGCATCAACGCGGCGATTTCCTCGGAAATGATCACGAAGCTGCGGACCCAGTACGCCGATATCGCCAAGAACGAAGCCGATCTCTCAAGCAAGTACGGCGCGCGTCATCCTTCCGTCGCCAACGTCCGGGCACAGCGGCGCGATACGCAGCGGCTCATCAATGAGGAAATCAAGCGAATACTGGAGAGCACGAAGCACGACTATGACGTGGCGCGTTCGCGCGAAGCGTCGCTGCAGCAGAGTCTCGACCAGCTCCAGGGCGTCTCCACCTCTTCAGGTCAGGCCCAGGTGCGCTTGCGCGAACTGCAGCGCGAAGCCGAGGCCAACCGCACCCAGTATGAGTCCTATCTCGCACGCTCCAAGGAAACGACCGCGCAGGAGAGTCTGGAAATGCCGGATTCGCGGATCGTGACCAAGGCCAGCATTCCGATCAGGCCATCATCGCCCAAGACGATGCTGATCCTCGGCCTCGCAATGATGATCGGCCTTGGCGCCGGCAGCGTGCTGGCATTCCTCGCCGACTATCTCGACGACCGCGTGAAGACGCTCGAACGGGCCGAAGCCATTGCGGGTGTGCCGGCCCTTGCCGCGGTTCCGTTGATCGGCTCGCGCGAGCTCGCCGGTCTCGCCCGGCGCGGACGAAAAGAACTCGGCCGCTATGATCCGAAGACCACCAAGCTCCTGCCGGCGCCGCTGCAGCCGCCCTTGACGCGCTACGCGATCGACGAGCCCGGCACGTTCTTCGCGGAAGCGATCCGGGCCGTTCGCCTCGCGCTGCAACGGACGATGCGATCGCAGCCGGTGAAGGTCGTGCAGGTCACGTCCGCGCTCGACAGCGAGGGCAAGACCACGTTGGCCATCAACCTGGCGCAGTCGCTGGCCACGCTCGGCATCCGGACGCTTCTCATCGATGGCGACCTGCGCAATCCGCAAGTGACGCACGCGCTCTGTCCGCGCGCCGACGCCGGGCTTCTGGAGGTCGCGATCGGTCGCGTCGCGCCGGAGCATGCCGTGCTCGTCGACCAGAGCACGGGCCTTTCGATTCTGCCGTCGACCAAGATCCAGCAGGTCGAATACATCACGGAGCTGATGTTCTCGGACCGGATCGTCGATGTCCTCGATTACTTCCGCCACCGCTACGAATTGATCGTGATCGACTCGCCGCCGCTGGTGCCCCTGGTCGATGGCCGCGCGCTCGCCGAACTGGCCGATCGCATCATTGTGGCGCTGGCCTGGGATCAGACCCCCGGCGAAGTGCTGTCTCACGCCATGAACCTGCTGTCCCCGGTCAGCGATCGGATCATGGGAACGGTGTTGACCCGCGTCGATCTCAGCCGCCTGCAGTTCTACGACTATTACCGCAGCTCGGCCTATCTTAAGCCGTACGGCACCGCGGGCCTCCATGCCGGAGCGGCGCGGTGAGAATGCGAGGACCGTTAAACGGATCTGCAGGCGTCGCACAAATGCGCCGCCGCCCCCTTGTATTGGACGCGGTGCGGCCGGCTCATACACCTGGGCGCATCGCGAGTGCCGATGCGTTCATCGAACGGATCGCGACCGGCTTGATGCTGCTCGCCGTCGTGGCAACCTTCACGCTCTCGTCCTCCGTGCTGACCAATTGGAAGATTCATTATCTCACGGCGGGCGGAAATTTTTACGAAAAGCTGCATCCGGCGACCTATTTCACGGTGCTCGCCTTCTCGCTGCTGTTGATGCGCAGCCGCGGCCCGATCGGCGAGATCAACCGGATGTTTTCCGAATCGAAACTGCTGCTGGCGTACTTGCTGTGCTGGCTGCTTCTGCTGGTCCAGGTGATCGTGCTCGAACGCCCCTTCACGGTCATTATCGACACGTTCCTGCTGCCGATCCTGATCGCGATGGTGATGTGGCAATTGTCGCCCGCGCAACGGCGCCCGCTGGTTTGGGCCATTCACTTCACGATCCTGCTGAACGTCGTGCTTGGATATTATGAGTATTTCTCCGGCCATCGGCTGATCCCACTGACGCTCGGCGATGTCGTGGTGATGGGAGAATGGCGCTCCGCGGCGCTACTCGGCCATCCGCTCACCGCTTCCGGCATCGTCGGCGCCTACGTTCTGGCGCTGGTGCTTCGCCCGGCGATTTGTCCGCCGGTTCTGCTGCGGCTGCCCTTGATCGCATCCTGCCTGGCATCGCTGATGGCGTTTGGCGGCCGAACTTCGCTGGTTACGGTGCTCGCGGTCATCGGACTGATCGGCGGCTTCGAGGCGCTGCACCTGATACGGGGAAAGCGAATGCCGCTTCCCGCGGCCATTCTCGCCATCTGCGTGCTGTTTGCCGCCGGCGCCATTATCTTCGCGGCGCTCGACCTCGGCATTTTCGACAAGATGCTGCTGCGCTTCTCTTCCGACAAGGGCAGCACGCTGGCGCGCTACGCCACCTTCAGCCTGCTCTCGCATTTCGACTGGAATGAACTGATCCTCGGCCCCAACCCGGTCCGGGTGAACGCGCTGCAGTCGCAGCTCGGCCTCAACTATGGCATCGAGAACTTCTGGATTTCATCGGTCGTGCAGTTCGGCCTCATCCATACCACCCTGCTGACGATCGGACTGGTCTGTTTCTTCGTCGAATTGCTGCGCCGTTCGAGCGCCGCGGCATGGGCGATCATGCTGCTGATCGTCATCATCGCGGCGAGTTCAGTGAGCTTCTCGTCGAAGAACATTCAGCTCGCGCAGTTCGTGATCCTCGTTTCAGTCCTGCTGCCGCGCGAGCAGCGGCGCGTCGCCGCGCCCTCGCAAATTCGCCCGCACGTCACCTACCGGTCCGTTGCGGCATAACTTCGGGATTCTCTTCGCATGGCTATCTATATCGACAACACCCATCTCGGACGCCACGTCACCGGCCTCGAACGCATCACGCTGGAGCTGTTCTCCGCTAAAGCGCTTGCGCCGCTCGATGTCGTGCCGGTGACGGCGCAGGGGCTTCGCCAGATGCTGACAACGCAGACGCTGGGGTTGCCGATGCGGCTAGCTGCTTCGTCCTCCATCTTGCTCTGCCCCGGCTTTCCGCCCAGCCCGCTGCTGCGGCCGTTTGCCTCGCGGGTGCTGCCCTATATCCACGATGACTTCCTGATCACGCGGCGCGCTGAGCTGAATATGCGGGCGCGGCTTTACATGGCCGGCCCATTCAAGCTCGCCTTGCGCCACTACCCGCGCTTTCTGGCAAATTCCGGCGATACAAGGCGCAAGCTCGCCGCGCATTGCCGGTCCGACGCCGAGGTGACGCTCTATCGCCCTGCAGTGCGCAACGTATTTGGGCTCGACCCGGGGCAACGCGGCGAACGCAGCGCGCAAGCTCGACCGCTTCGGCTGATCGCGCTAGGTACGGTAGAGCCGCGCAAGAATTTTCCAGCGGCGGCGAAAATCCTCGAAGCCTTGCGGATGCAGGGATTTCCGGACGCCACGCTGGATATCGTCGGAAGGCCGGGATGGGGCAACGACGGGCAGGCGCTTGAGGAACAGCCGGGCGTGACGCTGCACGGATATCAGTCTGCCGAGCGGGTCAATCAACTGCTTGACGCCGCCGATCTCTTCATCTGCACGTCGCACGACGAAGGCCTGGGATTGCCGCTGCTGGAAGCGCAATATGCCGGTCTGCCGATCATCGCCCCCGATGCCGCCATCTTCCGCGAAGTGCTCGGCGAGTCCGGCATCTATATCGATACCGCCGATCCCGCTTCCGCCGCCGCGCGAATCGCGTCTGCTTTATCGAACGAGGATTGGCGCGCCCGGTACATGGCACAGGCGGTACGGAATCTCGCCCGCTGGAACGATCTGGCCCGCGGCGACCGGGAGAACGTCATCAGCCTGATAGCCCGCCTTGCTCACCACCAGGGAAACGCTGCTCCGGAGTACCGCCGCCTTGCATGACAGCAGCGCCACAAGGCACCAGGACGGGTTACGGATCATTGCGGCCGGCGCCGTGGTGATCCTTCACTATTCCGATTACTTCAAGGACGTGCCCGCCGGCCGCTTCATGGTCGCCCACACCTGGCATTTCAATCTGTTCGTCGATCTGTTCTTTGTGGTCTCCGGCTTTGTCATCGCGCGCCAGTATTTCGGGCGCGTCGACGATGCCGCATCGATCGGCCGCTTCCTCTGGCGCCGTCTCGCCCGCATCTATCCGCTGCATCTAGCCACGCTCGCCTTCTATGTGGCGCTTGCCGGCGCGCTTCATTTGGGCGCCGCGCGGACAGACAACCCCGCCCGCTACCCGCTTTCCGACCTGCCTGCACAATTCTTGCTGCTTCACGCCTTCATCGGCGAGCGTCTGACGTTCAACTTCCCGAGCTGGTCGCTCTCGGCGGAGATGTTCTGCTATCTGCTGTTCCCGGTCGTTGCACTGATCACCCAACGCCGCAACGAGGCGATCATTGCGCTCGTGGTCCTCACGGCCCTCGCCAACTCCCTTTGGGTGGCGGCCGCTGGGACGACGCCGTGGGCCGACTGGATCAACCAGGGCGGCGCCTTCCGGGCTCTGCCCGCCTTCAACCTCGGTGTGGCCTGCTATCTGTTTCGCGACCGGATCGGACGTTGGCCCATGATTCCTGGCGCGCTCGCTGCATCGCTGGCGGCGTTTATCGTGCTTGGCTCGTGGCTGCCGACGATGACCGCGCTGCTCGCCATCTATGCTATCGCGCTGCTCGCCGTTCAGGCGGACTGCGCCGGACGCGAGACGCAGCTGTCGCGGCTCGGCTTCGATCGCTGGTCGCCGCTGACCTATTCCTGCTACATGCTGCACATCCCGGTAGCGACCGTCGTCATCACCTTCGGATCGCGGCTGCTTTCCCTGTCGCCGCATGAACGACTCGTTCTGGCGCCGGTGGCGATCGTCGTTCTCGCCATCGCGAGTGTCGTGTCGCTGCGCACGTTCGAAGCGCCGCTGCGGCGATATCTGACCGAGGCATACGACCGCCGCGCCATCAGGCCCGCGGTGTCGCGGCAGGAGAGCGCACGATGACGGTCGTCGAGCGCCTGCCGGCAAACCCTGCATCCCTGAGCGTCCCGCATGCGCCGGCCAAAGCCCGCGACGGCGTCGTCGACACCATGCGCGGCATCGCCATTTTGATGGTGATCGGAATTCATTCGCTGCCGCAGCCGCTCGACGCGGCCTGGGCAAAATCCCTCGACGCGGCGCTGCGGCCCTGCGTGCCGGTGTTCCTGTTCGCGTCCGGTTATCTCACCGCGCTCTCCGGCCGCGTGCCGCTCGCGAAGCGGCTGAGGGCGGCCCTGATCCCCTACGCGATCGCGTTCGTCGCCGCGTATGCCTACATGGCGCTGCACAACCCGGCGATGGACCATCGCATCAGCACGACGCTGGCCCGGTTCGGACTGGGATACGTATTCGTCTACTATTACGTCTTCGTCTATGTCTGCTGTACAATCGGCCTGTGGCTCGTCTTTGCGGCCGGCGGGGACGGACACGCTTCAAGGCAACGCATCGCGACGCTGCTGATACTCTCGATCAGCTGCGGATTGGTGGCCGGCAGCTATCTCGACCCGACCATGTCACGGCTCGGCGCCTCGGAGGCATTGCTCGACGAGCTCCGCATGCGCGACATTCCGTTCTGGTTCTCGTTCGTCGCGCTCGGCGCGCTGACCGCGATGTTTGCAGACCTGACTGCTCAGGGCGTGCGCCGTACGTTGTTTGGCGCCATGCTGGCGGCCTACGTACTTTATGCCGCCGTGCGCATTCTCAACCTTGGCGACGCCGCCACTTACGATTCGATCGCCTTCTTCCTCTATGCGGCCCTGTTCTGCGTTGCGCTGTTTGCCATTCAGCCGAAATCTCCGCTGCTCGGGTGGATCGGCTCAGTCAGCTACTTCATCTATCTCTGGCATATCTTCGTCGTCATGGCGCTGCGCGATCACACAGCGCTGCGCCAGCTCGACGGCGTCGCCGGCTTTGCCGTTACCTGTGGCGTGACCGCACTCGTTTCGATCGCCGCGCTGCTCGCTGTCAGGCAACTGGCCCCACCCCGAATCTGCCGCTGGTTGGGGGCTTAAGAGATGCTCCTCAAGCACACCCTGCTCTATCTGCCCGCGCAATTCGTCGGACCGCTGTTCCAGCTTCTGGCAATGATCGTGTGGACGCATGTCGTCGACGAACACACGCTCGGCGTCATCACGCTGATCACGGCCACGCATGAACTGCTGCAGATCGGCTTCCTGGCCTGGTGGTCGCAATATGCGCTACGTTTCCTCGGACGTTACCAAGACGCGGGCGACGGGCCCCGTTTCTATCGCACCGAGAACGCCGTGTTACTCGCGTCCGTCATGCTGCAAAGCGCGGCCGTGGTCGGAATTCTGCTTCTGGTGATCGCGCCCGGCGCCGGAACGGGCCTTCTGCTCGCCACCGTCGCATATGTGATCACCCGATCACTCAATCTCTACATCGGCGAACGCGCCCGCGCGCGACAGCAGATCCGGGTCTACACGATCCAGCAGGTATTCGGGCCATCCGTCGGGTTCTTAGTGGGCCTGGTGTTGATCAAGCTGATCGGCCAATCGCCGGAATGGCCGCTGGCCGGCTACGCACTTGCACAACTGATCGCCGCGCTCATCGTCCTGCCCTGGATCGGCTGGAGCCATCGCCTGTGGCCGATCGACCGGGAGATCGTGGTTCACGCCCTGCGCTATGGCCTTCCCCTGATCGTCGGCGGCGCGCTCGGCTGGGTCGGCCTCAATGCGTCCCGCTTCATCATCAGCCAATTCTCAGGCGTGGCCGCAGCCGGGTTGTTCGCGGTCGGCTATGGCCTGGGCCAGCGGGCCGCGGCGGTCGCGGCCATGCTGGTGACGGCAGCGGCGTTCCCGCTGGCGGTAAAAAGCATCGAGCAGGGCGGCAGCCAGGCCGGCATGCGTCAGCTTGCCACCAACAGCGCGCTTCTTGTCGCCATCCTGGCGCCGAGCCTTGCCGGCATCATCATGCTGCGAACGGAGATCGTGCACCTCCTGATCGCGGCGCCGTTTCAAGCGGTGACGCTCGCAATCCTGCCGCTCTCGACGCTTGCCGGCGCGATCCGCAACCTGCGCGCTCATTTCGGCGACCAGGTCTTTCTGCTGCAAAACCGCACGCGCTGGATGATGGCGATTGCTGCGATCGACGCGTCGACAACCGTGGTGCTGAGCGCTCTGTTCCTGCCGCGCTGGGGATTGACGGGCGTCGCCGGCGCCACGGTGCTGGCGGCGCTGGCCGCCGCCATCGTCAGCTTTTCGATCGGCTTTACCAGGTTTGGCTTGCGCCTTCCGATCAGCCATCTCGTGCGCATCGCATTGGCTACGATTGCGATGGCCGCCCTGCTGCGGATCTTCCCGGAAGCTCGCACCCTTGCCGTGTTGGCGGCGCATGTCACGGCAGGCGCCGCCGTCTATTTCGGCGCGCTTGCCGTGCTCTACGCGCCGTCACTGTTGCGGATGCTCCGTCCACGCCCCCAGCATTCGGGCGTATGAGCGGATCCGACACGGTCGGCGGCTACGACTTCCGGGCATTTTCGAACGCGCGCGCCATCGCATACCACAGCGGCTTCTTCTGCATCGACGAATCGAACGGCAGCGGCCGCGGCAGCCGCTGCGCGAGAGGATCTTTCTTCTTCGCCGCATCGGTATAGAACGAGTAGTTATCGGCGAGTTCCCACGCGATCACCATCTTGACCGCTGGAACGCGCAACGCGTTGTTCAGATACTTCTCGGCGGTCTCCGCAATCATGGCGTCGCGCGCTGCGATGTCGTCCGGAAACGTATCATCGCGCACGTCGAATTCGGTCAGGTAGATCTCGACGCCACGGTCGGCGAGCGCGTGCAGGAATTCGGCGAAACGTCCGGGGTCGTGCGGATAGCGCGGCTGCAGGTGACTTTGCAATCCGACGGCATGCAGCGGCACGCCGGCGTGCTTCAGTTCGTCAACCAGTTGCAGCAGGCCTTTGCGAACCGTGAGACCGACATCATCATCGCGCTCGCTCTGCGCTTCGTTGAGAACCAGTTTTGTCTTGCGGTCGACCATCGCCACGCGCTCGAAGGCGCGGCGCACATAGCCGGTTCCGAACGTGTCGTACCATGGACCGAGCCGGTAGCCGCCGGGAGCCTTGTGCCCAGGCCAGAACGGTTCGTTGACGACGTCCCATGAATGCAGCTTGCCGACATAACGGGCAGCCACGTCCTCGATGTAGGAATCGAAGAACTTCTCGCGCTCGGTGCTGCTCATGCTCTTGATCCACTGTGGAACCCATTCGTTCCAGATCAGGCAATGGCCGCGCATCGGAATGTTGTTGCCTGCACAGAATTGCAGCAGACGATCGGCGCTCTCGAATCGCTTCGGTCCCGGTTGCGGCGCGATGGTTCCCATCTTCATCGCGATGTCCGTCGTCACGATGCGCGTCTGCGTCTGATACAGCTCGCGATAGGCAGCATCCTTGTCGATCACTGGGCCTGCAGCCGCGCCGAACACAATGCCGTTACGAGCTGCGATGGCGCCGAGACTCTGCGCTGGCTGCGCGGCGAGTGCCTCCTTTCCGTAAGAAGCAACACTTGCTCCTGCGATGAGAGCGAGCGCATTTCGCCTCGACCACTGCTGCATAGCTGATCTCCATCATGTGAATGCTTCGCCGCCATGTCTAATCGTTCGCAACGCGGCATCGCCATCGTTGCGTCGCATTAGTTCGATTTCGTGACGATGTCAGTCGAGAAATTCTTCGACACATAGTTCCCGTCGTGACGCGACGGGCATGTCGATAGTCCAGCGTGAACGCGTCTCTCAATCAAATCATCGTCAGGAGGTCGACATGGCGGAACCGCCAATATCGTTGCAGCCCAGCCTCAGTGTCGACGGCATCACCATCAATGTTCCCTCGCTTCCGGAAGCTGTTTCATCCATCGTGTCGGCCGCGCAACGTGGCGACAATTTCAGCGTCTGCACACTGAACCTCGATCACGTTGTCCAGTTGCAGCAACACGCGAACTTTCGCGCCGCCTATCGACGTGCCCGATTTGTCACAGCCGATGGATTCCCCATCGTCGTACTGAGCCGTCTCATGGGCACGCGAATCGAGCGCACGACCGGCGCCGATCTCGTCGAGCCGGTTTGCGCGGAAGCCCGCAAGAAAGGACTTCCGGTCTTTCTGTTGGGTGCGAACGACGTCACACTGAAAACAACGGCGCGCCGCTTGGCGGAACGATTCCAGGGATTGCAGATCGCGGGATGCTTTGCGCCGGGACCGGGGTTCGATCCCTATTCCAGCGAAGCCGATGCTGCGATCGAAAGCATTCGTGCCTCGGGCGCGAAGCTCTGCTTCGTCGCGCTGGGCGCGCCGCGTCAGGAACTGTTCGCGGCGCGATGCCTCGACGAGTTGAATGGAACCGGCGTGTTGTGCATCGGAGCCGCGCTCGATTTCATTGCGGGCACGCAGAACCGCGCGCCGTCCATCGCGCGCAAAACCGGGCTCGAATGGGCGTGGCGCATGCTGCGTGAGCCGCGCCGGCTCGGCCCCCGCTATGTCAAATGCATGACGGTGGTTCCGCGTCTCGTGGCGCGAACCATTCCGCAAATCGTCCAGGCACGCATGAGGAAAGCGGCATGACTTCAACATTGACCCTGGCGCTACGTGCGCGAAATGCCACTCGGATCAAGCCACGTTACCAGATCTGTCTAATTCACCCGTTCGATCCGCGCGGCCAAAAGGTCGGCGGCCTCGAAACATACATCCGCGACTTCATCACGTTTCATCCCGTTGACACCGACATCCTCTTCATCGGCGTCGACTCGACGGGCGAGCTGGAGCTCGGGCAGCTTCACCGGCTGACGTTCCGCGGCCGCGGCTTCGACTTCCTGCCGATCCTGCACTACTCGGATCAGCAGGCCCGCGAAGCGGCCCGCAGCATCCGCACCTCGCTGACCGGGCAATTCTTCATGGCGCTGCTCCGTCATTTCCGGCCGATTGCGAAACTGATCCGTGCGAGACGATGCTCGATCGACCTGCGGCGGGTGGAATTTTCCTGGCTGCCGGCGATCCTGCGGCTTCCCTTCGTGCAGATGCTTCACGGCGAGGGCGCGCCGAAGCTACAGATGGATTCGCTGCTGCGGAAATATTCCTTCGTCCACAACACCGGCGAGCGGTTCGCCGTCGCCATGAGCGAGAAGTTTCTTTGCGTCAATCCGTTCATCACGGAGCGGCTGCAGCAGACCTATCCGCGCCGCAAGGACAAGATCGATACGCTCTGGACGTGGGTCAACACGGATATCTTCAAGCCGCAGGTCTGGCCGCTGAACTCTTCGCCGTTCCAGATCGTGTTCGCAGGCAGGCTCGACGAATTCAAGGATCCGCCGTTGATGTTTCGCACCATCGACCGCCTGCGGCAGCGATTGAACGGCGATGTCAGGTTTCACTATATCGGCACCAGTGACCCCCACCGCTTCGAGGAGTTCGCCGCGATCGAAGACATCACCGTCCGCCACGGCTTCAAGGATGCCGCCGGCATGGCGGAGACGCTGGCAAGCGCGCATGCCGGCATCCTGACGTCCGAGTTCGAGGGCATGCCGCGCTGCGTGCTCGAGACCCTGGCGGTCGGCCGACCCGTCGTCGCCATGCACCTGCCGCAGCTCGAATCCGTGATCCGGCCCGGCTTCAGCGGCTATCTCGTGCCGCGGAGCGGCAGCCGCGACGAGATGATCGATGCGCTGGTGCAACGGTTCGTCGATGTCCGGGATGCCATCGAGATGGGTGCGATGAACCCGGTGCAGGTCGCCGACACCATCATGGCATTCACGCCAAGCACTCAGCTCGCGCGGGTCTTCCGCTATCATCATGAAATTCAGGACGCGCGCGGACTTGCCGCCGCGGCGCCGACCTATTGAGGGCGCCGGCTTGAACATCCTCCTGTTGACCAGCGAGTTCGCTCCCGCGATGGGGGGAATTGGAACCTACGCCCGCGAAATTGCCGCGGCCGCCAGCCGGCTCGGCGCCAGGGTCACCGTGGTGGCGCCGGACTACGCGCAACAAACCGACGACCGCTCCCTGCCCTTCGAGGTCATTCGGTTTCGCGGCGGACTTCATTCCATGCGCGACCTGCCGCGCAAGATCATGCTGGCGCGGCGCGGTGTGCGCGGCGACCGATATGACGTGGTCCATGCCGCCGATTGGCCGTTCTTCATCCCGCTCGCGCTTTCGCGATGGCGAACGCCGGCGCGGGTGTTGATGACGGTGCATGGCACCGAGATCAACGAAACGCAGACGCCGCTAAAGCGCATGGCGATACGTAGCGCCGGCGTGTTCGGGCCACGGACGGAGGTCGTTGCTAACAGCCGCTTTACCGAGACGCTGTTCCGCGAACGGTTTGCCGTCGACCCGCGGCGGATCAGCGCGATCAATCTCGGCGTATCGGAATTCTGGTTCGGCGGACGACGAACGCGCCGGGAGATTCGCCTGGCCCATCGCCTGCCGGAAGACCGCCTCGTGATGATCACGGTCGCGCGCATCACGCGCCGCAAGGGGCATCATCTGACCCTCGCTGCACTGTCGCAGCTTCCCGACGAACTGCGCAGTCGCATCACCTGGCTCGTGATCGGACCCGACGGCGAAGCCGATTATGTCGGCGATCTGCGTCGGGCTGCCGGCGAGGCAGAATGCGACATTCGTTTCCTTGGGCCCCAATCGAACGAGGAAATTCGCGATCTCTACGCGGCCTCGGATTTCTTTTGCCTGACGGGGATGCCCGACACGACCGGCCGGGTCGAGGGATTTGGATTGGTCTATCTCGAAGCCGGAGCCGCCGGCCTGCCGAGCGTCGCAACCGACGTCGGCGGGGTGGGTGACGCCGTGCTCGCCGACGAGACAGGAATTCTCGTGCCGCCATCGGTCGAGAACATATCGCAGGCGATCGAAGAGCTGGCCACGGATCGGGGACTGCGCGCCATTTTCGCGGCAGGCGCATCCGCCCATGCCCGCGCCCTTTCGTGGGAACGCTGCGCGGCGACAACCTATGGCCTGGCCTATGCCGGCAAGCGGGCATCTGCGAACCACGCCATGGGAAAATCGGCATGAGGCTATGGGTCGCGACCGCGATGCTGCTGGCGATCGCGACCGGTGCGGCGCGGGCGGACAACGAGAACTGCCGCAAGAGCCGCGAGTATCTATTGGCAACGCCCGGCGGCGACCAGGCCCTGACGCCACAGGCCTATAACGACCTGTTCAAGATCTGCATCGCAACGTCGGCCATGCCCAACGTGAAGGATGCGTACATCCTGAAGGACGGCGGCATCGCCGTGATCCCCAAGCAGGACAGCGTTTCGGCAACAGCCTCCACGCTGGCGCAGTTTTGCGACGCCCATCCTCACGGCGTGCTGCGCTTTATCACCCGCAAGGAAAAACTTGTTATCCGCTCCGTAACCGACGTCGCACGGATGTCGTCGACCTCGTCGACGCCATGCAAGAAGATCAAGGGCATTTCGTAGAGTAGCGCGCCAACCGTCAAAGCTCATTTTTGCCGGTTGTAATAATCCGGCATGGCATGCGGATCCATCGCCTGTTCGGCCCTGCGCCCGAGAAAGAAGAATCCGCTGGCGGCATCTGCTGCGGCCCGGCCACGGCCGAATGCATCGAGATACCTGATCCAGAAGAACGGCAGCACGATCAGCCGCGACAGCTTGTTGCCCGCGCCGAGCGCGCGCGCGAAATAGCGGATCGACCATTCAAGCGCCACGCCGGCGCCGCCGACCGGCCCGGCGCTGACTTCCGAAAATCGCCTGAACAGCCAGCGGTGACCGCTCTGGGTGAAACGCGAGAAGTCATAGGCCTGCTCATGCACCTGCTGCATGAACGGCGTCTCCGCATAGACCAGGCCTTCCAGGCGCAGCACCCGGTGCAACTCGGCAACGACCGTTGCGGGTTCCAGCACGTGTTCCAGCACCGCCTGCACCCAGACGCCATCGAACACGCCGTCTTCGAACGGCAGACTGTGGGCGTCGGCCACCAGCGCGGTATGCGGCGAGGCGTAGACGTCGGTGCCGACGAGTTCGATGGAATCGTCGCGGTAGAGTTCGTCTGCGCCCAAACCGATCGTCCCGCCTCCGATCACGAGCACGACCGGCCGCCTCGACTCCCGCTTCAATAGCTCGATGAATTTTGCACTGTTGGAAACCGCAACCGGATTGCCGCCGAAGGTAAGACGATGCAGGCGTGATCCGATGGAACGGCGGCTGACGTCCCGCCGCAGCGCCGAGCCGCTCTCGGCCTCATACATCCTGCGCTCAAAAATGCTGGCTGCAAAATCGATCAGCACCGGCTGTGCGCCGACCACCGGAAACCCGGCCCTGCTATAATCGCAGGCGCGGTTCGAACAGGACGGCTGTGACCAAACGTTCCGCAACGCCGCCGAACAATGAGGGCAGCGTAGACGTTGCTTCCAGTGCGCGGGTTCCGTATTCGCTACCGAATGATCGACGGCAGAAAGCTGCAAAGAAGGACCTCGTATTCATTTCTTCTGCCCTGCCGCCCACTCCTGACTTGCGATCGATGCTAGTTCGAACGCAATGGCAGCGCAACAAAGGCGGGGCCGGGAACAATTTGGATTGCAATTCGGATGTCGCGGCCAGCTTCAGCCAGACGCCACCATGAGGCTGGCAGGAATGCAACGCACAAACCCGCCTGCTGTTTCGAGCAAATTGTTGGATTTCTCCAACCGCGTTCCAATGGACCCGCTTCACGCAGCCGGCCCGCTCGCGACTCGGGCCTCCGCCGTCGTAACCCGACGTTGATGACGTCGCGGTCGGAGATTGACAATTCCCATTCCTGAGGAAACCTTGGCCTGTCGGCCCGGCTTGCCAGCTGATTGGTCGAGGAGTTGTCTGGTGTCAGCCCGTGAACCATCGCAGCGACCGGACGGATCCGGCCCGCTTCAGGTTTTTGTTCTCGACATCGATCGAAGGCCGACGCTGGCGTTCGAAGCAACCGGCCTTGCCGAGGCGCAGGAAATCTGTCGCGACGCCGACCTGCAGGCCGATCTGACTGCGCTCACATCGGACGGCGTCCCGGTCTGCCGGTCAAACTCGACACTCAGCCCGCGGGCAGCAGCGCAAGAGGAGATCGCTGCATTCCGGCATGCAGCCGAACGGGCGCCGGCATCCGGCCAGCCGACCATGGTGTTCCTGATCAAGATCGACGGCGTCATGGTCGTAACCGTCGGCCCTGACCACGCCTGACCCGGCGCGTCGATGCGGTCAGGTGAAGAGCAGATGATGCGCCGTCAGGGACGCGATGCCGGTGAGTGCATCCGATGCATCATGTCCGGGATCCATGCCGGCGTCATGACCGGAAAGATGCCCGACGTCGGCTGTAACAGTGGATTCGGATCGGCTCACATCGTGCCCGATGAAGTCTGCTGCCTTGAAGACACCTGCCGCGTCGAACCCGACTGCCTCGCTGAAAACAAACGTATCGTTGCCCGCGGTAGCGACCCTTTGTGCGATCCCTCCGAAGTCCATCTGCCGAGGCGCCGCATCGAGGATGAACTGATCGCTGAAGCCGCCGGCAAAGTGCTGCAGAAAGTCAGGAAGATGACCTACCGCATCAGGGCCGGCGCCTTCGAAGGCGTTGCGGGCGACCGGCTGCTGAGGCGCAGCGCTGGCGGCGATCGCGAACGAATAGAGGTCGGAGCCGTCGGCATGGCGAAGGAGCTGGCCGATGATCTTGCCGGCGCCGTCGGTCGCCAGCACTTGCAGCGTGCTGCCAGAGCTATTCGCCAGAGTGGCGAACAGCTCGCTGGCGTCGATGACGCCATCGGCGAACTGCAGGAATTCAAGGTGGGAGATATGATCACTGCCGTCGCGACCCGCGATCCGGTCATTCACCACCAATTGTCCGTCGGCAATCGCGATATCATAATCGCGGATGTTGCCGGTGAATCTGGCCGTATCGATCTCGGCCCCGCCGTCGATGATATCGTCGCCTATCCCGCCGGTGATGACGTCATTGCCCGCGCCGCCATCGATCACGTCGTTGTCCGTCGCGGCGCCGGAAAACCAGTCCTGGTGGCTGGCCGTGTCGACGTGGATATTGTGGACGTAGAGATCGAACGTGCCGGGCGAGCTCGCATTGGCGGCGTCGGCCGGCGCCAGCGCGACGCCGTTGATCAGGAAATCCTTGATATGCAGCGCCCGCCCCGGCGTAGCATTCGCCAGGTTGATGTCGATGCTGGAGATCAGGCTCGGATTGACGAAGCTGATCGTGAAGGTCTGGTACTCAGACGGATCGGCCGCCGGCTTGAATTCCATCAAGCCGGAGACTAGCTGGCCGTTGACCTTGATCTGAGCCTGCGCGCCGACACCACCGACCACCGAGCCGTAACCAACGAGGGTAACGGTCGTTACCGACAATTTTCCAGTGGTCGCGGGCCCGCCCACAATGATGTCCGCGCCGGCGCCGCCATGAATAACGTCATCGCCCAGCCCGGCATCGATCGTGTCATCGCCGCGGCCGAGATCGATGAGGTCGGCGACGGCCGATCCCGTTATTGCAAGGTCGGGCACGGCCCCGCCGCCATGGAAATACTGCGAGACGACGGCTTCGGCCGGCTTTCCCATGACGGAATAGCCCGTGCTCGAATACTGGTTGTTGAGATCCCATTGCCAGAGCTCGACGCCCTTGAACCAGCCGCCGCCATGGGCGGTCCAGACCTGGAAGAAGGCATTGTAGGCATCCGCCTGCTCCTGCACGTCGGCTGTACCATTGCTCGTCCATGATCCCGGCGAGATGGCGGTGCCATCGACGCTGCGATAGCCGACCTCGGTCATCAGCAGCGGCTTGTCGTATTTCGTAGCGAGCGAATGTAGAAAATCGACCGGCGATTGGTAGTCGAACGCCGCCGCGTAATACGGGTTGACGGGAACTTCGGTCCACGCGTCGATCAGATCCTGCACCGTCGGAGCATTGCTGGCCGTCAACGGCGGATAGGTGTTGACGCCGATCGTGTCGAGCTGATCCCAGAAGCTGACATGGGAAGCTTCGTCGGTCGCCGCCGCATAGGTCAGTTCGCCGTGATAGACGTCGCGGACGGAACCGATGATATTGATCCAGTAGCCGCGATATGGCGCGCCGGAGAGGCTGCTCATCTCATTGCCGATTGCGAACGTCTCGACACCTGCGGCCTGCGCGATGGTGGCGAGATGGACAATTTCGACCTTGTAGGAAGCGAAGAAGTCAGCGACATCGGCCGGCGCCAGGCTGGACACCCGGGTTCCGTTCAAGGTCGAGAGCGCGGCCTTGAACAGCACCGACAAGCCGGCATCGTGCGCGGCCTGAAAACCCGCCAGCAGGCTGGCGTCGCTTTCGGTCTTGGCCGGATCGGCGAAGACGGAGTTGGATGTTCCGGTCTGTGTCCAGATCCGGGCGGTCAGCTCGATCGAATTCGATCCGAGCGACGCTATCTTTTGGAATGCCTGCTTGGCCGAGGCGCTCGAGAACTGTCCGTTCCATTCGGACAATGCGCCAAAGCCTTGAACATCGAAAGTACTTGCCACCTACGCACCCCGCCTTTGTGCGACGGATAACGCGAGGGATTAACGTTCAGCTTAAAATCACTTCGTGTTTCTACGCGGTGACCAACGATATTTCTTCAACGTGCACCCCGCGCATCAAGGCACCAAAGAGTTCCAGCGCGGGAACTCCGCCCCTACCCTTCAATCAGCGCTCAACACGTCGCCGAACTGCTCCCACGAAATTCCATTCCAGAATACCCGATGACCACCACCGGCCTGCCACTACCGGACCGAGGGCACGATCTATGCGCGATGCATTGCGCGAACCGCTTGTCGCGAGATCGCAGGATCCCGCCGTCAAGAACCGGTTGATGGAGCTGACGCAGAGCGCCGTCGATCGCGGCGCTTTCGGCTCACCGACGTTCTTCGTCAATGACGAGATGTTTTTCGGCAAGGACCAGCTCCCGTCCATGCGAAACAGGTGCACACCCACCTGGGGCCCGGGGCGCTGGAGGCTACTGACGCGTCGGGCAAAGGGGGGTAGTTTGCATTCTGAAAATGATCCAGATCCGGACGTTCGGCGTCCGCGTTGGGGCCCCACCGGACCGATCAAATTGTTCGATAGCTGGTAGAAGCAGGCTTTGATACCGCGCGAGAACAATGTCGGCTAAGACGGTGATCGTGTTGCTGCGGGCGATTTGCTCAGGCCCCTTCACAAGAACTGCCGATGCTTATGGAGAAAAAGCGATGCGCCTGTCTGCGGCGATGATCGCGGCTGCCCTGTTGGCCGCGCCTGCAAATGCGACCGAACTGAGCGGAACGCTCCTGAAGATCAAGGAGACGAACAGGATCATCCTCGGCATTCAAGAAGCTTCAGTACCCTTCAGCTACCTGGACGGCGATCAAAAAGCGATTGGATATGCCGTCGACATCTGCCTGAGGATCGTCGAGGCGGTGAAGCGCGAACTCAATGTCGCGAATGTTGCCGTCGAGACGCTTGCAGTCACGTCGTCCAATCGCATTCCGCTCATGATGAATGGGACGGTCGACCTCGTCTGTTCTTCCACCACCAACAATGCGGATCGGCAGCGCCAGGTGACGTTCACAAACTCGCATTTCCTGTCGGCAACTCGCTTTGCGACGAGGAAGTCCGACAACATCACGACGATCGACGATCTGAAAGGCAAGCCTGTCGTTGCCATATCGGGCTCGACCAACATGGTGCAGCTCAATCAGGTCAATACCGCAAAAAATCTCGGCATCGCAGTGCTGGCCGCCAAGGATCAGGCCGAGGCGTTTCTCATGCTGGAGACCGGACGCGCGGCCGCGTACGTGCTCGATGACGTGCAACTCGCCGTCGCGATCGCGCGATCAAAGGATCCGTCCGCCTACGCGATCAGTGAGGAAGCCCTGTCCAGGGCCGAACCTTACGGGATCATGCTGCGCAAGGACGATGCACCGTTCAAGGCCGTGGCAGATCGGGCGACCGCGGATCTGTACAAAAGCCCGGAGATCGAAGCGATCTACAGGAAGTGGTTCGAATCGCCGGTGCCGCCCAACGGTCTCAATTTCAAGACTCCGATGCCGGCGGTCCTGCGCAAGGCGTTCGCCAATCCGTCGGACAGCCCGGACCCGGCAAGCTACGAACGCTGACGGCATATCGTCCGCGTTACGGCACTGTTGGCATGTTCTTCATGCTGCCGCGAGCGCCGCGTAGCGGTCGCACAGGTTGATGCGCCGGCCGGCTGTGGCGGCCTCGGCAATGGCAAGCGTTGCGATCAGGGAGCGGGCGCCGTCCTCGACCGGCTGCAGCGATGGCGCTCCGCCACGGATCACGTCACGGAAATGGTCGAGCTGGGCGACATAGGGATCGATCCCGCCGGCATGGATGTGCTGGGCCTGGATCGGCTGGTTCCAGTTCTGCGCACCTTCCGCTTGCGCCCATTGCACGAGATTCGGAAACTCGAGTGAACCGCGGCTGCCCATCAGGCGATAACTGCCTTGTCCGCTGAACGGGAATTCGACGGCCTCGCCGAGCCCCTGCTCCATCGTCCAGGGCGAGACCGCGCTGTCGCTGATGAAGAAGGTCCCGAGCGCGCCGTTGTCGAATTCAATCAGCGCGGCGGCGGTATCCTCGACCGCAAAGCCGCGCTGGCGGTTCGAGGCAATCGCCTCGACGGCCAGAATTTCACCGACGGTGAAGCGCAGGAAATCGATCTCGTGAATCAGATTGATCAGCACCGGACCGCCGCCGGCCTGGCTGCGCCACGGCGCGACTTCAAAATAGTTTTGCGGTTTGTGCGTGGCCCAGATCGCCGACACCCCGACGATGTCGCCGATCCGGCCCTCGCCGAGCAGCGCCTTCAGGGTCCTGACCTGCAGATGATGGCGGCGATGGTGACCGACCAACGATTTGATACCATTCTTGCGCACTCCGGCCAGCAAAGCCGCCGCGCTCTCCAGCGTATCGGTGACCGGCTTCTCGATCAGGATATGAATGCCTCGCCGGGCGCATTCGATGCCAGCCTCGGCGTGAAGCTGGTTTGGCGAGGCAATGATCACGGCTTCCGGCCGTGCCTCATCGAGCAACTGACGGTAATCCGCGAGCACGCGGGTGTTCGGATGCTCGGCTGCGACCTGATCGACATTCACGTCGGCAATGCCGACGAGGTCATAGTCGCTCCGCTCAGCGAGTTTTCGAAGATGCTTGCGTCCGATCAGCCCCGCGCCGATTACGCCGATGGTGATGTTGTTCATGGCGCACATCCTGTCGGGTTTTCGCGGCGCCAGCCCGGCCGCATCGTGCCGCGCGAGTGGCGATCAAGCAGGCGGCGGGTCGCATCGAAGGCCGCGGCGATCCGCGCCCGTGTCTCCAGCGTCGGCATGGGCATCTCGACGCTTAAGCTGGTATCGGCGGGCAGCGCACCCAGAAGCTCGCCGAGCGGCAGTGAGCCTTCTCCTGGCGGCAGCCGTCCTTCGCGCGCCTCGGCGATGATGGCAGCCTCGGTCGAAGGCGTGCCCGCCCCGGCGTCGCAGATTTGCGCAACGCGCAGCCATTCGTCTGGAATAGAGATCAGGTCGCGCGCCTCGCCGCCGGAGCGGGTCAGGTGCAGGGCGTCAACGAGAACGGCACTATTCGATTTGCCCGCCTGGCGCACGATCGCCAGGGCCTGTGGCAGCGCGCCGATCGCGCGCCAGCGCATGAATTCAAGATCGACGCGCAGGCCAAACGCAAGTGCGAGGTCGCAGAGTTCGGCGAAATGCGCCGTCAGCCGGGCGTGGTCGTGATCGTCGCCGGAGACGGTGACCGAAATGGCGCCGAGATCGGCGGCCGCCTCGAACACGGCCGCGAACGCCTGCACGTCGATGTCAGGCGTGAGCTGAATGAATTCGATGTCGCTGACTCGGACACCTTCTCCGGCGAGGATCTGCTTGAGCGCGCGATGAGCTTCCGTGCCGACACGCGTCGGATAGGCCGGACCACCTGGTGTCGCCAGGACAAATCGCAGGCCGACCGACGCGAAGCCAGCGCGCGCCGCCTCCGTGACCAAGGCGGGCGGGGACAGTTCGAGGGCCGTCAGATGAGCAAGGCCTAGCACCAAGGGCGTCATCTCTCCGCCCCTTAATTAATCCACGGGATAATTACAATTATCCCGTGGGATAATTAAGGTCAATAGCGGTCGATTCAGTCCATACTGGCCGGCGAGCGCGCATTCCCGGCGCGGAAGGACACCGGACTGCCAGATGGAGCCTGCGAAAAAGCCCGCGAACGCGAAGAAGCCGCCGATCCGGCGGCGCGACCGAGAGCGGACCAGGCGCGAGATTTTGGAGATTGCGTTTGCGGAGTTCGCCGAGAACGGCCTAACCGGCGGCAACACCGACGCGATCGCGGCGCGTGCGAACATCACCAAGCGGCTGATCTTCTATTACTTCAACTCGAAGGAAGAGCTGTTCATCGCCGTGCTCGAGATGGCCTACGCCAAGATGCGCCTTGCCGAAGAAGACCTGCATCTCGAGGCGCTGGAGCCCGAAGCCGCGATCCGCAGGCTTGCGGAATTCACCTTCGATTTCGACCAGGCCAACCCGGAATACATCCGCCTGGTCACGATCGAGAACATCCACCGCGGCCGGCACATCAGCGCCAGCCGGAAGCTCAAGGAAATGACACGGCCCATCATCAACCAGATCGCCGCGGTGCTGGAAAAGGGCGTGCGCAGTGGCACGATCAGGCCGGGCATCGATCCGAACGAGCTGCACATGACGCTGAACGCGCTCTGCTTCTTCTCGGTCGCAAACCGCCACACCTTCGAGGCGCAATTCGGCTGGGACATGTCATCGTCCAAGGCCAAGGCGCAGCGCCGCCGCGAAATCGCCGACCTGCTGTGGCGCCACGTGCGGAAGGACTGATCGAATGACTGGGCGGCAAGCCAACGCGCTCCCGATACGAAAAAGCCCGCCGAAAGGCGGGCTGTTTCATCTCATCCGGTCGAGATTTGGTTGCGGGGGCAAGATTTGAACTTGCGACCTTCAGGTTATGAGCCTGACGAGCTACCGGGCTGCTCCACCCCGCGTTAAACCGTTGCAATGCCTTCGAAAAAACCGGACCCGAAACGAACCCGGCCAACGCGTGTTTGCGCCGATCGATCCCGTCCAGAGGCTTCCTGAGAAGGCGACCCGGGCAAAGCCATCGGGCGCGAGGGGTATGTATCAACGTCGCTCTGCTTTGGAAAGGGGCAAGATCCCGCTTTTGCAGATTTTATGACAGCAAAAACGAGCACTTGGAGCGCCAAAACCGCCTCCTGGAACCGCTCTTGCCATAAACGCCGCAAAAGCGGAGTTTTGCGCCCCAAGGCGCGGCCCGTGAGGTCGCCAGAACAAAAAATCCGGGGGGAACGAGCGTGGCGGAAGCTTACGATTTCGTGGTGGTGGGCGGCGGCTCCGGCGGCTGCACGGTGGCGGGGCGGCTTTCGGAAGATCCGAACACATCGGTGGCGCTGCTCGATGCCGGCGGCAAGAATGACAATTGGGTGGTCACGACACCGTTTGCACTCGTGCTGATGGTCGCCGGCAACGTCAACAACTGGGCCTTCAGCACCGTGCCGCAGAAAGGCCTCAACGGTCGCATCGGCTATCAGCCGCGCGGCAAGGGGCTCGGCGGCTCTTCCGCCATCAATGCGATGGTCTATATCCGCGGCCACCGCAGCGATTACGATCAATGGGCCTCGCTCGGCAACACCGGCTGGTCGTTTAACGACGTGCTGCCCTACTTCAAACGCGCCGAGGACAATGCCGATTTCGAGGACGAGTATCACGGCAAGGGCGGACCGCTTACCGTCAACAAGTCGCGCACCGGGAATCCGGTGCAGCAGATTTTCTTGCAGGCAGCACAGGAAGCCCAGTTTCGCCTGCGGGAGGATTTCAATGCCGACGAGCATGAAGGCCTCGGCATCTATCAACTGACGCAGCGGAACGGCGAGCGCTGCAGCGCCGCGCGCGCCTATATCCACCCGCATATGGCAAGCCGCGCCAATCTGCGCGTCGAGACCCACGCCCACGCCACCCGCATCCTGTTCGAAGGCAAGCGCGCGGTCGGCGTCGAGTACCGGCAAGGCAAGGAGATCAAACAAATTCGCGCTAGGGGCGAGGTGATCCTCTCCGCCGGCGCCTTCCAGACCCCGCATCTCCTGATGCTGTCGGGCATTGGCGACAGCGCCGAACTCGGCAAGCACGGCATCGCCACCATGCATCATCTACCCGGCGTCGGACAGAATCTGCAGGATCACCCGGATTTCGTGTTCGGCTACATGTCCGACAATCCGAACTTCAACGGCATCTCGCTGAAAGCCCTGCCGCGGCTGCTGCGTGCGATCCGCCAGTACCGGCGCGAGCGTCGCGGGCCGATGACGTCGAATTTTGCCGAATGCGGCGGCTTCCTGAAAACCCGGCCCGACCTCGACATTCCCGACATCCAGCTTCATTTCGGCATGGCGCTCGCCGACGACCACGGCCGCAAGCGTCATCGCGGCACCGGCTTCACCTGCCATGTCTGCCTGCTGCGGCCGAAGAGCCGCGGCACCGTTTCGCTGCGCGGCGCCGATCCGTTTGCACCGCCGCTGATCGATCCGAATTTCTTCGGCGATCCGGACGATCTGGAAACCATGGTCGCGGGCTTCAAGACCACGCGGCGGCTGATGGAGACGCCGGCGCTGCGCGCGTTGCAGAAGAAGGAAATGTTCACGGAAGGCGTGCATAGCGACGACGACATCCGCAACCTCCTGCGCCAGCGCGTCGACACCGTTTATCACCCGGTCGGCTCCGCCAAGATGGGCATCAACGATCCCATGGCCGTGGTCGATCCGAAGCTGAAGGTGTACGGCATCGAGGGATTGCGCGTAGTCGACGCCTCGATCATGCCGACGCTGATCGGCGGCAATACCAACGCGCCGACCATCATGATCGGTGAGAAGGCCGCCGACATGATCAAAGCTGAGATGCGGGCGGGTTGATCGGAAAAGCATGCTCCGCCGTCATTGCGAGGCGCGAAGCGACGAAGCAATCCATCCATCCGTTATGCCGCGCGATGGATTGCTTCGCTTGCGCTCGCAATGACGGGGAGAGAGCCGATCTCCAACCGCCCCGATTCATCGATACGAACGATTTTAGCGATCGCCAATCCGATTCATTGACGAAGCATCGGTATCGAAACCGGGTGGAATTTTTCTCATGAACAGTTTCGACGCCGTCGTCTATCTCGGCCTGGCTATTGCCGTAGTCACCGGTTTCAATACCGGGCTGTTGCGCAGCGCGATTACGATTCTGGCCTATCTCGCCGCGATGCCGATCGCGATGGGGCTGGTGCCACTATTGTCCCCGCAGATCGGTGACAAGCTCGCCCCGCCGTTTGCGCAGAATTCGCTGCTGTTCTTCGGAGCCTTTCTGGTCACCGGCATGGTGCTCGGGAAGCTGGCGCGCATAGCCCTCGACGACGCCATCGGCTCCCAGGCCGGCATGGCAGACCGCCTTGGCGGCGCCGCCCTTGGCGCGGTGCGCGTCGGCCTGATCGCGACCACCCTCGTGCTGATCTTCGACCGGCTTCTGCCAACAAACCAGCAGCCAACATTCATGACCGGTTCGCGGTTGCGGCCGCTGCTATCGGCCGCCGGGCAATTGGGCATCAAGTCCCTTCCGCCGGATGTCGTGGCTGCGATCGACCGCCTGAGGAAAGACCAGCACATATAATCGGCGTGGTCTTCCTGATATGCGTTTCGGCGGTAACCGCTCTCTTATCAGGGACGCTCGACTTGGCTACAGTAGCCGCATCACCTTTCAAACATCACCTGAAATAATGGGAGCGAAACAGTGGATCTTGGGATCAAAGGCCGTCGCGCCATCGTCTGCGCATCGAGTAAGGGCTTGGGCCGCGCCTGCGCCATCGCGCTGGCCAATGAAGGCGTGCATGTCACGCTGACTGCGCGCGGCGCGGAGGCGCTGAAAAAGACCGCCGATGAAATCCGCAAAGCCAATCCCGGCATCACCGTGACCGAGATCGTTGGCGACATCACCACGCCCGCCGGCCGCGAGGCCGTGCTGAAAGCCTGTCCGGAGCCGGATATCCTCGTCAACAATGCCGGCGGCCCGCCGCCCGGCGATTTCCGCAACTGGACCCGCGACGACTGGATCAAGGCGATCGACGCCAACATGCTGACGCCGATCGAGCTGATCAAGGCGACGGTGGACGGCATGATGACGCGCAAATTCGGCCGCATCGTCAACATCACCTCGGCCGCGGTGAAGGCGCCGATCGACATATTGGGACTTTCCAACGGCGCGCGCGCCGGCCTCACCGGCTTTATTGCCGGTCTTTCGCGCAAGACCGTCATCAACAACGTCACCATCAACGGCCTGTTGCCGGGTCCGTTCGTCACCGACCGCCTGACCGGAACGGCCAAGCCGGAAGCCGAGAAGCGCGGCATCACGGTGGACCAGGTGCTGGCCGAGCGCGCCAAGCTCAATCCGTCGGGACGCTTTGGCGACCCCGAGGAATTTGGCCAGGCCTGCGCCTTCCTGTGCGGCGCCAAGGCTGGCTTCATCACCGGCCAGAACATCCTGCTCGACGGCGGCGCATTCCCGGGCACGCTCTAAGGGGCACGGGATGAAAGCAGTCTGGTACGAACGAACCGGGCCGGCACAGGAAGTGCTGGCCTATGGCGAGATGCCGACGCCGGTGGCCGGCCCGGGCGAAGTCCGCGTGCGGCTGGAGGCGTCCGGCATCAATCCGGCCGATGTCGGCCGCCGCGGCGGTGGCTATCGGCCGATGGAATATCCGCGCGTCATTCCCAACAGCGACGGCGCCGGGATCATCGACCAGGTCGGCGACGGCGTCACCCGCCTCAAGATCGGTCAACGCGTCTGGCTGTTCAACGGCCAGCGCAACGGCCGCGCCTTCGGCACGGCGGCCGAATATATTTCGCTCGCCGAACATCTGGTGACGCCGCTGCCGGATAATCTGTCGTTCGCGGAAGGCGCCACGCTGGGCATTCCCGGCATGACGGCGTGGACGTGTCTCTATTGCGACGGCCCGATCGTGGGACAGACGGTGCTGGTCACCGGCGGCGCAGGCGCCGTCGGGCATTACGCGGTCCAACTCGCCAAATGGGGTGGCGCCAAGGTGATCGCGACCGTCAGTTCGTCGGCCAAGGCCGAGCAGGCACGGCTTGCGGGCGCCGACCTCGTCATCAATTACAAGACCGAAGATGTCGTCGCCAAGGCGATGGCCTTTACCGGGCAGCGCGGCGTCGACCGCGTCGTCGATGTCGATTTCGGCGGCAACATCGAGACCACGCTGAAGCTGATGGGCACCAATTCGACGATCGCGGTCTATGCCACCAACGGCAACCGTACGCCTGTGGTGCCGATGCGCGAGCTGATGGAGAAATGCATCGCGCTACGCGCCCTCGTATTGTTTGCGCTGCCGCCGCCGCTATTGGCGGCTGCGCAAGCAGACATCACGAAATGGCTGGCGGCAGGCCCGCGCATCCATAACGTCGCCGCGCAGTTCGCGCTCTCCGACACCGCACAGGCACATCTGGCAGTGGAGAAAGGCGACAAGCTCGGCACCGTGATCGTAGACTGCGCCCGATAGTCAGTGAATCGGCGTGGTCCGCACGTCGGTCCAGGAGAGGCCGAATTCATCGAGACCCTCGGCGAGAAGATCGCCGAGCATCGGCTCGCCCAGCAGATAGCGCGCGGTGGGACCACTGCGCCCTTCCGCGGCCTGCCGCCGCAAGTCCTTCCATTCCTCGATGGTTCCGTCTCCACGGCCGAGCCGCATCAGCGCGACGAGGTCGATCTGCTCGTCCTCGCTTAGAGCATCAATGAAACCGGCCATCTCGCGCGCGACAGGGTCGCGGCCATCGTCCTCGAGCACATCGATCATGTCGTCATCGGTGGCGTTCGATCCCGAGTCAGGATCGGTCGCCGCTTCCTTGACGTCGAACTGCCGGGCTTTCTCGATCAGAAAGCCGACTTTCTCGGGCGAAATCATCAGTTCTGGCATCGCATGCTCCTCATACGGGCGATGCGATAACGCCGAACGCCGCGAGATGATCCGTTGCGCCGGAAACAGGAAACCCGCATCCTCGCCCGAACAACGGGAGGAACCGACGGATGCGGTGGAACGTGGGCAGGGTCAAGATCACGAGAATCGTCGAAACCGAAACCGTGGGCAGCACCCGATTCATCCTGCCGCTCGCAACCAATGAGGAAATTCAGAAACTGCCCTGGCTGATTCCGCATTTCGCGACCGAGGAAGGACGGCTCAAAATGTCGATCCACTCGTTCGCGGTGGAGACGCCGTCGCGGCGGATCATCATCGATACCGGCCTAGGCAACGACAAGCAGGGCCGCAAGGTGCCGACCTGGAACAATCGCAAGGATCCGTTCCTCGACACGCTGACGGCGGCGGGTTTCCCGCCCGAAAGCATCGACACCGTGCTGTGCACGCATCTGCATGTTGACCACGTCGGCTGGAACACGAAACTGGTTGACGGCACATGGGTGCCGACCTTCGCCAATGCCCGATATCTGTTCGGCAAGACTGAATACGATTACTGGCGCCATTACCGCGACGAGCCGGACAAGGTGGCCGTATTCAGCGACTCCGTGAAGCCGATCGCGGACGCCGGCAAAGCCGATCTTGTCGCCAGCGATGCCAGGCTGACGGATGAAATCACCCTGATCCCGACCCCCGGTCACAGCCCCGGCCATATGAGCATCCACATCCAGTCGGAGGGGAAAGAAGGCCTGCTGACGGGGGACGTCGCCCACCATCCGTGCCAGATGGCCCATCTCGGCTGGTCCTCGACGGCCGATTCCGATCCGCGGCAGTCGGCTGAAACCCGGCGCGCGCTGTTTTCACGCTTTGCCGACACGCCCACGCTGGTGATCGGCGGGCACTTTGGCGCCGGTCACATCAGGCGCGATGGAGATGCATTCAGGTTCGTATCCTTGGGGTGATTCCTTGGGATGTTGTTGGGCGCCTTTGCCCACCCTTCTGTAACGGGCCTCGATTAGTCAATCCCTTTGCGTTGTCCGCCCGCCGGGGTCTTGCTTCTGTACGGGGTCGGCGCAGGGCCGCCACCTGATGGGGTTGGAAGAGGATA
>NZ_JBWBWM010000034.1:0-79501 GCF_056174665.1 Bradyrhizobium sp. WYCCWR15520
CGCAGCGGGCTACAACTTCCGGCGTCTCATCCGCTGGCTCGAGCTCTTGTTGCGCCAGTTCCTCGCCCAGCTCACGGTCCGACTTCAATTCGTCCCGAGTTGAAATCCGGCGTTCTTCACGGCCGACGACCTATCTCCTGGATTGCCCCGAACGGCCCTAGGGCTTTTTGGACTTACACAGTTCAGCCGCTGACAAGAATTGTACGATGTTCGGTCAGGTAGCGAACCGGAGGTTTGCCCAAGGTCTTCCTGAACATATTGACGAAACTGCTGGCGTTTTCGTATCCGAGCTCTAGGGCGACGGTTTTTACACTTTCACCACTCGCGATTCTTTGCACTGCGAGGATTACATGAAGCTGGTGTCGCCAGCGTCCGAAACTCATCCCGATTTCTTGGAGAAGCAGGCGGCTTAAGGTGCGCTCGCTCATGCCAAGCGAACTTGCCCAGTTCGCGAACGAGGTCTTCGCACTTGGATCGGCTATCAGCATCTCCGCGAGACGCCGAAGGCGCGCCTCTCCTGGCATCGGCAGGTTCAGGCTGCTAATCGGTGCATCGGACAGCTCGTCCATCAAGGTCATCACCAGCCGGTCCTCGCGACCTCCTAGCGGGTAGCATTCCGGAAGTTGAGCCAGCTTCAGGATCAACTCCCGGACCAGGGGTGATATCGAGATGGTGCAACACGTCTTCGGGAGGCTCCTGGCGGAGTTCGGTTCGATATAGAGGCAGTGGCATTCTACGAGGCCATCGCCGCGAGCCGAATGCGCCAGTTGAGCTGGGATCCATAACGCGCATCCGGGCGGTACAAGCCAAACGGTATTGGCCGTCTCGCAGCAGAGAATACCCCGTAGCGAGTACAGCAACTGAGCCTTGCGATGCCGATGCCGACCATAGGTCCACTCATTCGATAGCATTCCGCTTCGCAGCGCAATTGTGCGGGGTACGCTATCGATGTCGGTCCCAAGGGAGGGGGAGAGCATCTCGCCGCCTTTCAGACGTCTTGTGTCGGCGGCTGGCCGCCAAGTCATTCAAAGTCGACCATCGCAAATCGACGAGAGAGCGGCCAGCCAGAACTGCGTCATTTTTGAACTAATCTAAACCAGCAGTGGCGGCTCGCTTCAGGGCCATCTAGGATGCCGACTCCTTTACAAGATGGGCAGGCGCAGCTGTAAATCGCAGTAATCGCCAAGATGCGCGAATTGCGAAAATCCCGGGCAGAGCTAGGGCAAGGACAGCTGTCGCTGCGATATGAAGGCCGTCGCGCACCCCGTCAAAGAGACCGCCTGCGACGCTGGTGACGACCAGAAAGCCACCCAGGAGGGGCGAGGCCAGATTCGCAGCTCGCCCCGAAGTGATGAGGGGAAATAGAGGGGGCACGATCCATAGCGAGCATACGACACCGAAGTACCAAAGGGCCATCGCATCGAATACCGTCGGTGCCGTACCGGAGCTGTCGATTTGGTGGTTCACGAATGTGAGGATTTGGATGGCTGCGTAGATCGTGTTTCCGAGTCCACAGAGCGTCCACAGCAACGCCGCCTTTTGACGGGCAAGTTGAACGCCGAGTTCAGCTGTCATATCAGTCATTGCGATAACCCAGTTGGAAGTGGACAGTTTTGGACTGTAGAACCAAGTTCGTGTGAGAGCGTCAGAGCCGCTCTCACAGATCCGCCCACCGTCTCAGAAGATTGTGATAGACGCCTGTAAGCATAAGGATACCTCGCGCATCGCCCGCCACGGATCTGCGCAGTTCAATAATACCCCGGTCGAGATCATAGAGCACTGTCCGAAGCCCCTCGTCGTTGATCATCGATTGGGTCCAGAAGAAGGATGACAAACGCGCACCTCGCGTAATCTCGCTCACGCGATGCAGGCTCCCCGCTGGATACAGGACCATGCTGCCGGCCGCCAACTTTACGGCGTGAACGCCGTAACTGTCTTCGATGATCAGCTCGCCACCGTCGTAGTCATCGGGTGCTGTGAGGAAGAGGGTTGAAGACAGGTCGGCGCGCATGCGAGTGCCGAGTCCAGGCGCGGCTCGCACCGCACCATCGACATGGGCATCGAAGAACATCCCGGTGTCGTATCGGTTGAAAAGGGGCGGCAGGACGCGCAAGGGCAGAGCGGCACTGTTGAATAGTGCATTCCGGCCGAGAGCTCGCAGGATGATGTCGCCGGCTTGGCGAGCCTGAGGCGACTCTTCATGAAGTTGAACATTGCGTTTGGCGAGCGATGCCAGCTCACCCGCAGTTGCCCGTCCGTCGATCCAGTCAGCGGCTTCGATGATACTGCGTACGGACTTGACTTCGTCGGCGGATAGCAGGTCTGGGATTTCGATGAGCATGTGTTTTCAGAATCTGATTGCTGCGGTGAGGGTGACGCTGCGGCCTGCAACGGGAGTCGCGTAGCCGTTACCGAAAGCAGAGCTGTAGGTCAGCTTGTTCGTAAGATTCGTGAGCTTGAGCGCGAGATGGTGTCGCTCGTTGGGATCGAAGGAGAGCATTGCGTCGATCGTGGTCGCCGCTGGGATCAGCATCGAGTTGAGGTTGTTGAGGTAATAATCCGAACGATAGTTGAGCCCGCCTCCAACAAGCATATGACCCGGCAGGTTCGGCAGCAGGGGAGCGATGTCATATGTGGTCCAGATCGCCAGGCCATGTTGCGACACGTACGGGACCCGATTGCCCGCGGCCGACACAGGCGTGAAAGGACTAATCGACGACGCGATGATCTTGCTGTCCATGTATGAATAGGACGCCTGCACATCCCAGTTCGCCGTGAGCTTGCCAGTCAAGCCGAGCTCAACCCCCTGGACTTGCACCTTGTCGTCGGTGGTCGTCTGTATTCCCGATGCCTGGTCGGTATAGGAAGCGTTGTTCTTCTCGACGCGGAACAATGCTGCCGTCAAGCCGAGGCGGTCCTCGAACAGGCCCCACTTCGCACCGAACTCGAAGGTCGTATCCGCTTCCGGCTGAAGGTTTGCAGCGCTTGGCGCCTGGGATAGGCCGAGCGATGAACTCAGCGAAGTGATGTTGTTGCCCGGCGGCGTGAATGAACGTGCATAGCTGAAGTAGTAACTTTGATGCGTGGTGGGCTCGAAGATCAGGGATGCTTTTGGGCTGGCGAACTCGGTCGTCGTCGCAAGCGGAGACGCGCCTACCTGGCCGTCGACCCGATAGTGATCCCATCGAACACCCGCAAGGATCGAGAGCATGGGCGTCAACCACATGCGGTCGCTTATAAAGGGGCCGATATCCCAGCTCGTGGCCGACAATTGATTGCCCGGCGACACCGTCAGTGCAAACCCGGGTGAGTTCGCAAACACGGGATCGAGAAGAGTCCCTGCCGGCTCGGGGCCTGAAGGAAGGTAAAAACCCGTCGTCGCGTGTTGGGAATAGACATCAAAGCCGGCGACGAGCTTGTGCCGAAACGGCCCGGTGTCAAAACGCATCGTGGCAGTCGTTACGTTTTCCCCGCCGTGACTTACCTGCTTCGTCCCGCCGACGGACCAGATTGTGTAGGGCGTCGCCAGATTGCCGGCGAGAACGTCCGTTGCGCAGCTGCTTGGAAAAGGAAAGCCGGGAGAGGCGCAGAGCGCGGGCGTAAACTTCAGATCACGTGTGTAGTAACCGACACGCGTGTCGTTCGTTAACGTGAGCCAATCGCCGAATTCGCCCTTGTAGAGAGCGGTTGCAACGTCGGCCGTCGCGCGGTCGCGATCACTTTCCCGGCCGAAATAGTTTGAGCGGGGAACTCCGTACTCCGTCACGGGCTTCCCGACGACGCCCGGCACGCTGACGATCGGAACGCCGAAATCGGGGCGTTGAACGCTGTCCTGGTGCAGATAGTTGAAGATCAGGGATTGGTCGGTGCCGAGGCCAAGTCCTAGCGAGCCGAGGAAACCGCCCCGGTTGGAATAGACATGGTCGCGATCGACAATATCCTGCCCGTTCCCCATGGCGATGATCCTCAAGGCCGTGGTGTCGTTGATCTGCCGATTGATATCGAGAATGCCGCGTCCGTAGGGTCCTGTCCCAGCCGAGGCCTCGAATGATGATTGGTTGCCGAGATGGGCTTTCTTGCTCTCAATCTCAATGACGCCGCCCGTCGTGCCATTGCCGAAGCTCTGTGACGAGGGTCCCTTCAGCACCAATACATTTTCGGTTGCAAAACTATCGCGCACATAGGAACCAAAATCGCGTAAGCCGTCGACATACACATCGCCAGAAGCGTCAAAACCCCGGATGCGGAACTGATCTCCGTTGATGCCACCATTGCCTTCTCCGGTGGCGACGGTGATCCCCGGCACATATTGCAGCACCTGATTGATGGTGGCTGCTTGCTGCTGCTCGATTACAAGGCGCGGTATGACAGTGACGGTTTGCGGCGTGCTTTGTAGAGAATCGGAAAGACGGCTGAGACCTGTGGTTCGCTGCAGCGAATTCCCAGGCGAAAGAGCCGAGGACGCAGTCTGCGGACGCGGTTCGGCCGGTTTGCTCGGATGGCTGGCCGGGACAGGCCTCGAGGCCGACTTCGAGCCGGCGTTCGACGCTCGTCGCCGCTTGGTAACAGGAGCGTCCACCTCGACTGGTGGAAGCGCTGTAGCCTTGTCCGCGGGCGCCGGCGTTGGCTGATTGTTCTGGCCTTCCGCGTTGGCGGCGGTAACGAATAGAAAGCCGTTTGCCAGGCTCGCTGCTGCCCCAAGTCCGGAAAGTGCTGGTCGCAAGGTTTGGATGATGGTCACAGAGCCCCCACTGAGCTTGATGATGTTGCGTTGGATGGTTTCGTGATGCGGCGTGAAATCGCTTCGATACGGCCGGCGAGATAACCAACAAGGCATGCGCTGATCGACGCCGGAAGACGCCGTCGCGAATCCGCACGTCCATGACCTTCCGGCTGCTTCGATCGCCTCTTGGCCCTGTCGATGTCCGAAGATGCGGCCGCTGTCTCGCGGACTGCGGAGGCATACGCGTGCACGTCGGCGGGACTGCCGGAGGCTGCTATTCGCCTGAGTGCCTCGAGGCCGTGCCGGCGTAGCGCAAGTTCGCCGCGCGCCAGCAATAGCGGTGCAATGCGCCGGCGAAAGCCGTCATCGCCGCCGGAGACCGCACGTTCCAGCCAAACATCAGCACCGGCCAGGTCACCGCCAGCGTGCAGGATCGTGGCAAGATTGTACTGGGCCCAGTGGTCGCCAAGCCCAGCTGCACGGCTGTACCAGTAGAAGGCGCCTCTCGGATCGGCCGGCACTGCCCATCCTTCTTCAAGGAATCGAGCGAGAGAATTCATTGCCTTCAGATTCGCCTTGGAGGTGCCCCCTTCAGCTGCTGCCCGAAAGAGCTCGAAACTCCGCGGCCGATCCTCCGGATTTCCGCCGCGCATCAGCATCTGCGCGAGATTGACTTGGCCCCAGACGTGGCCGGCTCGCGCGGCCGCCTCGAAAAAAATCGTCGCGAGCTTCGGATTCGGTTCGACACCCCAGCCTTGTTCGTAGCACCGGCCGACCATGTTTTGTCCGTCCAGGTCCCCGGATCGGGCGGCGCGTTCGAACCAGACGAAGGCAGCCGCCGGATCACGCGCTACCCGCGTCCCATCGAGCAGCAACTGACCCCACACGATCTGTGCGGGAATGATATCGGCCTCGGCTGCGGCCTTGATCCATTGCGTCGCATCGTGGGGATTGCTGATGAGCAAGTCCCGCAGCTGCGCCTTGGTCAAACGCTGGGCGCGAATCTGCAGGACCGGTCGGGGGAGGGTTATTGAGGCATAGGGATTTGCCAGCCTATCCGAGAGTCGCTTGGAAATACGAGTGGGCAACAGGTAGCTCGGCATCGTGTTTCGCCATTTCAGGTAGGTCGTGATCCAGCGGAATGGCTACAGCAGGGTAGTGGGACGCCGCATCGTGCAATTCGGCCAGTCCATTGTTCAATTCAGCCAGCGGCCAAGAATTCGTCCAAAATGCCACTAAGGCGCTGGCAACGCAGCATCTGGTTGCCGGTCGCAGTGATTGTCTGTTTTGGGTAACGCTTTGGCGCCTTAGATGAATGAGTTGAGGCATCATCCAAACTATCGTCACTGATCATGCGCACGCGAATTGAACCACGCTGCGCAAACTGACCGATAGGGGTGATGATGCTGTTGAATGCCGCGACTTTTCCGATTGTAAGGCTGTCTTACGATCAGGGCCTGGCAGGAACGACCGACGAGGCCTTCGCTGCTTTCGAAGCCCTCCTCGATCGTGGCACGCCGTTCGTTATCATAGGACAGGGGGCAAACGCCGACATCGACGAACACGAGCACGATCCGGATGAGCAGAGAAAGCTTGCGCTCTGGTCAAAGAAGCACAAACCGCGATTGCGCGAATTTGTGAAGGCCCTGATCTATGTTGAGCCCTCACGGGCGAAGCGGCTCGGCATGAGAGCCTTCCAGATCGTGTCAGAGAAGTTTTGGGGATACCCGATGCTGGTCGCCGCTTCAGAGGCGGAGGCGCTTGAGATGGCGAATGGGCTGCTGAAGTCCGCCTCTCCAAGCAGGCGACCGGGTGAGGCAGGCTGAAGATCTGTCCAGACGACCTGTTGTCCTCGAACGAGGAGGCCCTCTGAACTCTCGCTGCGACAGCGATTGCTCTCGAAAGCGACGTTGCTCAGCGCCGCGACCCGCTCTCATGAGCCATCAGAAAGCCTCGCTCAGTTTTCTGTTCTTCTGGGCGGATAGTTGAGAATCATTATCCATGTATGCTGTCGCTATCGATCACACGCTGGCTGGGCACCATCTTGATCTGCTGACCAAGATGTTCGAGTTGCGGCGTCGCGTCCTCGATAATCGCGACTACGACGCGCCGGTTAGCGGCGACATCGAATTCGACATCTACGACAGCTCAAGCCGACCTACTTGCTCGTCATGTCGCCCGAAGAAGACCTCGTTGGCTCCGTACGACTGTTACCGACCACCGGCCCGACCATGCTGCGCGATAACGTTGCGGCACGTCTTGGGACCAATCAGATCCCGAGCGGCCCCACATGTGATTCCATTCGAGCGCGAAGGCCCACAGCGCGGATTGTTCGGTCTCACGGCGCATCCGGACAGGAGTTGCTTTCCTCAATACCCCGCTTGCAGCGGGACATCTCGTTGGTTGGAATGATCGTGGAGTTCGGTTATGCCGCCGACTTGAATGCGCCGGGTCATGAGCTCAGCGATGGAAGCACCACCTTCAGCCTAGATATGAGGAAACTCTGGCGGTCGAAGCTGGAAAATTCCGCAGAATCCCATTCGAATATATCCGGCTCGGCCGGAATGAGGGCGTAACGATCACAGCTGCAAGGGCGGGAAAAGAAGGAATCGATGCTCGCCCGGCAACGTAGGGGAATCGCATATGGCGCTGGCGGGGTGTTGCCAGACTGTCGGAACTGGATTCTTTGGGTGTCTCTCGATTCCCGAAGGAGACCGGAATGCGCAAACTCAAGCGGCTGTTTCGACCGCTCAAGGATCCGCGCGCCAGCAACGTGCGACACGATCTGGTGGAGATCCTCGTCATCGCCTTGGCGGCAACACTGGCTGGAGCCAAAACCTGCACCGAGTTCGAGTTTTTCGGCAGAGGCCGGGAGGAGCTGTTGCGGCGGTTCCTGGAGCTCAGATACGGCATCCCCAGCCACGATACGTTCAGCAACGTCTTGCGTGCGCTGGACCCGAGGGGGCTCGAAGAGGTTTTGCGCAAGTTCAGCAAGAGCTTCGGCGTCAAGGGAGTGGTCAGCATCGACGGCAAGGCGCTGCGCGGAGCCTTCACGCGGGGCCGGCAGGCCACGCCGCTGCATATGGTCAATGTCTGGGCGGATGGCACGCGGATGGCATTGGCTCAGCGGAAGGCTCCCAATCGCAACGAGGTTGCCGGCGTTCTCGAAGTCCTCGCCCTGCTCGATCTGGACGGCGCTCTTGTCACCGCCGACGCCTTGCATTGCCGGCCCGACACGGCGCAGGCCATCCGCGACCGCAAGGGGCACTACGTGTTGGCCATCAAGAGCAATCGTGGCCGGCTCTTCAAGGCGGCCAAGACGTTGCTCGACACCGCCCGAAAGCCAGCGCGGGCAAGCCAGCGACGGACAGCCGCTCACGGCCGACTCGAACGGCGGCAGGCTATCGTCGTCCCGGCACCACAATTGGCAAAGCAATACGGCTTTCCCGCTATCGCTGCCGTCGGTCGCATCGACAGTTGGCGCGCCAACGCCGGCAAGGCCGCCAAGCACACGGTCCGATACTTTTTGGCCTCGCGCCTGCTGTCGCCCAAAAAGCTGCTCGAGGTCGTGCGCGCCCACTGGGCCATCGAGAACAACCTGCACTGGGTTCTCGATGTGCTGTTCGAAGAAGATGCCTGCCGCAGCCGCAAGGATCATGCTGCCGAGAATCTCGCCGCTATCCGCAAGCTCGCTCTCAATGCTCTGCAGGCAACACCGGGTCCCTACCGCATCAGCCACAAAATGCTCCAAGCCAGGTGGAACAACGATTTCCTTCTCTCCGCTCTCGGCCATATGCGATAGCCCTACCCGGCAACGGTAGGTCAGTTTTCGTTCGTTCGGCCCGCACCGGACATTGAGTGTCGGGTTCGCCCGGAAAGCCCAGATGAAGCTCACTGAAGAGGCATTTCAGGAATTCGTCGACGCGCTCGAGACGGCCACGGACGAAGAGGGATTCGAGCGGGTGGCCTCACGCGTCATCAGAAGACTTGGGTTTGAACGATTCGCTTATCTACGTATCGCTGATGACACGCCAACTCTGTTGTCCTCTTACCCAAAATCCTGGACCAAAAGGTATTTCGACCTTCGCTATCAAAAGATCGACCCGGTCGTCCAGCGCGCCGCAAAGGAATACGATTTGTTTACCTGGGGTGGTGCGCCCATCATAGGCGAAGCAAAAGAACGGCAAAGGTTTTTTGACGAAGCCACGACCTTCGGGATCAAATCCGGCATCACGGTCCCGATCAGGATGGGTTTTGGACGGATTGCCGCGTTCACGTTCGCGACTGCCGAATCATTCGCCGGCACCGACCGCCTGCTTGCCGAAACCACCGACGTTCTTCGCCTGATCGGATTGTATTTTCATGCTCATGTGTCGGCGCGGATCGACCGGCAGCTCGGCAAACCGCTCGACGGAGCGGCTTTGACGCAGCGTGAACGACAATGCTTGTCGTGGGTTGCTTGTGGCAAGACAATTTCCGATATCGCGGTACTCGTCCAGATCGCGCCGCGGACGGTCGCGTTTCATCTCGAGAACGCAAGGCGAAAGCTTGACGCTGGCTCGATCGCGCATTGTGTGGCGGAGGCGTTTCGTCGTGGTCAGTTGTTATAACTCGTGCATCTCCTGGAGGCTCACTCGGAATAACGGGCCAGGGGTGTCGAATTTTATTCAATCGGCTATCGACACGCCGCAGATGGGTAGCCTTACTCCATATTCGAACGGCTGGGATATGAAACCGGAAGGGCCAGAATGCCTCGCATCGCTTCGGGCGTGAAGCTGCACCACCACGGTGAAAGCTCCGCAGATCGAATTGTTGCCCCTGATGAATTTCGATCCGAATCAGGGGTCAGGGATTTGAAGGTCCATCATCTTGCCAACCACCCTGGAAGCGGGTTTGATGAAGCCCTTTCCGACCCCGTGAAGCTGCAATCCAGCAATCGCAGTATGCAACGTGGCGGGTTTTACGCTGTGTACCCGCGCGGGCGAGGGGCGTCCGCCGGATCCGCTCCCTACGGCTACGCCAAAGTCTCGAGATGGGCCTCATTGGAAGAGGCGCGCGCCTGGTTGAGAAACTTTGGGACTGCCATCCCGTCGGGGCTCGGAGGCGACCGCCTGTACGTGACCTTGCCGGGAGCAAGGCAGCCCGGCGGAACGGGTCCGGTTCGCGTCGACTTTGCAGTCCCCCAAGCTGCGCTGATCCAAACGGGTAGAGCCGAATGGCGCGCGATAATACAACCGATCCAAAATACACCCATTCACAATGTGATCATTACTGTTCCAGACGGGGTCACGCTTCCTAATGACAAATAATTCAAGCGTCATCGTAACCAGTGAATTCGGCTTGATCGTACGCCGAAACGCTCTGGTTGAGCGGCAAATCGATTTGCGTGATTTGTTCACCGCCATGGAGGTGGAGGAGGGACTCGACGTTAACGACCATCTCCTCTCGTTCGGACCGCACTTTGGAAGCGAGGCATTGAATACGATCATGTCTCGTCTGACAAAGTTGGGGCTGGTATATTTTGACGACTTTTTCGAGTTTTGCGGTGACTATCCGCCATGGTGCTCATTTCAGGCTGGCAACAATCCGTCATCGTCGATGTGACGGAATGTGAGGGCGCCCTGGCTCGTGAATGTCGAGGCGGTTGGCTGCGCTAACGCGTTCGGCGAGTGATCCTTGCGGTGATCGCGCTCGTCGAGTTGTTGCTGGTGAATACCTTGGAGTGATTGACTGCGTCGATGGGTATTGCGTCGAATCATTTGAGACTTCGGTGCAGCCGTTGCCTCTCAGTGGACGACACACATCCAAACGGGTGCTCGTCTGGTACGGCTGTTTCTCGCTCGAGCAATTGAAGGCTCGATTGGTTCCGTAACCTGGATAATCCGTCCGGACGGGCGTTGATCTGCAGCATAGGTCGTCGAGGACGACGATGCAGGAACACGGCACCGACCTGAAAAATGACGATGTACAGACGTTGCATCGTCCTGTCGGGCAGCCAGGTCGCAGTTCACGTTCTCGCAAACTGATCGTTGATTTCTCTGACCGGATTCAGCTTCGGGCAATCGGGGCTGCCTGTCTGCAAGCCGTGTTGTTCGAAGGTCCGAAACCATCCGAAGCGGGCAGCCACGTTGGCCGCCATATGATGAGGGGTGAGGGTGTCGAAAGGTGAAGCTATCACAATCGACACCTCCCGACTGACAAGCATTCCGACATAGTTATCGGTGTCAAGGCAATCGTGATTGCAGATTATTTGACTGGTCTCGATCACGAGTGTTCGGCGCGCGGTGTCAAACCGCCATGTTTCGAAAGGAGCGAGAGAAGCGATGCTTCAAGTCGATGATGTCGTGATGCCGAAGCCGAGGGTTCAAATCACGTCCTCCAGCTATTGCCATCGGGATTTGCTCCGACACGTCCGTTGGGATCGCTTTATCGATCACGTCAAATCCATTCTGATCGATGCTGGTCTGCCGCACTCCAATCGGCAGCAGATGCACCTCGGGCCGCGCATCCCATCGCAGGATAAGCGTGACGTCTGCTCGTTCCGCTGCGGAAGGGTCAGCAGAAGGCGGAGCGATTCGGTGTCGCACTAACACATGGCTTTGGCTCGAGATAGCCCGGCAGTCCCGGCTCTGCGCGCACGGCGTGGTGGAGAACCACAAATGCCTTGTGCTCGCGGACAGGCCAGCCACTCCTCCATCAGACTTCAAGCGAGCTCCGCAATGAAACCCAGGGTCGGCGTCTATCTCTCAAAGCGAACAGCCGCGCGGTTGACGATGGCCGCAAAGCGCCGCGAAATCACAAAATCGGCACTGGTCGAAGCCGCTATCGATCGGTTTCTTGCTTCCGATGACACAACTGACGCTGCCATGCTGGCTGGTCGGCTCGCCGACTTGAGCGGCCAGGTTGATCAGCTTGATCGGAATCTCGGCATCGTAAGCGAGATCGTCTCTCTTCACGCCCGGTTCCACCTTGCGGTTGCCCCGGAGTTGCCGGCAGCGACACAGCCAGCCGCGTGCCGGCTCGGCTCCGCGCGTTTCGACGAATTCGCGGCCCAGGTGGAACGGCGTGTCCAGCTGGGAACGCCGCTGATGCAGGAGACAATGGACCGGCTTGACGCCACGGCGCCGGCTGTTTCTGCAAACGTAGAGGGGGATCCTGCTGGCGATGTGTCCGTCGCCTGCGGGACTGGCTCCGCTGCATCGACTTGGGTCCACGAGATTCAGAACGCCGCTGCCGTCCGGGAGGACGGCAGCACCGACAACTTTCCGGCCGACCCTGGACGGGCCGTGCACAGACGCAGCTACCGGCAGCGATATTCGTGATGATGAGCTGCGGCCTTCACCGGGGCGAGCCGCGCTGGCGTGGCTGGCGGCGTTCCGTAACGGAAGCCGAATTTTGCTGGAAAATCGTGTCCTGATCATGCGGGTGCTTTTGCCGTTCGTGGCTGGTTACTACCTTTCCTATCTGTTTCGCACCATCAACGGCCTTGTCGCTGCTCCGCTGACATTGGAGTTGGGATTTGCGGCCGGCGATCTTGGTCTGCTGACGTCGGCTTTCTTTCTGACCTTTGCTGCGGCGCAGATACCAGTCGGAGTGCTTCTGGACCGATACGGTCCGCGCCGGGTCCAGAGCGCATTGCTGGTAGCGGCCGCCTCAGGTGCGGCACTGTTCGCTGTTTCGGACGATTTTTTTCTGCTGCTGGCAGCACGGGCGTTGATGGGGCTCGGTGTCGCGGGTGCCCTGAACGCTGGATTGAAAGCCCTCGTTGTGTGGTTTCCAAGCGATCGGCTGCCGCTTCTCAATGGCTTCATGCTCATGCTCGGCGCTTTGGGGGCCGTTACGGCGACCTTGCCAGCCGATCTGTTGCTTGCCTTGATCGGATGGCGCGGGCTGTTCGCTTTGTTCGCTGCCATGACAGTCGGCTGCGCGGCCGTGATCTACCTTGTCGTTCCCGACACCGCGAAGGCCGCAACCGGCCCGGCCCCTGCAGTGCTGTACCAGGTCTATACTGATCCCCGCTTCTGGCGCTTCGTGCCGCTGTCGGCGACGACGATCGGAACTGCCTGGGCATTGCAGGGCTTATGGGCGGCGCAGTGGCTCACCGATGTCGAAGGTCTCAACCGGGCCGCTATGGTGTGGCATCTCTTCGTCATGGCCATCGCGGTCAGCCTGGGTGCGATGCTGTGGGGGATAGCTGCCGATCGACTTCGCAGGCGTGGCATCGCTCCGCAAGCCCTCCTCGGGTTCGCCGCGACGGTCGCCGTCGCAGCGCAGCTCGCGCTCATCCTGCGATGGCCATTGCCGTCGTACTTCCCGTGGGCGGTCATCGCCGCGGTCGGCGCAGCAACCGTTCTCGGTTACGCGATCCTCAGCGAGCAGTTTCCGAAAGAGCTCGCCGGGCGAGCCAACGCGCTTCTGAACTTTTTTCATATCGGCGCGGCGTTCGCGGTGCAAATCGGAACCGGGCTTGTGCTTCAGCACTGGTCGTCCGACGCCGGGCAGTATCCGCAAGTAGCCTATCAGGCCGCGTTCGCTCTCAACGTGGCCCTCCAGATCGTGGCGGGGTTCTGGTTCGCCCTTCCTTGGTTTCTCCGCATCCCGAAGCGGACCTTGCGCGCCTCTTCGAATGTCTAACCCACCTGCAAAATACAACAGGTTTCGCAAAAAGCGATCTCTGGTTGTGTGTCACCTTTGTTAAACGGGAGATTTACATGAACGTTATCGCGCTGTCGCAACATCAGTTCGGGCTGAACCTCGATCTGCTGGCCGCGATGTTTCGCCTTCGCCGCCGCGTTTTCAGGGATCGTCTGGGCTGGACCGTGTCCGTCACCGGTGATCTTGAACTCGACGTCTTCGATGCCTTGAATCCAACCTATCTCCTGCTGGTGTCCGCCGGACGAGAAGTCGTTGGTTGTGTCAGGCTGCTTCCTACAACCGGGCCTACGATGCTCGCCGACACGTTCCCTCAGCTGCTGACGGGGGCTAGCCCGCCTCGAAATAACCGGATCCTGGAAAGTTCGCGGTTTTGCGTTGACACCAGGCTCGCCGATCAGCTCGCGGGGAACGGACTTAATCGTGCGACCTTCATGCTGTTTGCTGCGATGATCGAGAGCCTCGGCCTGATGGACGCAGACAGTATCGTGACTGTCACCGATACCAGAATGGAACGCATTCTCCGGCGCGCGGGATGGGCGCTGGAGCGTCTCGCGCCTCCCCAAAAGATAGGTCAGACCATGGCGCTTGCCGGTGTCCTGCACGGATCTCGCGAGACGCTCTTGAGCATGTACCGTCAAGCCGGCATCGAAGGCCCGGTTCTCAGCCGGCCGGAAGCCATTCAGACCGCAGCGTAATGGCCATGTTTTCAGACCTCACAAACGATAGGTCGACCAGATGCTGGCGGACCCACGGCACAGCCGGCTCGTTCTGATCAATCCCGCACGTGTTGGATCTCACGCCGCTTTGGGCGAGTTCATCGCCCGGTGGCGTGAAAGTCTGGCCTTGCTGCCGGCGGTCTCTGAAATCCTTGGCGTCGACGTGAATGCAATTGGAGAATTCGATGCCGCGCTATTGCCTGCCGAGTTGGCTCGTTCGATTTCGTCGCTAGAAAGTGATGGTCTGTCGTTGTGGCGAAACGAGCGATTCAAGACGTCTATCGCGACTTCGAATGTGGGCGTGATTTTTCTCGGTGGAGCCTTCCTGGAAGAAGAAGTTTTTATTGCCGCGTTGGAGGCCGTGAGGCTTGGTTACGATGTGCGCTTGCTTGCCGATCTCTCGGTGGCGCGCAGCGAGGCGGACCGCTCGCTGGTTCTTGATCGCCTGGCGCTTCACGGCGTGCTCACGACGACCGTTCGGCAGGCTTTGTTGGAGTGGGCGGTGTGTCTGGACGATCCCGATTCCATGCAAAGGGTCATCAAGCTCCTGTCGTGACAGAACGGCCGCGCGCAGGCGCGCAGCGGGCCTGCTGAGCGAAGCCGGCATCCTAAGGTCTCGACCTTCGGTTTACAGAAAGCCGGCAGTGGTTTTGCGCAATGTCATCGTCATCGATCTTCTTACCGCAAAAAAATAACTCACGGCAGCTCGACAGACGCCAAATGGCTGGACGAAGGCTTGCGATCACTATAGAACATATGAAGAACAAATGGCAAATCCTGATGGCGCGGTTATGGCTGCAGCATTGTTTGAAAGATTGTTTTTATATTGTAATTACAATAGGGTAAGTGAACTTTTTCAAAGCAAATCTTGGGGGTTGTCGGGCTGCAGGCCCTGCCGTCGCATCGCGGCGAACGACGTACCCGGCCTTCGAGCAAGCGCGGCCGTCGGTCTCGCCTTTCTGCTGCTTCTTGTCATGTCCAGGGTCGCGCTATCTGGAGAATTGTCGGGTCAGGCCAGCGTCATCGGTGGCGATACGCTGGAAATTCGCGGACAGCGGATTCGCCTTTGGGGAATCGACACGCCTGAGAGCACCCAGCTTTGCCGTGCTGATGATAGTCGACCGTACCGCTGTGGTGCGAAGGCCGCCAACGAACTCGATGCTTTCATCGCGGGCCGACCGGTGGCCTGCGCGCCGCTCTCCCAGGATCAGTATGGTCGCACGGTTGCGACTTGTTCCGTGAACGGAATAGATCTCGGCGAATGGCTGGTGCGGAGTGGCCTTGCGCTCGATTGGCCGCAATTTTCGAAAGGCAGGTACGCGGTTGTTCAGCGCGAGGCTGACCGGGCGGGGCGAGGGGTATGGGCAGGCAGCTACGTCGCACCCTGGCTGTACCGCGCGTGTCTCCGCGCGCAGGGCAGCCCCACGAACTGTTCGGATGACGCGAACGCCCATCGCTGAATGGTCCGAAGCGAATCCTCGAGCTCGCCGCGTTACTGCTCGCCGCTCTTGCCGGTCGAAGCGGCGCTGGCGCGATCCGGGCGACTCGCGCTAAGCAATTTGCGTCGATCTGCCTTGCTCTATGGAAGAATCAAAATGGTTGCTGCTGTCCACGAATTGCCGGCTTCGGGTTACGCCATCGAGGTGGATGGCCTCATGAAGACCAGGTTTGCGACCAGCGATGGCGCCAGGGCAGGTGCTGAAGAATTGAAGAAGCGCTTTCCTCTTCTTTGCATAAGAATCTATGACGCTGAGGCAAAGGTCCGGGAGGGAAGTTCAGCTGCCGCGAGTGTAGATCGGCGCAAACATTTTCTTCTCGGCCCGGCCCGACCGGATTGCGCGGTCAAAGGATGACGCTGGTCGAGCCGCAGGTGAGGCGGCGTCGCGGGCTTTTTCGATGTGGTTGGTCCGGATGATCACAACAGACGGGTTTTCGGTTTTGACGATTTGGCGGCGTCCGCGATGCGGACCGGGCTTTATTTGCTGCGCACACCGAGCCGGTTCGTCTCGGCCCTTCGGGTAACAATCCCTCGCGCAAGAGACAGGAACGCCTCGCCGGGGGCACTCGTCGAAGGGGCCCCTGTCAAGCGCTGGCGCTTGACAGGTCGCTATCACTGCCCCGTCGCCGGGTGCCGCTGTTAACCGGTCTCGGCGTCCGCAGGTTCACTGCGCTGCGCTCCGTCTGACACGCTATGTCGATTGGGGGCGATGCGCCTGCGGCGCACGCCCGGTGAAACGCAGATCGAGGTCTGCATTGGTCAATGGCCACGCGACCTCTGGCGCGCTGGCTATGCGTATTAAGGTCCTGCGAAGTAAGCACGAGTGCGCTTCACGTCGCATGCGGCCAGTGCTGCCGGCTGTCTTTCGGCTCGGTGCCAACCTTGCCGACCGCTTCTATCGCGCGAGATCGGCAAGCTCACATCGGGCATCCGTGGATGGTGTGGAGATAGAGTGAGAGGCTGTACGGGGCGCCGCGACGGGTTTGAGGTCGAGAGAGGCTCTCGGCCGCCCGTCGTGGAGAGTTCAGATGACAAAGACCGTCCAGAAGATCACGTTATCGCCTTCGCGAGATATTCCTTTCAACAAGCTGGTGCTGAGCCAGTCCAATGTGCGGCGGGTGAAGGCGGGCGTCTCGATCGAGCAGCTTGCTGAAAGCATCGCCCAGCGAACCCTGCTGCAGAGCCTGAACGTCCGGGCCGTCGTCGACGCCGAGGGTACCGAGACCGGAATGTTCGAAGTTCCGGCGGGCGGAAGGCGTTATCGTGCTCTTGAGCTTCTGGTGAAGCAGAAGCGGATGTCGAAAACACAGGCGGTCCCCTGCGTCGTTCGCGAAGGTGGCATAGCCGAGGACGATTCGATCGCGGAGAACGACGAGAGGATCGGCCTGCATCCGCTGGATCAATTTCGGGCATTCCTGACACTGCGCGATCTCGGCATGAGCGAGGAGGAGATCGCTTCGCGGCATTTTGTGACGTCGGCCATCGTCAAGCAGCGCCTGCGGCTGGCATCGGTCTCGACGAAACTGCAGGAGGTCTACGCCGAGGATGGCATGACGCTCGAGCAACTGATGGCGTTCTCGGTCAACGGCGATCAGGCGCGCCAGGAGCAGGTCTGGGATAATGTCAGCCGTTCTGGATATGACGAGCCGTACCAGATCCGCCGAATGCTGACCGAGAACGCGATCCGCGCATCCGATCGCCGCGCGCGGTTTGTCGGGCTCGCCGCCTATGAACAGGCGGGAGGTCCGGTTCTGCGGGATTTGTTCGAGGATGATGGTGGCGGCTGGTTGCAGGACGTTGCTCTGCTCGATCGTCTGGTTGCGGAAAAACTGAAGGCTGCCGCGGATGCGATCGCCGTTGAGGGCTGGAAGTGGATTTCGGTTGCGGTCGATTTTCCATTTGGCCATGCCAGCGGCCTGCTGAAACTTGAAGGAACGCCGGCGGCGCTTACCGTCGATCAGCAGACGGCGGTCGATGCGCTCAAGGCCGAACAAGACAGGCTTGAGACCGAGTATCAGGATGCCAACGAACTGCCGGACGAAGTCGACCAACGGCTTGGCGAGATCGAGACGTTATTGCTCAGCCTTGAAGACCAACCGATGATCTTTGATTCGGCCGATATCGCCCGTGCCGGCGTCATTATCAGCATCGATTCCGAGGGCCGGCTAGTCCCGGATCGCGGCTATGTCCGCCCGGAAGATGAAACGCTGGTGGTCGAGTCCGACGTCGCCGACGGAGGCCACCCCTTCGACGAGAACAAGGGTTCTGAGCCGGCGCACCGCACGGCCATTACCGTCGCAGGCATGGCATCCGAACCGGCCGAAGAGGAGGACGAAAGGGAAAAACCGCTGCCGGACCGGTTGATTACCGAACTGACGGCCCACCGGACGCTCGCATTACGGGATGCGCTGGCGCAACATCCGTCAATCGCGTTCCTGGCGGTGCTGCACAATTTCGCGCTTGCAACGTTCTATCGGTTCGCGTCTTCCGGCAGTTGCCTTGAGATTTCAATTCGTACCCCGGCGTTTCCCGCCCAGGCTCCAGGATTGAAGGACAGTGCCTCGGCCGGCGCTATCGATGCCAGACACGAAACCTGGAAGGCGCGGCTCCCGAACGACGAGAAGGACCTTTGGAATACGCTCGCCGCATTGGACGGCCATGCGCAATCGTCGTTGTTTGCCCATTGCGCATCATTTGCCATCAACGCCCTCCATGAGCCCGCGAACCGCTACAATCAGGGTCGCGTGTCGGCTCATGGTGTCGCTTCCCGGCTCGACCAGGCTGACGTGCTGGCCCGCGCGGTCGGGCTTGACATGGTGCAGGCCGGTTGGAGGCCGACGATCGACAACTATCTCGGTCGCATTACCAAGTCGCATATTCTGGATGCGGTCAGGGAAGCAAAGGGTGAGGCGTCAGCGCAGCTGATCGACCACTTGAAAAAGTCCGATATGGCGCGGGAAGCCGAGCGTCTCCTCGATGGCACGGGATGGCTGCCCGCACCGCTGCGGCTTGCCGGCGCTGCGCCTTCGTTGGGGCAAGACGGGGAAGCGAGTCCATTACCCGAATTCCTCGCAGAAGATGAGCACGATGGCCCTGAAAAGGTTCAGCGACACAGTGTGGCCGCCGAATAAGCCGGCGGCGCGGGACGGCGAGGCACATCCGCGTCCATGTTTTCACTCGTCTACAGAAGCCCGGCATCGTGCCGGGCTTCTGCTTTTTTGGGCCGCCGCGGCCGTGCATCGCCTGTAGGCCCAGCGGTTGATGAGAGTCAGAGGGCGGCCGGAACGGTTTGAGCCGGTCGGGTCGAGAGAGCGCCGGCGGCTCAACCGTTCCCGCTCTCTTCGAGGCCTCCCTCCCATGATGACCCTCTCATGCTCCGCTACCGCCACGGCTGCGTCCACCATCGCCCATGCGGCGCAGCTTCTCCTGTCCGATCTCGAACGTGGAAGACGGATAGATGCCACGGGTATCCTGCGCTCTGCCATGGAACGGGCCGCCGGCGCCTCGGATGCCGCCGGCGCCTGGCATTGGAAAGCTGCCTATGAGGCCTGTGAGGCCGCGACGGTTCTGTTCCTGCGCAAGCACGGCCACTCGATGCTTGCGAGCGCGCAGTCGTCGGCCTCCTTGCTGCGGATGTTGGCCAAGGTAGCCAGTCTTCTTCCCACCCACACGCGCCGCTCGGAAGAAAGCGTCGAGCTTCAGCAGTTCTCGACACCGATACCGCTTGGCTTCGTCGCTTGCAGGGCCGCCGGTGTCACGCATACTGACGTCGTGCTGGAGCCCTGTGCCGGCACCGGGCTGCTGGCCATACTGGCCGAGATATCGGGCGGCTCGCTGGTTTTGAATGAGTTCGCCGAAGGCCGGGCGGGGCTGCTGGATGTCCTGTTTCCGAGCGTTGCCGTCACGCGCTTTGACGCGGCACAGATCGACGATTATCTCGATCGAGGCGTCGCACCGAGCGTCGTTCTGACGAATCCGCCGTTTTCGGCGCTGGCAAATGTCGATCGGCGGATGGCGGACGCGGCGCTCCGCCATATTGAATCGGCCCTGGCCCGGCTTCGTGATGGCGGCCGCCTGGTGGCGATAACCGGCGCCAATGTCGCGCCCGACAATCCCTCCTGGACATCTGCCTTCAGCCGCTTGCAGGAGCGTGGCCGCGTCGTCTTCTCGGCGGCTATCGCCGGGACCGTCTTCGCCAGGCATGGCACGACGATCGATACGCGGCTCACCGTCATTGATAAGCAGCCGGCCGAAGCCAGGACCGTGTTTCCGCCATCTCGCGGTACGGCGCCGGACGTTGCCACGCTGTTGGCATGGGTGCTCGATCATGTCCCACCACGCCTTCCTCTCGCCGAACCTGTTGCTTCACCGGTCGGCACATCTCCATCGCGTCCACGACTGGTCAGCGGCTTTTCCAGCAAGGGCCTTCCGGCTCCACCGGTCGCTCGTTCTGAACCGGTAGAGCTTGCTTACGATGCGGTGGACTGGACGGCGCCGGGGGACGTCCGGCTCACGGATGCGCTTTACGAAGAATATGTCCTGCAATCGATCCGTATCTCCGGATCGCAGTCCCATCCCACCAAACTTGTCCAGTCCGCGGCAATGGCCTCGGTCGCACCAAAGCCGGTATATCGGCCGCATCTCCCGGCGAACGTCATCGCAGGGGGCCTGTTGTCGGACGCCCAGCTCGAAAGTGTCATTTACGCCGGTGAAGCGCACTCGGCCTGCCTCGCAGGTTACTGGACTGTGGATCCAACTTTTGACGTCGTGGCCGCGGCACGAGACGACGCTTCAAAGGCCGTCCGCTTTCGCCGCGGGTGGTTCCTGGGCGATGGCACCGGCGCCGGCAAGGGCCGTCAGGCTGCCGGCATTCTGCTCGACAACTGGCTTAAGGGACGCCGGCGCACGGTCTGGATTTCCAAGAGCAAGCTGATCGAGGATGCGCAGCGGGACTGGTCCGCACTCGGCATGGAGCGGCTTCTGGTTACGCCGCTTTCGCGCTTCCGCCAGGGCACGCCGATCGCACTGTCGGAAGGCATCCTGTTTACGACCTACGCTACGCTGCGGACCGACGAGCGCGGTGAGAAGCTTTCGCGCGTCCGGCAGATCGTCGAGTGGCTGAGTCCCGACTTCGATGGGGTGATAATTTTCGACGAGAGCCACGCGATGCAGAACGCCGCGGGCGGAAAGGGTGAGCGCGGCGACCAGGCCGCCTCGCAGCAGGGGCGCGCGGGGCTGCGGTTCCAGCACGCCTTGCCCAACGCGCGCGTGGTCTACGTGTCTGCCACCGGCGCCACCACCGTCCACAACCTCGCCTATGCCCAGCGGCTCGGCCTGTGGGGAAGCGAAGACTTCCCGTTCGCGACGCGGGCCGAGTTCGTCGAGGCGATCGAGCAGGGCGGCGTCGCGGCGATGGAGGTTCTGGCACGCGACCTCAAGGCGCTCGGCCTGTATGCGGCGCGCTCGCTTTCCTATGATGGCGTCGAGTACGAGCTGGTCGAGCACGAGCTCACGGCCGAGCAGATCCGGATTTACGACGCCTATGCCGGCGCGTTCAGCGTCATTCACAACAATCTCAACGCCGCGATGCGCGCGGCAAACATCACAGGCGAGACCGGGACACTGAACGCACAGGCGAAGTCCGCGGCCCGGTCGGCGTTCGAGTCCGCCAAGCAGCGCTTCTTCGGGCATCTGCTCACCTCGATGAAGACGCCGTCGCTGATCTGCTCGATCGAACGGGATCTCCATCAGGGTCACGCCGCCGTCATCCAGATCGTCTCGACTGGCGAAGCGCTGATGGAGCGCCGGCTCGCGGAGATACCGACCGAGGAGTGGCACGACGTCCAGGTCGACATCACGCCTCGGGAATATGTGCTCGACTATCTGGCTCATTCCTTCCCGGTCCAGCTCTACGAGCCCTTTACCGATTCCGAAGGCAATCTTTCGTCCCGCCCGGTCTGTCGCGACGGCCAACCCGTCGAGAGCAGGGATGCCGTCGCGCGACGCGACCGTCTGATCGAGAAACTGGCTTCGCTTCCGCCGGTACCCGGCGCGCTCGACCAGATCGTTCAGCGTTTCGGGAGCGATATCGTCGCTGAAGTCACCGGACGCTCGCGAAGGATCATTCGCAAGGGTGACCGTCTTATGGTCGAGAGCCGCGCCGGCTCGGCGAACCTCGTCGAGACCGCAGCGTTCATGGATGACGTCAAGCGCATTCTGGTGTTCTCGGACGCCGGTGGTACGGGGCGCAGCTACCACGCCGAACTGTCGGCCCGGAACCGGCGTCTGCGCGTGCACTATCTGCTTGAACCCGGCTGGAAGGCCGATGCCGCGATCCAGGGTCTCGGCCGCACCAACAGGACCAACCAGGCCCAGCCGCCGTTGTTTCGACCCATTGCAACCAACGTGAAAGCTGAAAAGCGCTTTCTCTCCACCATCGCGCGCCGGCTCGATACGCTCGGCGCCATAACCCGCGGCCAGCGCCAGACCGGCGGGCAGGGGCTGTTTCGGCCCGAAGATAATCTTGAGAGCAGTTACGGCCGCGATGCGCTCCGTCAGCTCTACATGCTTCTGGTCCGCGGCAAGGTCGAGGGTTGCTCCCTTGAGGCCTTCGAGGGTGCTACCGGGCTGAAGCTCGTCGACGCGAACGGCATCAAGGATGACCTGCCGCCGATCACCACTTTCCTCAACCGTCTGCTGGCACTGACCATCGGCCTGCAGAACGTTCTGTTCACGGCATTTGAGCAATTGCTGACCGCGCGGGTCGAAGGCGCCATCGCCTCAGGCATCTATGACGCGGGGCTGGAAACGCTGCGGGCAGAAAGCTTCGTTGTCACGGGCCGCCGTGCGATCTACCGCCATCCCGCCACCGGCGCGGAGACCCGGCTGCTTACGATTGCCCAGCGCGAGCGCAACCGGCCGCTGACCCTGAAGGACGCCCTCGACCGTCTTTCAGACCGCCGCACCGTCCTGCTGGTCAACGAACGGTCCGGCCGCGCCGCCGTGCAGGTGCCGGCGCCGAGCCTGATGCTCGATGATGGCGAGATCGAGCAACGCGTGCGGTTGATGCGGCCGATGGAAAGCCATCATGTTTCATTGCGGGCCATGGCGGAAGGTCATTGGCTGGAGACGGATCGCGATCGATTCAGCGCAGCCTGGCAGGCCGAGCTTGCCGAAGTTCCGGAATTCACGGAAAGCACGATCCACGTCGTTGCCGGACTTCTTCTCCCGATCTGGAAGCGGCTGCCGAACGAGTCGACGCGTGTCTACCGTCTTCAGACCGATGCCGGCGAGCGGATTATTGGACGAAAGGTTTCATCGGCCTGGGGCGCCGGCACGCTTCTCGGGGAAAGACCGACAATGGGGCCTGAGGACGCATTTGCCGCGCTGCTCGAAGGCCGCACGGTTCTCGATCTTGCCGAAGGACTGAAACTCCGGCGGGTCCGCATTATGGGCGCCCACCGTATCGAGCTATCTGGCTTCACCGAGACCATGCGGGACCGTTTGCGGGCCTATGGACTGTTCACGGAGATCATCTCCTGGAAGCTGCGTATGTTCGTGCCGACCGACGCCGGTGGCGTCTGCGTCCTCGCCCGGGTGCTCGAACGGTATCCGGTCGAGCGTATTGGCGAACGGGAGGCCGTGTGATGCCGCGCGAGGCTTCCGAACTGGCACGCCGTCTCGCGCGCGAGGCCGAGGCGGTGTGTCGTCAGTATCTTTCCAATGGCAGGCGCCAGGGGCGCTACTGGCTGGTCGGCGATGTCCGGAATACGCCGGGCCGCTCCTTGTTTGTACGGCTGTACGAGTCGCCGAAGGGACCGGCGGGCAAATGGACCGATGCCGCGACCGGCGAACACGGTGACTTGCTCGATATCATCCGGGAACGCCTGGCGCTGCGCGATTTCCGCGACGTTGCCAACGAAGCGAGGCGGTTTCTGAATTTGCCTCGCTTGACCTCAGAGCATGCCTCAAGTCCCGTTCGTCCAGCGGTGCCGCGTGGGTCGCGGGAAGCGGCACGGCGGCTTTTTGCGGTATCGCGGCCGATCGAGGGAACTCTCACGGAGCACTATCTGCAGCGTCGTGGAATTGAGGACGTGCACCATGGCGACAGTCTGCGTCATCAGCCGCGTTGCTTTTACCACAGCTCTGACGACGAACTACCTCCGGAGATCTGGCCGGCGATGATCGCCTGCGTCACCGATATCGACGGCATGATCACCGGGGTGCACCGCACCTGGCTCGATCCCGAGGGCTTTGGTCCGAACCGCCTTGGCAAGGCGCCGATCGATACGCCCCGACGGGCAATGGGTGATTTGCTTGGCAATGCCGTTCGCTTTGGCGTGGCGAATGACGTACTCGTTGCGGGAGAGGGCCTGGAGACCATGCTCTCGCTTCGTTGCGTGCTGCGGACCATGCCGATGGCGGCGGCACTCTCGGCCAGCCACCTCGCGGCGCTGCTGTTCCCGCCGACGCTGCGACGCCTCTACATTGCCTGCGATGCGGATGCAGCCGGCATGGGCGCGGCGGCGGCCTTGACGTTGCGCGCCGACGAAGCCGGCATTGACGGCATTGTCCTGTCGCCCAGTCTTGGCGACTTCAATGAAGACTTGCGCGCGTTGGGCCTTAAGGAACTTCGGGCAGCGGTATGTACACAGCTCACGCCACATGACGTTGCACGCTTCCTTCCTTGAGACCACAGGCGCGGGATAGGGCAGGCGGCTTGAATCTGGTATCACCATCGTCTGTCCTGGTGCGGTCAGCCTTGGCCGGACAGAGTTGCGCCCATGGCCTTCTAGAGGGCGATCGGACGGCAGGCGGTCCGCCCCGGCAATGGCTACGGTCACGGCTATTTTCCGCCGGCCCTGCGGGCCTTTGCATCGCGAAACAAAATAGCCGCAACCTGCGCCATCCTCCGCTCCGCTCCGGCCCTGCGCTTCCGCCACGCCCTTTTCGGGCTTCGGCGGGACGAGACGCTCCGGGTTCTGGTCCGGTCCGCCCGCCGTCAGGTGATCGCCACGAAGGCCGCGATGGGCGCGGCCGATCCGGCGAAAGGACCACTCACCATGACGACCGACCACGACGATACCGACTGCGAACGGCCGCACGACTTATCTCCGACCGACCATGTCCTCAACGAGCTTCAGCTCTATGGCCACCGTCCCTTCCAGGATGAACCCGACCCGAGGCCGCTCCCCGAAGGCAAGGCCATCACCGCTGCCGTCGCCGATATTTTCGATGCCTTCGTCGCAACGCTGAGGGATACAAGGCTCGAGCCCGACCTGGAGGATCTGCTCTGGTCGACCGTCAATCTGTTCCACCGCGCGACCGGCCGCATCGAGCGGGAGCTCGATGACAACGAACAGTCGCAGCAGAAGAGCCAGCGCGAGCAGAATGGCTCGGAAGTAAGATCGGTCGAACTGGAGCGTCTCACGGCCGAAGGCATCACCCTGATCGAACGCCGGAATGCCATGGAGCTGTTCCGCGATCTCGCTACCGAGCACTTTGAAATGCACACCGGTTCGCCCTGGCGTCCCCGTTCCGGGTCACTGGTCAATTATCGCACGCTTACGTCCGCAGTCATCGACAGCCGCGATTTTCTCGCCGCCAGGCGCCGCCGAGAAACCGAAACGATGATGCCGCCAGGGCCCAAAATCGCCCTGACAGGCGGACTGGATTTCAACGACGTCTCCCTGATCTGGGACCGTCTCGACAAGGTTCACGCGAGGCATCCGGACATGGTGCTGCTGCTCGGAGGTTCGCCCAAGGGAGCCGAGCTGATCGCCGCCAAATGGGCAGGCAACCGCAAGGTCCCGCAGATCGCATTCAAGCCGGACTGGACCAGGCATGGCAAGGCAGCGCCCTTCAAGCGCAATGACGCCATTCTTGACGAACTGCCGATCGGCGTGATGGCGTTCCCCGGCAACGGCATCCAGCACAATTTGCGCGACAAGGCGAGAAAGCTCGGCATACCCGTCTGGGAGTTTGGCGGCGCTTGAGCGCCGCTTTGCTCATCGACGTGCAACTCGCAGCGAAACTTCTCGCCGAGCTCGATCAATTTCGATCGACCGTATACGGCATATCGCGATGCGTCACTTCTAAGAAATTGGCGCCGTGGTGGTGACGAAAGACGGGGCCGTTATATCTGTGCAACGGGGCTATCACCATCGCCGTCGGGATATGCCCCCAATTCGTTGTCATGGCATCCGCGCAGAACGGATAATCCATCCCCGTCTTCGTCGCCGAACAGGTACGTCCGCGGTGGCGCATTGAACGAAGGCTCGTCGAGCTTGCGCAAGGGGGGCCTGCGCTCCTCGAATTACTCGCCCAGTCCGCACGTGTTTGCGGGCCGACCCCCTCAAGAGCCGGTAGCCGGAAAACCCTCTGGTTGAAACGGCTGGTTCTGTTTCAGCGACGCCGCCGATGCCGCACATCGTTGCTTCCCTTGCGGACCCTGCTAACCTTCTTTTCTGCCACGACGCCATCCACCACGTCTTCTCCGTTAGGTACGGTTCAGCGCGCGAGCGCACCGGACCTTCTTGATGGCTTGATCTGGCCGAAGATCGACTGCGTCTCGATCGCCTGAGCCGCAACACCGCCGCTGCGACGTTCTTCCCCTGGGCTGCAGCCCATTCCTCGCGAGACAAGAAAGTCTCAACCCCGGTGTCCTCCGCTGTGCTTCGGCCCGCTGGCGGGTGCGTCGTCGATCGTCTTCGGCCTGTAGATCGCCATCGAGGCCGCGGTGGTCGCGGGCTCGAACCACAACAGGAGAAGTGACATGGCTACCATCGGTTCATTCAAGAAGGTCGACAATGATTTCCAGGGCGAAATTGCCACCCTCAGCCTGAAGGCGAAGGGCGTTCGCATCGTCGCTGAAGACAACCGTTCGTCCAACCAGAACGCTCCGAGCCACCGCATCTATGTGGGGCGGGCGGAAATCGGAGCCGGCTGGTCCAAGCGCTCCGAGGAGGGGCGCGACTACCTCTCGCTCAAGCTCGACGACCCGTCGTTCAACGCGCCGATCTACGCGAACCTCTTCAACGACGAAGAAGGAGACGGCTTCACGTTGATCTGGTCGCGGGCGCGCAAGAGCAACGACTGAGGCGCCTTCCCCGGGGAGCCCCGTCCGGTCCGCCGGACGGGGCTTTTCGTTATCTCGATGATCCGCACGCAGCGCCGCTCGGTGAACTGCCGTAACGACCGGCCGTCGATGGCATGCCTTGGAGATGGCAAGGGAGTCTCGTGTGCGGCCGCCTGGTAACGGAAGATCGGTGCCGCACAACGCCGGCGTTGCGGAGAGGGCATTCGGTGCCGAGTTTCACGCATCGACACGTGCAAAATCTCGGTAGGCTAGGGTTTGTTAAACGATTGTTTACGTCGTTGACGTGCTCGCCGTCGGCTTGATTCGAAGCCGAATCCGCGAGTCTCTGAGTCGCACAAGAGTCAAGGGCAGCTGGTCAAGTTTGCGCCGATCGCGGCGGCGCGACTCGTTCTATACCCATTGGGACACCTGTGCGCTGAACGATACGGAGGGCCAATGCGAAGCTCGTTCCGCCTTTTCACCAATCCGCAGGCGGCAATTGACCGCAATTGCCTGAGCCTGCTGATTGTGAGCCTTTCTACGCTTGCCTCGACGGCAATCCTTTTGGCCCAGCTGGTGCCGACAATGCTCGCTGGATAGGGAGCGGGAATAAAGTTGCTCTCCTGGGCCCGCGGCCGTTGTTGTGACTGGTTCAAGCCCGCGTATGACCTGATCAAAGAAGAAAGCCGGAACTTTCAGCGCGTGGGCCTCGAGATCCGGCTTCGCGTGGTCTGGCTTTTGAACCACATCAAGTCGCGGCAATTTCAGTCTCCCGGTGACAGGACCGCGCGCGCCTTGATGTGTCTCAGAACAGCTCGTGCGTAGGGAAGAACCTACTTCTTCTTTGCGGTCTTTTTCTTCGCGGTCTTCTTCTTTGCGGCTGCCTTCTTCGCTTTCTTGGCCATGTTGCCCTCCGTGATCTCAGGTTGGTTCAATGCAAGTCGAGCGCCGACCTGCATGATTGAAGCGTACACCACAATTACAGATTCGATACTGCAGGTTTCGAAGAAGGTAAACGGCCATTGCGATTTGCTGGCCGCGACGCTTGATGATGCGTCGATACGATAGATGAATGCCGGCTTCGCGGTTGCTTGCGGTCATCCACTCTGTTGCCGATATGGAGCTTCGTCATCGGCGCCGAACGCCGTAGCGTTCGATTTCGTGCGGTTTGAAATAAGCGCGAGACAGTTGCTCCATGGCTTGGGGGCCGTCCGATAATAGGCCGGCAGTTACAGGCAATTGCGGTTCGTGCCCTTGATGTGCTGGCGACAAATCGGGCCTCCTCGGTCACCGAAGATTGCGCATCTCGAGCGGCCTCCCGACCAGATGGGGTGGATCTGTCTGTCGGGGGAATCTATCGCCTAGCGGCGCTCCTGCTGAGCACGATCGGGTGGTCGGGCTGATTGCCGCCGCCGATCAATACGGCGTTAGGCCGCTATGGCCTGAACCCTTTTCGCCTCGATCCGTGAAGCCCTGCGGACCGAGCTGGAAAGCTGAGATCAGGCGGTCAGGAGGGCGACAGCGGCGCGCTTGGATCACAAATCGGACTGAATAAAACAAAAATGGCGTCGCGCGCCATTTTTTGCCTTTACGATAGCGCCTCGTCGGAGATTCGTTGGGGCATTTCTCGTGAAATACGCCGCCGCCGCTTCCTCAAGTTCCACCGCCAGCCCCGATGGTCCGGCGGCGTTCGATCCCAGCGACTGGGCCTGGGAATTTCTGCGCCGCAATCCGGATTACCGGGCTGACTGGCAAGCCTCTGTTCCCCGACGCCTGTCGCATGTCACTTTGAAGGACGGCACCCGGCTGTTGCGGTTACGGCGGCGCTATCCCCGTGCCGAGCGGTGGGGATTGTATGCGTTTGCTGATCCCTCGTTTCCGGCTCGTCGCGCGCCTGCGTTCTGGCATCTCGATGCGTTGCAGCGGGTTATTCGGCTTCGCGCGGAGCTTCCCGCCGAGCGCACCGAACAACACAAGAGCGCTGCGCTGCTTGCGTTGTCGGATTTCAGGGTCGACCGGGTCGCTGCCATCGGCGTCGATAACGTTCCGCTGGTCCTGATGAAGGGCCCGGGAAGCCATGTGCCCGTCGAAATTCGTGGCCTCGCGGCGTTGTCTCTGCCGTTTGCGCCGGTATTCGAAATCGGCGGCCTGCTCGATTTGGGGGCTCAAACCGAATTGCTGAAGCGTCTCCACCGCTTTGCCGAGCAGGCGCCGATCCCAGGCGGTCGATCGGCATTAGCGGTCGACGAACGGCTGCATCATGCGCTGATCGCGCTTGATGAAAGCCTGGCCGGCAAGACCTACCGGCAGATCGCAATCACCATCTATGGCGAGAAACGCGTGGCCGAGGAATGGCAAGGACCGAGCCAGTTCCTCAAGGACCGTACGCGGCGGCTGGTCGCCAAGGGGACCGAGTTGATGAAGGGCGGCTACCGGGATTTATTGCTCTAGCCGGTCGCTCCTTTGATCGTTGACCTCCTCGATCCATATAGGGGTGGCGATTTCGCTTTTCCCTCTCTTCACCACTGCCGCTGAGGCGGTAATCGGACGACGCTTGCTCTTGCACTCGCACTTTGACGAGATGCCGGACAGGAACGATCGACATGCCAGAAGAGGCAAGGAAAGATCAGGACCCACCATTCCTGAACACCGTGGAGGCCGCAGCCTGGCTGCGGCTCACCAAGAACACGCTCGAGAAAATGCGGGTGCAGGGCCGAGGCCCGGTCTACCGCAAGCATGGACGCTATGTCCGCTATCACATCGAAGATCTCGTCGATTATTCGAAGGCCAGTCTGCGGAGGTCGACATCCGATGCAGATTGATCGGCATCTGCGTTTACGCATCGCTGTGCTGGCGGCGATGTCGGCGGCCAATATTGCAATGCTCGTTGGCTTATATGTTCATGCACCGCTGATCGTCTACAATGCCTCAGGCAGTGCGCCGCTCGGCTTCTATTACCTGGAGAACCGCCTGCCCAGTCGTGAAGAAGTCGCGGTCATCAGGCCTCCGCCGCTGCTTGAGGCCTTAATGGCCGCGCGTGGAATTCTGCCGGCTAAAGTGCCGCTGGTGAAACAAGTCACGGCGGTCGGGGGCGATGAAGTCTGCCGCTCCAGGGAGAGTGCAGGCACTCTCTCTGTGAACGGCAGGGTCGTCGCCGAAGTGCTGGAGAAGGACCGGGAAGGGCGGCCGCTGCCGTCGTGGGATGGCTGCATCCGGTTGATCGATGGCGAATTCTTCCTGCTGCAGCCGCACCCTCATTCGTTCGATTCCAGGTATTTCGGGCCGGTATTGAGATGCGACATTCTGGGCGTCGCCCGGCCGATATGGACCTGGAATCCGGATCAATAGGCTTCGTGATCGACGACGAGGGGTAGTTTACGCAAAACTCTCCGCTCGAGAAGCGGAAAATCGCGCAGCTTCTGGTCCAGGTGCTCGAGCGATGCGGTGACGACCTTACGCGCGAAAAATGTCATGAAACAGGCGACCTCGCTCAAGGATGTCCCGGGCGACCTCACGCTACACGGGATCGCCATCAACACTTCGCCAACCGACTACCGCGTCCGCAAGGAGCTTCAAATGATGAAGTTCAACGGCGAGCGCTGGGAGGTGTTCGGGCCGATACTGGGGGATGCGGGTCCTGGTTAAGTCGTCATACTTCGAGTTCAATCGGCGGCCTGTGGACTGCCGATTTTGCTCAACGCGCGGTGGTCACATCATTGCTGGACAAGGCAAGAGTTCGCAGAGGAGGGCGATATTGACGTGCTGATGGCATACTGGCGATGCCTTCGGCCCGCGCTCTACTCGTCGCTTCGCTCCTCACCGAGCCACCCTACGGGTGTCTCGGCCCTCCGGGTAACGATCGCTATCGCAAGCGCTTGCTTCGCTCGCAAACAGCGGGGGGCTTCGCAAGTCAACTGCCAAAGTCGCGGCGGCTCTTCGCAATGAATCGGCCACCATCCGACGTGTTCGGCGCTATTGGATGATGCACCACAATGACCCGTATTGCATTTTGTCGCGAATCGCCGCGAGTACCCAGAGTCTGTTGGCTGGAAGTTGGCCCTCGGAACCAGCGGCTGAGCAGGGCGAGGAGGGCAAGATAAAAGCACTGGCGCTAAAGCGCGCCTAAGTACATTGTCTGCACATCCAAGAGTTGTCGCCAGCCGAAACGGCATTGTCGCCAAAGAGGCGACAGCGCCTTGGCGCGATTGGCGAAACACGTCTGCGTCTTGCGACAAGGCGGGAGAGCACGCACATGCTCCGACGCGAAGGGCGGAGTGCGGCGATGTCGGACGGCGACGATGAATTCAGGGTCCGGCTCGGGCGGATCGGTGACCCCCGCGGCCGGAAGGCCGTCGGCTACGTCAAACGCGTGCGCAGGATCGTCGCAAAAGCTGGCGCGGGGCGGCAGCACCAAAGCTCGGCTTTTACTGGCTCGCGGATCGGCCGCGGTCATGCCCAGGGAACGGTGTCGGCGAGCCAACGTCGGGCAGGTGCGCGACGCGTGGTCATCAAGGCGCGCATTGTCCGCATCAAGGCGGGCGACAACGGCGCCGTCAGAGCGCATCTGCGCTACGTCCAACGAGACGGCGTCACCCGTGAAGGCGATCCTGGCGAGTTGTATGACGCCAGCAGCGATCGAGCCGACGGCAAGGCATTCGCAGAGCGGGGAGCGCAGGACCGCCACCAGTTCCGGTTTATCGTCGCTCCGGAAGACAGCAATGAGCTTGCCGACCTCAAGCCGTTTGTGCGCGACTTGATGCAGCAGATGGAATCGGACCTCGGCACGAAGCTCGACTGGGTCGCGGCCGACCACTTCAACACCGGTTACCCGCACAGCCACATTGTGGTGCGTGGCAAGGACGACCGTGGACAGGATCTCGTGATCGCCCGAGACTATATCGCACACGGCATGCGAACGCGGGCGAGCGAACTGATCACCCGGGAACTGGGGCCGGAAAGCGAACTCGATCAGTGGCGCAAGCTTGAGCGGGAGGTCGGCGCCGAGCACTTTACTCGGCTCGATCGCGCTCTCCTGCGGGATTTGAGCGCGGGTGTCTTTACCCTCTCCACCAAACCGGAACGTGATCCCAGACAGCACGCCTTGCGGATCGGGCGGCTCAGGACGCTGGAACGCCTGGGTCTGGCGGATGAGGCAGCTCCGGGACGGTGGCGTGTCGCAAGGGACATCGAACCGACCCTGCGTCGAATGGGCGAACGCGGGGACATCATCAAGACCATGCACCGCGAGCTCAAGGCTGCGGGCCTCGATCGCGCCGCTGGCGATCATGCGATCTTCGATCCGCAACGAGGCGTCCGCGTCGTGGGGCGTCTGGTCGCGGAAGGGTTCTCGGACGAGTTGGGCGAACGACGCTACGCGATCGTCGACGGCATTGACGGCCGGACCCACTACGTCGATCTCGGGGTTCGACATGTCGATGACGAGGCGCTGGTCCGCAACACGATTGTCGAGCTGCGCGCCCGCGATGTTGCCCCGCGGCCCGCTGACCGCACCATCGCGGAGATCGCATCCCGCCATCGTGGCATCTACAGCATCGACCGGCATCGCGACGCCGACCCGAGGGTGTCCGTTGAATTTGCTCAGACCCATGTTCGCCGACTTGAGGCGATGCGGCGGCAGGGCCTAGCCGACCGGTTGCCGGACGGCAGCTGGAAGGTCGGGCCCGATCATCTCGATCGCGCGATGCGTTTCGAGGAAACAAACCGGTCGCTGCGGCCGGCGCGGATGACGGTCCTGTCCTGGCAGGAACTTGAGGGGCTGCCCAATGCCGTCGGAGCCACCTGGCTTGACCGGCAATTGGTCGGCAAGGTACCCGAGACGCTCGCTTCGACGGGGCTAGGGTCAGAGGTTGGCGTCGCCCTCCAAGCGCGGCGCCAGTGGCTGCTTGATCAAGGGTTCGCGCGCGAGCAGGGCAGTCGTGTCGTCTATGCACGCAACCTGTTGCAAGCCCTGGAAAGTCGTGAGCTTGCGGAGACTGCTGCACGGATAGCCCGCGAGACTGGCCTTGGATACTCCGAGATCAAGTCAGGCGATCGCTTGACTGGAACTTATCGGCGAACGCTGACGCTGAACAGCGGCCGCTTCGCCCTGATCGAGCGTGCGCATGACTTCAGTCTGGTGCCATGGCGCCCGGTGCTCGAGCGTGCCAAGGGCCAGGTCGTCACCGGCGCTGTGGGCGGCGAGGGGATATCCTGGACGATCGGGATCAAGCGTGGGATGGGTCGATAATGGGGAACGCTGCCCGGGCGTTCGCCCTGGCGCGGGCTTTCCGACATTGGAATGCACGCCGGTGAACCAGACCTGCAGCAGTTGCTCGCCGCTGGTGACCCGAGCGGCACCGCTCGGCTCGGTGTTGGTCTGGTCCTCATCCCACAGCACTGGATGGAAGGTGGCGCGTTCGTCGTCGATGGCGAGCGCGTGTCGCGCCTTGACGATCTTCTTGTTGAATTCCGTATTGGGCAGCTCGAGCGGCCAGAGCCAGTCGTTCACGCCGCGGGTCATTTCGTCGACCGGCAAGCCGTATGCGGCAACCGTGTCCCACACGCCGACGAATTCGATGGAATCAACCGTGCGCTCGCAGGGTTTGTAGAACCGCTTGTCGAGCAGGAATTGAGCTAGCCGAAACGGGTACTGGAGATTCCAGCCCGGATATTTGTCGTGGCGGTAGGCGCGATAGGCGGCACGCTTCTTGTCGAGTTCGGCCTCATTGGCGAATTTGACGAGCCCCTGGTTCAACACGAGGCCGATCACAATGCGGATGGTGAAGGCACCGCGGCTGAAGCCGAAGGCGTAGATCTTGTCGCCGTCCCGATAGTTCCGGCAGAGGAATTTATAGAGGTTCAGCACGTTACGCTTGAGGCCCCAGCCAAAAACGCCGCCCAGAAGAGCCCGCGGCTTGAACGAGGAGGTGCCTACGCCTCGTCGTAAATCGCGATCTGGTCGGATGTCTTCAGATCAAGCGATTGAAAAGTGCGCCAGACATTGGTACGCCAAACCTTGCCGGCCGCATTGCCCGTACCGTCGGAAAGCAGAACAATCCTCTTCCCCATGAGATCCTCCTCGCCAATTCCTCTTCAATCGACTAAAAAATCGTTCAGTAAGTGCAAATTCCTGGCAGCGGCGACTCTCCGCTTAGTGGGTCATAAGGGTTTTGGCGCTGGAAAGAAGAACAGCAGTGCGTTGAGCGCAGCTAGAAAGCCGGCCTGGGCGATCGCAACGATCTTGACCGCGGTGAGTGCACGCAACACGTTGTAGGAACCGTCTGTTTCAGCGGAATGTTGGTTTTGAATATGGCCGCGATCGCCGTGTCTTCGGCCAAGTCCGAGGCCATGTAGAGAAACGGAAACACCCACCAGATCCACGCTGGAACATTCGACAGGAATTCCAGTCGGCTTCCAAGAGCTCCCGATGCGTAGCCTAACAGGAGGCCGAGACTGAGCAGGAAGAGAACGTCGAGTGGAAACAGCACCGGATAAACATAGCCGCGGATTGCTTCGCTGTTTGCCTTGTTGGCCAGCCAACGGCCTAGCGTGGTCGAACTCAGGAGCTCTGTTTGCGAAGGAATGTATTTCAGGTGCTCGAGAAAGCGGCTTGCGACGTCAGTGCCATACTTTGGTGTGACGAAAAGCTTCAGTATCAGCGTCAACGCGAGCGTCAGCACAAATAGAATGATGATCGTTTGCAAAACATGCCCCCGAAAAAAAACTTCGGCTCGAGCCGAACATGCAATAGGCGTATCATGACACACTTAAAGGTTGTTTGGATATCATTTTGCAGCGCACGCGATTCCAGTCCTGTGGATTAACTCGGGGACTGCGATTTGAACCCAAGGCGCAGCCGGGAGTGTTGGCGGGGAGCTAATCGGCGCCGTGGCAACGGGGCTTCCTGGCGGAATTGGTTTTGCCGGGGAGGGTTGCCGAATGGAGGCCAAGTATCCGTTAGGGGGGCGCCATTCCGACGCGGTATTTTAGCGCAAGCTGCCAGAACCAGTCCTGATCTAGGTCATTTTCACGCCCAACTTCGGTAATGGTTGCGCCCGCGCGGTCGAATATTGCGTAGCAGAGCGCCTCGTCGTCATGTCGCGCATGATAGGCGATACCATCCGCAGCAATTGGATGGTTGAACAGGGCTTTTGACCAGACCTGCGGAACAGCATAGGGGAGGCCGCCATGAACGACCTCGGCTGTTGCACCGAGAATTGCAAGGCCGGGACCAGCAAGCCTGATCAGGCTGAGCTTTGATCGAACTTGTAAGCGGGCATAAGCCTTGCGACGGAGAAGGTCAGCATCAATCAATCTCCGGCCCGGTGTACGCAGAAACGTCTCGGCAAATGCACCGGAAGGCTCCTTGGCGCAATAGAGCACGCCGTAGCTGCCGTCGGGCGCATTCAGCCGGCCGGACAGACCGGGATCGAAGAAAACCGGCTCATATTCGCTCGTGTAGAACCGGTGGATGATCGTGCCGGCCGGCACCCGGAGCAATTCCGGCTTGCGTGAATCCAGATCCGGCGGCGGTGGCGGCGCGCTCACGCTCCCTGCTGGCCGATACGCTGGGCAGCTTCGACGACCAGGTTGATCTTGCCTTCCTTGAGGACATCGATCGGCTTTCGCCCCGACAATCGATCGTCGGGTTGCGCAAGGAAGTTGAGAATCGTCCAGGGATTGCGGGTCGGGAGCGCCTCGCTGACCGCTTTAAGACCTTCAACCACTGTCCCATCCGAATTGAATTGCAAGGTAGGATAGCTGCGCCGGTTGCTCGGGCCAGGGACCGCGAGCAGGCTGCCTTCCTGCACGCGCTTGTCGATCGCCTGACGCGATACGCCATGCATCAGGGTTCTGACCTGATCGAGATCGTAGGCGCCGCCGGCTTCGCGCAAATCTTCCTGCGCAATACGGACACCCTCGAGGATTGCGAGCGATCGGGCATCCGGCTCGTACGCTGCCCGATTGATTGCAGTGTCCCACTTGCTGGAAGTCGCGGAAATTGCAGCTGCTTTGATCTTCCAAACGGTGCGCAAGTTGCCCTTAAATCGATCCCGGATTTTTTTTACCGTTGAAGGCTTTTGCGATACGATTGCGACCTCAGCTCCGGCAGGAAGCTGAACGCCCTTCAGCACAGCGCCTGACAGCATGAGCATCGTCATCGTGCCGGTTGGCTCGACTGGCTTTTTGGCCGCAGGGGTGGCCGGCCTGGATTGGACCTTGTGTGCCATCATGACCTCCATCCGACAGTGTGGGGATACCAGACAACTTTGTCAACCTAGACAACCTTTGTCTAGTATTGTAATACCGCCTGTCAACTACTGTCCTGGATGAAGATTTGCAGATCCCGCAGGCTTGGGGAGGCGGAGAGGCGTCAGGCCTGCCGAGTTATACTAGTTTCGCGGGAATAGTATAACTTCGCGCCTTGAAGCGAGGGATCAGGACCATCCGCACCTGTGGAGACTCCAAGACAAGCGACCGCTTGATCTCGTCATGTGCCGAATCGCGGAGAGCCCGAGACTGATACGCGCGCTGATTTGTCCTGCTTCGTACCGGCCCCGCCAAGAGATCCAAAATCATCAAACCGCTCACATTCTATTGAGGCGTTAGCTCATCTACGCCGAAATCGGACCCCGGCTGTTCTCCTCTCGGCGAATTTGATCACCGCGGCTTTCGTTGCGCGGCACGATTTTTATTTCGATTGAATGCGCATCGTTCTCGTCCTTTTCATCACGCCGTTCACGTCGCGCTGTGAATGGGGCAGAGAATGTTTCCGGCAAAAATCTACGTGGGACAGATCACCGTTGTCTTCGGTCTCGTTGTTGCCTCGACGTGGGGGGCGACGCAGTGGACGGCCAGCGCGCTCGGCTATCAGGGCGGTCTTGGCTCGCCCTGGTTCATGCTGTCGGGCTATCCGGTCTATCTGCCATGGCGGCTGTTCGAGTGGTGGTACGCCTACGAAGCGTACGCGCCCGAGATCTTCGAGCGCGCCGGCGCTATGTCTGCCGGTGGAGGAATTGCAGGCGCGCTGTTTGCGGTCGTCAATTCGGTCTGGCGCGCCCGGCAAAATCAACTGGTCACGACCTACGGCTCGGCGCGTTGGGCGACACACAAGGAAATCGCTGGCGCCGGACTGTTCCAGGCCAAGGGCGTTTTCCTCGGCCGCATCGACGGCGACTACCTCCGCCATGACGGGCCAGAACATGTGATGTGCTTTGCGCCGACGCGCTCGGGCAAGGGCGTGGGGCTGGTGCTACCGACCTTGCTCTCCTGGACCTCGTCGGCCGTAGTTCATGACATCAAGGGCGAGAACTGGAACCTGACAGCCGGCTGGCGGTCGCGTTTCTCGCATTGCTTGTTGTTCGACCCGACCGACACACACAGTGCCCGGTACAATCCGTTGCTTGAGGTGCGCAAGGGTGCTGCCGAAGTCCGGGACGTTCAGAACATCGCCGATATTCTGGTCGATCCGGAAGGCGCCCTTGAACGTCGCACCCATTGGGAAAAGACCAGCCACGCCTTGCTCGTCGGGGTGATCCTTCACGTTCTTTATGCCGAGGAGAGCAAGACGCTCACCCGCGTCACCGAAATCCTCGCCGATCCCGCCCAATCGTTCGAGAAGACGTTGCGGATCATGATGGCGACCAACCATCTTGGCACGGCGGACGCACCGAAAGTTCATCCCGTAGTCGCGGCGACCGCGCGCGAACTGCTCAACAAGTCCGAGAATGAACGCTCCGGCGTGCTGTCGACCGCGGTGAGTTTTCTCGGGCTCTACCGGGATCCGACCATTGGCCGCAATACCGAGGCTTGTGACTGGCGGATCGCCGACCTCGTTGCCGCCGAGAGGCCAGTCACGCTCTATCTCGTGGTGCCGCCGTCGGATATCAGCCGCACCAAGCCATTGATCAGGCTGATCCTCAATCAGATCGGTCGCCGCCTTACCGAAACGCTGAACACGAATGACGGGGCGCCGAGGCAGCGACAGCTCCTGATGATGCTCGACGAGTTTCCAGCGCTGGGACGGCTGGATTTCTTCGAGAGTGCGCTGGCGTTCATGGCGGGCTACGGCATCCGTGCCTACCTTATCGCGCAGTCGCTCAACCAGATCGTCAAGGCCTATGGTGAGAACAACGCCATTCTCGACAATTGCCACGTGCGGATTGCGTTCGCCGCCAATGATGAGCGTACGGCCAAGCGCATCTCAGATGCACTCGGCACCGCCACGGAATTGCGTGCGCAACGCAACTATGCTGGCCATCGGCTCGCGCCTTGGCTTGGGCACGTTATGGTCAATCGGCAGGAGACGGCGCGCCCGCTACTGACACCGGGCGAGGTAATGCAGCTCCCCCAGGAGGAGGCAATCGTTCTCGTGTCCGGCCTCGCACCTGTCCGCGCCAAAAAGCTGCGGCACTATGAGGACGCAAACTTCACCTGGCGACTGCTCCCGGCGCCACGGCTTGATAGTGGCCCATACGCTGATCGCCCACCCGCGAGAGCCCATGATTGGCAAGACCAGCTCAGGCAGGTCGATCTCAAGCTGGCAGCGCTTCCGTTCCGCGATCTGATGCAAGACTCCGAGGAAGAGGGTGGGCTCAAGCCGCAACTTCCAACGTTCGATGAGCCCGCGCGCGGCGTCGGAGACGCATCTCCAGGAGAGGAACGCCTCTTTGAAGACGATTCCGACGCGGCCTCCGATCGCAGCCAGATGCAGCGGGCCGCCAGCCAGTCAGCAACGGTTCGCCGCGCCCATGCGGTGACGCGCGACGACGACGATCTACTTCCAGCCTTTTGATGGATCAACCATGAAACCGAAACTATCCGTCTATCTCTCCGACCATGTTGCCGAACGCCTCACGCTGGCGGCGAGCCGACCAGGAACCAACAAGTCAGCAATCGTCGATGCTGCACTCGATCGTTTTCTTAATCCGGAGCGCGATCAGAACGGCGATGCAGCCCTGGTGCGGCGTCTCGACCGCATGAGCCGGCAGTTTGGTCAGGTCGAGCGCGATCTCTCGATCACGGCTGAAACCATTGCGCTCTTTGTCCGCTACTACCTCACCATCACGCCGCCATTGCCGTCGGGCGACCAGGACGCCGCGCGGGCATTGGGACGCGAACGCTTCGAGATGTTCGTCGCCCAGATCGGCAAACGTGTCGCTGCGGGGGGCCGGCTCGTGGCCGACGTGATGGAACGGGTCAACAGCTCCAATCCTGATTTGTTTTTGCGGAATCTGGAGGAGGGTGCGCCGCTGGGCCAGGCCGCAGCCGTAACCGAAGCCGATTCCCGTGCCGTTAAGGCAACGGGTGAGCCGCCGGAGCATTCTCCGGAAGGACGAGGGGGGATCGGCGATGTCTGATCTCCTCTCGCCCGAGACCCGCGAGCGTCGCCGTAACATGCTGCGGACCGCCATGGGGCCGGCAATCGCTTTGGCGCTCGATGAACCAGATGTTGTTGAAGTTCTGGTCAATCCAGACGGCCGGCTATGGCTCGATCGCCACGGCTCTGGGCGGGCCGATACCGGCGTAGTGCTGACACCTCACGAAGCCGAGCGGATCATCCGTCTTGTTGCGAGTCACGTCCGCGCCGAGGCCAGCGGGTCGTTTCCGATCGTCTCAGCTGAACTGCCCGAAACCGGCGAGCGGTTCGAGGGGCTGTTGCCACCGGTGGCACTTGCGGCCTGTTTTGCCATTCGCAAGCCCGCCACCACCACGTTCCATCTGTCGGACTATGTCAAGGCGCAGATCGCTTCGCCTGCGATGGCCAGGATCCTCAGCGAGGCGGTTGCGGACGGGCGAAACATCCTGGTCGCTGGCGGGACCGGCTCGGGCAAGACCACGCTTGCCAATGCGCTGCTGGCCGAGGTCGCGGGCCTCGACCAGCGCGTTGTCATCATCGAGGACACCCGCGAACTTCGATGCGACGCCAAGGACGCGGTCGCGCTGAGAACCAAGCCTGGCGTCGCAACGCTCGCCGATCTGGTGCGCTCCACCCTGCGGCTGCGCCCCGACCGGATCGTCGTGGGCGAGGTCCGGGGAGTGGAAGCCCTCGACATGCTGAAAGCCTGGAACACCGGCCACCCCGGTGGGATCGCAACCGTACACGCGAACTCCGCGCGCGCGGCGCTCTATCGAATCGAGCAACTGGTCCAGGAAGCGGTAACGACCGTTCCACGCCGCCTGGTCGCGGAAGCGATCGACCTCGTCGTCTTCATCAAGGGCCGAGGCCCCGGTCGCCGTATCGAGACAACCGTTGAGGTCAAAGGCCTCGATCTTTCAGGCGACTACGTCCTGGAGATACCGCCCGGACTGCCGAACCTCGTCAATCATCTCTGATCAGGATCCGGAGAGAGTTCATGACATTCAGACTTCAGGTCTCAGCCGCGCGTGGTTGCTTTGGACGGCTTCGCCATGCCGTCCAACCTGTCATCGTCGACTTCGGCGCCGGCTTCATTGTCACGTTGCTGACGGCGTCGGCCGCTGGCGCCGCAGGTTCTGGCATGCCGTGGGAGGCGCCGCTCGAGCGCATTCTGGAATCCGTACAGGGGCCGGTCGCAAAGATCGTAGCTGTCATCATCATCACGGTGACCGGGATTTCGCTCGCCTTTGGCGATACGTCCGGCGGGTTTCGGAAGATGGTCCAGGTCGTGTTCGGCCTGTCGATCGCCTTTGCGGCCAGCTCGTTCTTTCTGTCGTTCTTTTCGTTCGGCGGCGGAGCGCTGATCTGATGCGACCCGACGGCTTTGAACTTGTTCTTCACCGCTCGCTGACCGAGCCGATTTTGATTGGAGGCGCACCGCGCGCCGCCGCGATCCTGCTTGGCACGATTTCGGCGGTGCTGGCGCTCGGCTTGAGGCTCTGGCTCGCGGGCCTCGTGCTCTGGATCGTCGGGCACGGCATCGCCGTCTGGCTTGCCAAGCGCGATCCGGCCTTTGTCGAAGTCGCTGTCCGCCACACCAAGCACAAGGGATGGCTCGCATGCTGAACCTGCGCGAATTTCGCTCCCACGCACATCGGCTGGCTGACTGGCTGCCCTGGGCCTGTCTGATTGCGCCCGGAATTGTCCTGAACAAGGACGGCAGTTTCCAGCGCACGGTACGTTACCGCGGTCCAGATCTCGACAGCGCCACCGAAGCGGAACTGATGAGCGCCGCATCCCGCGTCAACAATGTCCTGAAAAGATTTGGCTCAGGTTGGGCGCTGTTCTTCGACGCCACCCGCGTCCCGGCCTCGGATTACCCTCGGTCGCAATTTCCCGATGCGGTGTCCTGGCTGGTCGATGAGGAGCGGCGCGCGTCCTTTGAGGAAACAGTCGATGCGGCATGGGATGACCCCTCGCGTCGCGCCGGCCAGCATTTTGAGAGCATCGCGCATCTCACATTGATGTATCTGCCGCCGGTCGAGCGGGTCTCAAGGCTGGAAGCTCTGTTTCTGGAAAATCCGGGCAATCAGACGTTTGGCTCGAATCCGTTGTCTCGCTTATTTCGGCGAGGGCACGCCGCTCGCTCGCAGCACGTGGCCGACCAAAATGCTCCGGGAGGTGATAGCTCAAGCGACGGTCAACCGCCGCGACGCGCCGCGCGGTCGGGCGGATACCAGGAGCATCTCCAGCGCTTCATTCAGGAAACCCACAGGGCCATCGATCTGCTCTCGTCGATTCTGCCGGAAATTGCCCCGCTCGACGACAAGGACACGCTGACCTATCTGCACTCCTGTGTCTCGACAAAGCGGCATCCCGTCAAAGTTCCTGAAATTCCGGCCTATCTCGACGCATTCCTTTGCGATGAGCCGCTGACCGGCGGTCTTTCGCCAGCGATCGGCCGCAGCCATCTCCGCACCGTGACCGTTCTGGGCTTTCCCGCCGTCACGTTTCCCGGCGTGCTCGACGACTTGAACCGGCTTGGTGTCGCCTACCGGTGGACCACACGCTTTCTGCCGCTCGACCGGACGCAAGCCCAAGCAGCACTGTCCCGCTATCGGCGGCAATGGTTCGCAAAGCGCAAATCCTTGGGCGCCATTCTCAAGGAAGTAATGTTCAACGAGCAGGCGGCCTTGCTCGACACCGATGCGGATAACAAGGCAGTGGACGCGGATGCGGCGCTGCAGGAGCTCGGCGATGACCTCGTAGCATTCGGCTACATCACGACGACGGTTACGGTTCACGACGAGGATTCCTACGCAGCCGACGAAAAGATTCGCGCGGTGGAACGAGCCATCAATAGCCGTGGTTTCACCACCATCCGGGAGAACGTCAACGCGGTGGAGGCCTGGCTCGGCAGCCTGCCCGGGCAGGCTTACGCGAACCTACGTCAGCCGATCGTCCATACCCTCAATCTTGCCCATATGTGCCCTTTGTCGGCCGTTTGGGCAGGCGAGGTGCGCTGCGAACATCTGGACGGACCGCCGCTTCTCCTGGCCAAGACCAAGGGTGCAACGCCATTTCGCCTGACGCTGCATGTCGGCGATGTCGGCCACAGTCTGATCGTTGGCCCGACGGGTGCCGGCAAATCTGTCCTTCTGTCGGTGCTAGCCCTTCAATTCCGCCGCTACCAAAGATCCCAGCTTGTGATCTTCGACAAAGGTCGCTCGGCCCGCGCGGCGACGCTTGGGCTCGGCGGCGCCTGGTCTGAGCTGGGCGTGAAGGGTGGGCTTGCGTTCCAGCCACTCCGGGATGTCGACGACGAGGGAGCGCGGCTCTGGGCGCTTGATTGGTTGTGTGGCGTTCTTGCCCATGAACGGGTTCTCACCACACCCGAGGTCAAGGAGACGATCTGGTCGGCCTTGAAAAGCCTAGCGTCGGCCCCCGTTGCTGAGCGCACCATGACCGGCCTGGTGGCGCTATTGGCACGCGACGCACTGCGTCAGGCGCTGACGCCATATACGCTGGAAGGGCCTTATGGGCGCTTTCTTGATGCCGACGCGGACAGGCTGTCCGGCGCCGATGTGCTGACGTTCGAGATGGAAGAACTGATGGCGCTGCCGGGATTGGTGACGCCCGTGCTTACTTATTTGTTCCATGCGCTTGAAGCGCGTTTTGATGGCCGGCCGACACTTCTGGTCCTGGATGAGGCCTGGTTGTTTCTGGACGACCCGTTGTTCGCTGACCGTATACGTGAATGGCTGAAGACACTCCGTAAGAAAAACGTCGCCGTCATCTTCGCAACCCAGTCACTCAGTGACATTGCCGACAGCCAGATCGCGCCGGCAATCATTGAGTCATGCCCAACCCGGATATTCCTGCCAAACCCGCGGGCGCTCGAGCCTTCACAGTCGGAGACCTACCGCCGTTTCGGTCTTAACGACACGCAAGTGCGCCTGATCGCGGAAGCCTTTCCGAAGCGGGACTACTACCTGCAATCGCGCGCCGGCAATCGCCTGTTCGAGCTTGGGCTCGGTCCAGTTGCGCTTGCCTTTGCGGCGGCTTCATCGCCCGAGGATCAGCGCCTGATTGAGGCGCTACTCGCCAAATTCGGTCCCGGCCAGTTCGCGAAGAGCTACCTCGCTGCCCGCGATCTACAGTGGGCCGCAAATCTGATCAGCACCTTCGAACAAGTCAGGGACGCGTGATTACACGCGTTGCCCGCGATCCTTATCCTCAAGTCCGGAGTCCATCTGATGCTGGAAAAACTGCTCGGCAAAACTGTTCCACGAAAACTGGCGACCAGCGTCGTCGCAATCGGACTGGCACTGGTGGTTACGGTGAGTGGGTCACGACGACCCGGAGCGCAGATCGTCGTGTTCGATCCCTCGAACTATAGCCAGAATATTCTGACTGCCGCTCGGGCACTGGATCAGATCAACAATCAGGTCAAGAGTCTCGAAAACGAGGCGCAGATGCTGATCAACGGCGCCAGGAACCTGACGAGCCTGCCGAGCAGCGTTGTTGGCCAACTCACTTCGAAGATTAACGAGATCAACAGCCTGATCGCCCAAGCCAAAGGCATCTCCTTCGACGTCCAGAAAACCCAGGGTGATCTTCAGCGGTTTTATCCTCGCCAATATACCGCAGCCGTGTCCTCAGACCGGATGGTGCAGGACGCGACAGCTCGCTGGGACAACACCTATCAGGCGCTGAAGCAAACGCTGGTGACCCAGGCGACGATTGTCTCCGCGCTCGCCCAGGACGGGCAGACGCTCCGTACGCTGATGGCCAATTCTTCGGGCGCCGTCGGGTCCCTGCAGGCCCAGCAGTCCGGCAACGAACTGCTTGCGCTTCAGGTCAAGCAGTCGCTGCAGGCCCAAGCGCTGGTCGCGACACAGGCCCGAGCCGAGGCCTTGCGAGCGGTCGAGCAGCAGGCCTCCGCGGAGGCCGGCCGCGAGCGCTTTACCCGCTTCATCGGAGACGGTCGGGCTTACAACGGCTCACGGTAGAGGAGGGGACCATGGCTGATCTCGCGGTCATCGACCGTTTCACCGATACATTCTCGCGCTATATCGATTCCGGCTTTGGAATTCTCGGCGGCGACGTTGCGTTTCTAAGCTCCACGCTGGTTGTGATCGATTTGACGCTTGCGGGCCTCGCGTGGAGCCTGCGGGCCGACGATCACATCATGGTTACGCTTGCCAAAAAAGTGCTCTATGTCGGGGCATTCGCCTTCATCATTGGCAATTTCAAATCGCTTGCCGGCATCGTCTTCAGCTCGTTCTCAAGCATCGGGCTGAAGGCAAGCGGAGGGTCACTGAGCGCGGCGGATCTGATGCGGCCGGGCTTTGTGGCCTCGACAGGATTCACCGCGGCGCATCCGCTGCTCGAGGAAACCGGCCAGTTTTCGGGCTTCGAGATGCTTGCCAACCTGCCGACGATTCTGATCCTGCTGTTCTGCTGGATCGTGATCGTGCTCGCGTTCTTCGTACTCTCGGTCCAGCTCTTCGTCACCTTGATCGAGTTCAAGCTGACAACGCTTGCAAGCTTTATCCTGGTGCCGTTTGCGCTCTGGGGCAAAACGTCTTTCCTTGCGGAAAAGACGCTCGGCAATGTGATTGCATCCGGCGTCAAGGTGATGGTGCTTGCGATCATCATCGGCATCGGATCGACCATCTTCGGCGAGCTTTCCAGGACGCTGACCCGGCCGGTCGATATCGTTTCTGCCATGAGCCTGCTGCTCGCCGCGCTCTCACTGTTCGGGCTCGGCATCTTTGGGCCAGGCATTGCCGCAGGTCTGGTGTCGGGCGCGCCTCAACTTGGGGCGGGTGCAGCTGCCGGCACAGTGGCGGGGGCCGCAGCGGTCGCGATCGGTGGCGGTGCGCTGGCGCTCGGCGGTTTGCGGATGGCGGCGGGCGGATCAATGGGCGCGCTGCGTTCAGCTGCCTCGCTTGCCGGCACGTCGGCAAGTGGGGCTACTTCGGCGGCAGATGCCGCCCGCCAGGGTTCCCAGCCAGCGAATTCGGGCGGGCCGGGCGGTGACGGCTCCGCCTCAACCAGTGGCAGGCCGTCGGGTCTTGCTAGCCAGTTCCGCCGGGGGCAGCACGTCAAGGAAGCGGCGCGCGTCGTCAGCCAGAGCCTGAAAGAAGGTGACAAAGGCAGCCAATCCTCCGGTCCAAGGCTGAGAGAGGATTGAAAGCATGGCGTTCCACCCCTTCCAGCGTCCGTCCGTGCGCTACGGCAACACGCCGGAACCTGTTACGCCCTACCAGAAGGCGCAGCAGGTCTGGGACGAGCGGATGGGCTCGGCCCGCGTCCAGGCCAGCAACTGGCGGATTGCGGCCCTGGCCGCTACGGCGCTTTCAACGGTGTTGGGTCTCACGCTGACAGCGTTGATCGGCCGGTCCAGCGTAGTGCCGTACGTGGTCGAGGTTGATCGCCTCGGCGAGGTGCGCGCGGTTGGTCCGGCATTCGAGACCTACCGGCCGTCCGATGCCCAGATCGCGCACTTCCTGGCGCGCTTCATCGAAAACGTCCGCTCGCTGTCGATCGACCCGGTCATTGTACGGATGAACTGGCTTCGGGCGTATGACTTTGTCACCGATCGCGGCGCACAGGCGCTCAACGAGTATGCCCGCGAAACCGACCCCTTCACCAAGATCGGCACGAAAACCGCTACCGCCGACGTGATCTCGGTCGTCCGTGCATCCGGCGACAGTTTCGAGATTCGCTGGATGGAGAGCACCTTTGAGAACGGCGCGGTGACGAAGACCGAGCGCTTCACCGGCGTCGTAACGGTCATCCTGAAACCTCCCACCACCGCCGAGACGTTGCGGAAAAATCCGCTCGGTCTCTACGTTCATTCTCTCAACTGGTCGCGCGACCTGATCGGAGACGCAAAATGATGTCCTTTGCCATGAAGAGCCGCGCGTCGGTCAGCATCCTTGCGTTGGCCATCACACTTGGGGGCTGCGCCACGAAACTGAATCTAGAGGCGCCGTATGACGAGTTGAGCTTCGAGAAGGCTCTTCCGGAAACTGATCCGCCTGCGCCAGTTCAGGTCGTGGAGGTACCCAAGGTGTTGCCCCTGCCTGGCCAGCTCAAGCCTTGGCCGGCCAAAGGCAAGAAAGGCGAAACGGTTCCGCCAGAGCAGGCCGTTGCCACTGCCAACAAGGCCGCGCGGATCGAGCCGACCCGGGCAGGCTATATCAATGCCATTCAGGTCTACCCCTGGACTGAAGGCGCGCTTTATCGGCTTTACACCAGCCCGGAAAAGGTCTCCACCATCGTGCTGCAGCCGGCCGAAGAGCTGATCGACGTCTCAACCGGCGACACCGTGCGCTGGGTCATCGCTGATACGATCAGCGGGCAGGGGAGCACACGGCGCGTTCATATCCTGGTCAAGCCGACGCTGCCGGACATTCAGACCAATCTCGTGGTCCTGACCGACCGGCGCACCTACCACCTCGAGCTCGTCTCGACCAAGCAAACCTACATGGCCTCAATCTCCTGGACCTATCCAACCGATAGCTTGGTCGCGCTGCATAAGCAGAACCAGGCGGCTCAGGAGACTGAACAGCGTGTCGCTGATCGCGGCGTCCGGCTGGACAGTTTGAACTTCCGCTACCGTATCGAGGGGGACGATCCGCCGTGGCGGCCGCTGCGCGCGTTCGACGATGGCCATAAGGTCTTTATTCAGATGCCGTCGGGTCTCTCCCAAGGCGAAGCGCCCCCGCTCTTCATCGCCGGCGCCGATGGCCGGCCTAACCTCGTCAATTATCGCGTGCGAGGCTCTTATTACATCGTCGACCGGATGTTCGGCGCCGCCGAGCTTCGCCTGGGCGAGAATCCTCAGCGCACAGTTCGGATTATCCGCACCGATGCGCGCCCGGTCTCGCAGATCTTCAGCACTGGAGGCGCATCGTGACCGAGGATTCCGACAAGGTGCCACCGGAGCGGCTGGAATTGCGGGCACGGCCGCGGCCGATCCGCCGTCTCAACAAGCGCACCCTTATGATTGGCTGCGCGGTCGCAGCGTTGTTCATCGCGGGTGCTACGATCATCGCGCTCAGTCCGCCTCGGATGTTCAAGCCCTCCGAACGAACCGAGTTGTACAACACCGACCGCAAGCAGACGGCTGACGGGCTCACCAAGCTGCCCAAATCCTACCAGGACTTGACCCCGAAGCTTGGCCCACCGTCGCCCGGCGATGTCGGTCGCGCCTTCGCCGAGAGTGAGAAGAAACTAGGGGCAAGCCCATCCGAAACGCCGTTCCAGGCTAATCCGGAGCAGGATGTTGAACGGGCAGAGCGGATCCGCCAGGCCCGAATTGCGCAGCAGGCCAAGGAGTCGGGCCTCCTGTTTCGCTTGTCCGACAAGCAGGACCGGCGCAAACAGCCAGCGGCCGCGGTCACAACCACTGAGCAGCCTTCGGCATTTCGTCCGGCACCTGCGGACAACGCTCCGACGACAGCCGATCTCCTTGCAAGGGCCCACGGAGTGAACGACCGCTCCAGCGAAATCATTCCGTCGTCCCAGGCGCGCAAGCTCGCTTTCGTTAGCGCCAAAGCCGACAAGGAAACGACCAACCCTCACAGCCTCACAGCCGCGCCGTCGCCCTACGCAATCATGGCGGGATCGATCATTCCGGCGAGCCTAATCACTGGCTTGAATTCTGATCTGCCGGGATCGACGATCGCCCAGGTAACGGAAAACGTCTTCGACACCGTGACTGGCGAGCATCTCCTGGTGCCGCAGGGAACGAAGCTCGTTGGCAAATACGACAGCGTCGTTGCCTTTGGCCAGAAGAGGGCTCTCGTTGTGTGGACGCGGCTCATCCTGCCGAATGGAAACTCGATCGTGATCGAGAATTTGCCGGCCACAGACGTGGCGGGCTATGCTGGGCTGGAGGACGAGGTCGATTTCCATACGTGGCAATTGCTCAAGGGAATTGGCCTGGCGACGCTTCTCGGCATCGGGACCCAGCTCTCGCTTGGTAATGACGAGAGTGATCTCGTCAAGGCGCTGCGTGAGAGCATTCAGCAGACGACCAATAGGGCAGGTCAGCGGCTCATCGAACGTCAACTCGACGTACAGCCCACCATCACAGTGCGACCTGGTTGGCCGTTGCGCGTCATTGTTTCAAAGGATCTGGTGCTGAAGCCGTATCAAGACATGCAGACGGCGGCCAAGGCGAGGTAATGCTGATGAAGCTTTCGAAGCTGCCCGACCGAACCCCGGTCAAGCTCAGCACGACGCTAACGCCGACCCTTGCGGCGCGGCTTCGCGACTACGCCGACTTTTACGCAGAGACCTACGGTACACGGGAGGAGGTGGCCGATCTCGTACCGTCTATGCTTGAGGCGTTTCTAGATAGCGATGCGGATTTCCGGCGAGCCAGCCGGCCGGCGAAGGAGGCTTCAGGCAGCGTGTCTTCGAAACCCCAACAATAAGGCTATTAGAACGACCAAGGGCAAAAGCCGTCGAGACTAGTTAGGAAATAGCCTTGCTCGGGTTAGTTAGACGTTCGATGGCTTCCTTCACAAGGCTCGTCGCGCGTTCTAGCCGCTGCTGTAGAATGCTTAACTCGGCGCTACCGGCTTCTTCTAGACGGAGGCTTTCCGAGGAAAGAGCCTCAGCCACCAATTGTTCGACAGACGCATTAGCCCAAAAGGCACTCGGCGCAAATTCCATCTCTTCACGACCACTGAGAATCGGCGAGACATCTCCAGTGGGCGTCATTTTAGTGCCCACCGAAAAACCATCGGTTAGGGCAAGTTCGACATTTTTGCTGGAATATCGATCGCAGAAAGAACTTCCTTCGTTCCTTCCAGCCTGTATCCGAATCGATATACCCGCTTGCCCGCTCCATTCCCTCCGGGCTCAGTTCGCTCGACAAAGGGTTCGATGGGCGGAATTCCTCGACCAGACATCTGCCGAAATCCATAGCATTGGGTGCAAAAGAGATGCCTCGTAATACCTAGTATACTAGGTGGAGTAAACGCAACTGATGATGCCGTCTTGCCGCATGAAATTGCGGCGGACGGTAGCTCGAAATCTCAGAAGGCTTCGGCAGCAGAGCGGCCTCACACAGGAGGAACTCGCGGATCGCGCCAATCTCAATCGAAATTATGTTGGGATGATAGAGCGCGAAGAAAACTCGCCGACGGTCGACGCTCTCGAACAGCTGTCAGTTGCTCTGAACGTCAGCCCCGTTTCGTTTTTTCAAGTCGATTAGCGTAGCAGTTTCGCTCCGAGAAGGGAGAAACCTTCGGGGGTACCAAGGTTCGTCAAACCCAGCTCGTCACACTGGGTCAAGGCCCAATAGGTAACTTGGCCGCTTTTGGTTCAACTCCACATTGAGCCGTAATCCCGCAGTTCGTCGGTGCGAGCTTCCTTAACTCCGCGGTGGATGTTTTGCCTGGGCAGATCCAATGCCCCGGGGTGATAGCGCTTTCCGGGTAGGGGCAGCAAAGTAATGAGGGCCGCCCTTTTCCTATCTCGGAGCCTCAAGACCGCCAAAAGACGCGGCCGGGACGCGGCTAGACAAAGTTGCGATTTTCATGGCTAGACGGCGGGGCACTTCGCTAAGTGGACGGTCCTATTGATCTTGTTCGGCGCTCTGGTCGCCGGGGCTTCGGCTACCTATCGCTTTTGTTGTGGAGCATGCGGCGGCGATTGGCGTATCTAGGGCGCTTGGCGGGGAGTGTGCCCTTAATGCTGGTTCGGCTGAGCAAGGACGCGCGCCGTGAACATTTGGTGCTTGAGTCTCGGCATGCCTGCGCCAAAATTGGAAGAATACAAGATTTCCTTCAAGCAGCTGAGCTGAGTACGGGTACCCCTATTTGGTGTCGATAAAGTTGACGACGGCAAGAGATTGTTGGGCCTCATCGCTGGCGATACCAAGGCCCATGCGGCCCTGGTCAGGTTGATACGGAATCATTTTGACGGACCGACTTTAGATTTCGGCCACTAAGCTCGTGCGCCACGTGATGAGGCGATATCGGCAACTTCGTCATGATCGGTTCAGGCCACTAAAGGCTTGCCGGTGGCTAACGTACTCGGTGCGAACCGATGGACGAAACATCGAATGTTTGCCTGCGATCCAACCGAGCGCAAAGTCTCGGATATTCCCGTCGACGTCCTGCCGATCCACTCGAAGCGGAGGACATGGCCGCTGAACGGCACCGCATGCTTGCTTCGCTTCGAGAGGTAGCAAGAATACAGCCAGTCGACGACGAATCCGACCGTATAACCTTTCCCGACGGCGATGTCGTCCGCCAGCGACTGATATACACCTTCGGCGATCGCGTCGTGGAAGGGCGTCGGTGATGCCACGATTCCGCCGACGACCGAAAACCATTCATCCTTCGCGTCCTTCTTGGATGCGACCGCATTCGTGAGAGCTTTCGTTAGGCGGACGACGGCTGCCTCGCTGGGTTGGATGTAGCCAATACTGGCCACGATGAATTGCAGTACATTCGGCGTCTCCGGGAACACGGTTGGCGCCTTGCCTTCCGCTTTGAGCCGCCGCCTTTCCCCGCCGTCCGCATTCTCCCATGCGGCATCAGACGCCCTGGTCTCTTCGATCAGGCGCAGCAACTCTGCTGTCAGAGATTCCGCGGAGCGCAGCTTTCCGGCACATTTTAGTTGGAAGGCCAGATGGATCGGCACTGTCCACTCGCCGGCCCGGATCCTGCGTGCGACGTAGTCGAACAGCGTCTTTATGCCGTCGTAACCGTCGTCGAGCCACCGTGCAAAATAGTACTCCATGAAAGTCCGATGGGTAAATTCGAAGACTCCACCGATCCGTTCCTGCAACACCCAGGAACGGCCGATGAGATGTCCCACGAAGCGTTCCGCCGCGGCACGCGCTCTGTTTTCGACGTCGCCGTCGTAGACCTTTCGGAAGAAATTCAGCGCGGTCTGCTTAAGCCACTCCGCGCCGGAATCTCCCTCGCTCTTCCGGTCGATAAGGTAAAGCCGATGGGCAATCTCTGTCACGAGTTGAAATAGCCAGTGCGAATCCGGAAGTTCCGGGTCGATTTCCTTCAAGCTATCCCAGCGTCGGAAGAGAAGTTCTGAACACTCGCGGTATAGTTCGATCCTGTTGTCGGGTATCCTCTGCGCAACGTTGTAGATCCACACGATCAGTGCCAGCAGCAACGGATTGACGACGAACTCTGGAGCGTATTGGTACGCCTGTCTGGAGAACTCCGGCGCCCGCTGGTCGATCTCGACATCGTCCATCTGAAAGACATGCTTGCTCGCAGAGCGGAAATAAGAATCGATTTCAGTAGGGATAAAAGGTTGCAGCTCGAAGAGGCGGACACCGCGTATCGGGGTGACCAAGAAATCGGTCCGGCAAGTAAATATGAAATGGACCTGGAGAAAACGGTTGGCGAGTTGTTGCGTGACGTCGATTAACTGCCGCCGCTTCGGTGACGAAATGATCTCGTCGATACCGTCGAACACGATAATGATGCGACCGAAATGGAGCAGATGCCGGACGAACATCTCCATCTCGTCGTCATTTTCGATCTCGGCTTGTCTGCAGATTTCCGACGTTATGAATTCGATTAGGCTTTGATTCGATGAGGCATTATCTCGGCGTACGAAACGGCGCACCTCGACGCGGACGGCCATCGGGGACTTGCCGTCGCGCTGGGCACTACGCAGCGTGTCGAGGCATATCCGCTGCGACAGTGTCGACTTGCCACCGCCGGGATCGCCGATGACCGCGCATTGGTTGGAGTTCGAAAGGAGTTCCTCGATCGATACCTCGGGCAGGCCGATTGCCTTGATGTCGTGGGTCTTGATCGAAAATTCGGCTTCTGAAAGCCGTGCGGGAATGTATAGCTTGTCGATTTCGCAATTGACGGTGCGCTCCGCCGGGCCGTCGATGCGGACATATTCGTACGCCCCCATTAGGCATCCCGAGACGTGCTTGATCTTGTGTTCAACAACTGCTGGAGCAAGATAGACCCAGTCGGGGAATTGCTTTCTTTCCAAGCCGGAGAGCGTGCCGCTCGCGTCTGATCGGGAATCAAGCAGAGTCTGCCCCGCCAAGGCGATCCGCTTGAGCGCGTCAGGCCGCATTTCCGAGGTTACGATCTTGATCTGTTCGGATGGGGTAGCTTCACGTCTCGTCCGCGTGTTCTTCATTTCGGTGTCGAAGACGAAGAGCAGGTCGGGGTTCACCTGCAGCCGAATGCTTTCCCTCAGCATGAACCGAATGGTCGCATACAATGTCTTGCACGCGGCTTCCTGCTTTGCCCGATCCAGTCCAGGAGAGTGCCTGGCAAACAGTGCCTCGAAGTATGTTCGTACCCCGGGGTCGTCGCTCTCGTAGAATGCGTCTCTCGCTATGAGCTCTAGTATTCCCGACGACTTGAGTTCGTCGATCACTCCAGCGACCGATTGCGTCAGCAATCCTTCGTTTCCGATCAGCACATCAAGGTCAGAGATCGCCTTCCGCATTACCGGCGATTGCTCGCTGGGATCCTTTGCAGAGAACTTCTTCTGAATCCGGTAACGGCGGTAAACATCGCCTGCGACAGCCGACACCGCCGGCCTGACTAACGCCATCAGGGGGCTCACCAACCAAGTTGCCGCCATTTGTTCCTTTCCACGCGCCAAACGCGCGTGTTCGTAAGCTGTATTCGTACACTCTCGCGGCCCGACGTCCTTAATCTGCTCTCATAATGCAAGTTGCGCACAACGCCACACAGCGGCGGCGGCAGTCAATTATAGAGTAGCTTGAAATCGTCGTGCTTGCGGAGTGCTTCTGGCCTGTACGGCCCTACAGTGCTGCATTGCGTTACGGCTACGAAATCTGCTCGGGTCTTAACGGTCGGATCAATGGGGGCGTCATGTGTTATATCGCGAACCTTGATCTCCCAATTCATGGTTGTGACATAACGCTGTAGCCAACCCCATTTGGGGAGTTTCTCGGCGAAGGCATCTAGCGTGTCGCGCATGCCGGCTACTTCGCAGTGCTGCACACCGTCCGCTGCTGGAAAGATGTGGAGGGCAGGGCCCGCATCTCCAGTGTTCGGCATCTTGGAGCCATTGACGAAGATCGGGCCGGCTTTCAGGCCGTCCGGTACGGAGGTTGCTTGCTTACACATCCAATGGAGTACGATGTCGGAGAGCCTTGATTCCGGTTCGGGGTACGATCCACCGATGTCGGAATGGTTGCCAGCAAACCAGCATTGAACAAGCCGAGCATGCCCAGGAAAGTGCGGAGCGCCCTTGTCGCTGCCGCCCCAGCTAACGCGATCGAAATCCTTTCGGGTCTCGTCGATCGCGTTGGCAGCCCGCGCAAACGAGACGTGCCTGCTCAACAGACGATCGAAGTTTGCACCCTTCCATATGGCCTTGTGGGATCGCGATTGACCGGGTTCGGGGTAATCCATGATGGTCTTGGTGGTGGCCTTGTTCTGCCAGTACCAAAACAGGGCATTTGCAGCGGCCACGATGAGGACTTGAAGCAAGAAGCCCGCGACCATGAATCCCGTTCCGAAAGCCCAGCTACTTAACGCAGCAAGGCCGACCGCGGGAATAAAGCCGCCGATGAACGCCGCAAGCGACACGCCGGCTGACAACCCTGCCTGGATGATAACATATCGCATTCCGCTGGCGCCGAGCGCGGCGACGGTGTCGAACACACCGATGAAATAGGGGGCGGCATTGGAGTCCGATCCATCACCCGAGCCGTACTTTACCTGAAAGCGGCGTGCCAATTCCAGGCGCTCGTCCTCGAATTCTGCGCGAGGGTGGCCGGCGCCGTGCTCGAGCACAGTGTCGACGGCTTCCAAGGCGATGTCGCGCGCGGCCTTTCGAAACCGCATTAGGGGACCGGCAGGTGTCTTCGTTGGGATGCCGCACAGCATCAGCAGGTTCGCGACGCTGCGGACGGTGTACGCGCCTCTACTAAAGCCGAACAGATAGACTCTGTCACCAGGCTGGTAGTGGTTGATGATGAATTCGTAGCAGTCGGCAATGTTTCGCTTGATCCCGGCGCCCGTCACCGATCCAAGAAGTTTCTGGACGAAACGGACAGGAGCGGTGAGGGCGGTCGTTCCGATGTCGGTCCCGAGCCCGGCGTCGTAAAAGACCACCTGCTGCGACGGGTCAATGGCGGTGTCGGCGTGGTCCCGGCAAATCCGATACATCTTGTAGATATTCGATATTCGTTGCTCCGGGCGCGCGCCACCGTCCTGGCCCGTACCGTCGGAGAAGATTACGATGTTCTTCGGCATTTCCCCTCCCTTCGGCCGCCCACGGATCCTGAATTTAGATATTTCGTCCCAATTTCATGATGTGATCGCGCAGTTCGTTGCATGCCGGCCCCATGCTGGCGGCTGCCTCGTTCGGATCGAAGCGGTAGCGTATCGTGCTAATGCCCGCCAGGTCGCTCGGCAGCTTCACTCGCGTTCCTCGCGGCTCCATCAGGATTGCACGGCTGCGTCCCAGGCGTCCCATGAAGAAACCGAGTTCGAACACGACGTTGTCGCGCGGGGTCGGCCAATCCTCGTCACGTACTTTGGTCTGGTCGTCCGGGTGGGCAATCGCGATCGCGAAGTCGCACCGGTCGAGTTCATTCTCGAGCGACTCCAGAGTGTAGTTCGTGACGCGAAACACGCCGTTGGCCCAAACGATAGTTGCGAAGGGATCATATGCGAAGGCGTTTTCGATGGCCCTTGCGACGGGCAATGCCTCTACCGAGGAGATCACGAACACGCGAATCTTTTCGTTCGGCGGCCGGATCAAGATATTCCGCTGCTCGAGCCGCCGTGCGACTTCCTGCGCGAGCCGGCGCCAAACCTCGGGAAAACGCGCGGCTAGGGCAGAAAATTCCTGTTCCGTGATCTTCAAAACGACGCCGTCGTCTTCGGAGACGATCGACGCCGAACGCCTCTGGATCGGGGAGATGGTAGCCATCTCGCCGACCGAATCTCCGGCAAACCGCCTTGCCACTTCCTTGCCGTTGACTATGACCCGATAAGTCCCGGCGATGAGCAGATAGGTATCGTTGTCCGAACCGTTTTGCTCGATCAGGGACTGGTCCTTGCATACGGCTTCGAGCTTTCCGGCGTCCGCGAACGCCTCGGGAAGATCGGGGATTCCGATCGCGATCTTGTGCTTTCTGAGTTCTTCGATCAGCAGTGCGCGTCCACGCTCTCCCTGAAATCTCGTGATCACGATGCCGTCCTCATGCTGCGAGCGGGCAGTCGTCGAGCGTTCCGCAGCATTTGACGCCCTGGACCCTGTACGCCTGGAAGAAGTCGCTTTCGGCCTTTCGCCATCGTTGCAACGCGATCGTAAGATCCTTCAATGCCTCCTCATGGTTACCACACGCACAAATCGGGAGACGAAGGTCATCGGCATGGTCGCATTTGCACCGCGAGCGCCTGGTCATCAGTCGAAGGCTTTGCTCCTTCACCGTCATCAGCCGCCGGCCGTCGAGGAGCAGTCTTAGACGCGGTTCGCCACCCGCCTTCCTGCGCACCGACGAGAGCCGTGCTTCATCCAGGAGGCACCGGAATTGGGGGCCGAGTTCCGAAGCGGCCTTTTCGGCCACCATCTGATTTCGCGCAGCTTCCGGACCGTGAGCACGGGCATCCGATCTGCCGGGCCATCGGCGCTGCGCGGAGGCTGTTTGTTGCCTTTTCAGAAAGACCAAAAGCTTCCTCCACCAGGCTTCCGCGCCGGCGGTTTCGAGCGTCGTTATCGGTTCCATCTCCGGCCAGTACAGGCAGAACGAGCCATCGTGGCTGATGTGCCGCTCCGGGCATACGGAAGGGAGCAGTGTGGGCCGCTCCTCCCGCACCCTGACGCTGTCGCCTGCGGGCTCAACGCGGACACGAAACGTAGTTGCCGGCCTTCCCGAAACCATGGGAGGCGTGACGTCGAACGTCGCAAAATCGGAGGCGACGTCGATCGGCTCCGCGTGGTGCGCATTCGCGTTGTCCCGCACAAATTTCAGCGGATTGTCCGCCATCTAGGCCGGTTCGCCGTAAGGGCGGAAGGGCTGCTCGACCGCCTTCGCCATCGCGGGCGCCGATACCGAGAAGGCTGCAACAGTCGCCGCCTTGGCGACCTTGTCGCCATCGGCTGCAAGGGCATCGACCGCCGAGTCGTAATCGAGGCCAGCGATCTTTCGGCTCTTTCCGAACAGCTTCTGAACGGCGCCACTGCCGGCGTCGTAGGCCTCCTGCCCGATGGCCGTTTCCGTGCCAGAACACCGGCACTGTTCGTCCTCGGACGCCAGCACGCCGCGGCTGACGGAACATCGTACCCGGTCGCCCTGCATGCCCAATCTCGTGACCGTCATTGCACCGAACTCGAAGCCGATGGCCAAACCCAGCCCGTCTATGTCGATCTTGTTTGCCTCCAGGCGCTCGAGCGCCAGATTGAAGCTGCTTCGCAGCCCCCCGGCGCAAATGGTTGCCGTTGAGATGGTTTCCTCATCATCGGTGGTGTGCGCTGTCCCTTCCATCAAAAGCCCGTGAATGCAGTCCCCAATGAACCGGATCCGGCGGCCGCCGAAATCGGACGAAAGGACGCGATCGAGTTCGGAACGGATTACATGGAAGCAGCGGACGACATCCTCGGCATTCTTGTCGATATGCTTGGCGACGTACTTGGTGAACCCGTCGAGGTCGGCATAGGTCGATACGGCTTCCATCCGTCGCGAGTTCGCCGGGGTCAGGACCGAGATATCCAAGTTACGCAAGGGTGGCGTCGGACGGGAGAATTCAAACGAACCGATGGGGTTTTCCTCGTTGTCTTTCCGCCATTCCTTGACGATCTCGTCCTTAGTGACGTCAAGCTTGGCTTCGTCCTGGCACTGTTTGATCTCGTCGGCGCTGAGGGGAGACGTCCCTTCGGTACCCGCATCGACTTCCGACAGTCCGGCGGCCTTGCGGGCAACGTTCGTCAGGAAGACTCCCTCGGCTTTCCAGTTCGATGCGAGCTTGGCGGCGAGATTCGCGGCAGACCCCAGAAACAGCGGCTCGCGGTTGCCGCTCCGGCCGTTGTTGACGGAGAGCGTCACACCTGTGTCGATGCCGATCCGCACCTTCGCATTCGGAATATCCTCATCGTCGTCGCCGGTCTCGGCGAGCACGTCGATAATCAGTTTCCCAATCGCGACCCCGCGACAGACTCGCTTTTTCTCCTCATCCGCGCCGTAAGGCTTGGTCACGAGCGAATGAAGGCGCTGGTTATGGAAGTCGACGCGCCGGACATCGCATCGGGCAAGAATCCGGCGAACCGCCCGCTGATGCAGGTTGAGGAAGCGAAGCGCCCGCTTGTGGCAGCGCTCGCCCTCGGCGGCGGTCGTGCCGAGAATGTCCGACAGGTTCAAAATGTCGGCGTACATGTGCACACCGTCGACGCGGTAGGCCTTGGTCGTCGGAATCGACTCCAGCGACATGTCGCGCTTGTAGTCGACGATTTCGACCGTCTTCACTTCTTCCAGACGCTTGTCGATCGCGTCTTTGGCGCGGTCGTACTTCCAGGAATTGCTCACGGGACGCTCCTTCGAGGGCAACGATATTCACCCTTTGTTCGACTAAGCACTTCGGCCCGACACCTTCCTATGCCGCCTTCGGTGCGACCGATGGTGGCGAATCAGCTAGGGTATCGGGACGGGCCATTTTTTGCACCTCTTAGCGAGAAAATGCAAGATGAAGACCCTGATCATCCACCGTGCCACAAAATGTTGATATCGTTGTCTTTTCGGTACTATTTTAAAGTGGCGGTTTCGTGTGGCCTTCTTCGAGATTGAACCGTGTTTCGAATCCCCGAATCGGCCCCCGCCCACGGGAAGAATACTATGGTGAGTGAGTCCGCAAACGCACGATCGGAGAAACAACTCGATCGCGTTCTGGGCTTTTTTCCGCGGGTCGAAGCCAAGGCTTCATTCCTCTTCGCCGTCAACACGGGCATGCTGGGATTCGTAGCCCTCAACATGCGCAAGGAGGACTTCGAACATTGGTATGTCATAGCCCTTGCCCTGGCATTTCTGGCGCTTGCCGTGGCGAGCATCGTCTACGTCTATCGCTGCGTTTTTCCCCATTTGGTCGGCGACGATAACTCAATGATCTATTTTCGGTCGATCGCAAAGCAGTCAGCTAAGGAGTTCGGCGAGCGCTTCACGTCGAGAACCGACATCGACCACGTTAACGACGTGACCGAGCAGATCTGGCGAAATTCGACGATTCTGAGAGAGAAGTTCGATTTCCTGAAGTGCGCCTTTATGCTCACGATGCTTTCAATTGTGCCATGGGTCGCAACAATGGCCGCTGCGGCGCAATTGCGCTCAACCTGGCCGCTGAAGTAGCCACATGGGAGTTCTTGACGATATCGGAGGTGACGTCGGCGGCGTCCTGAAGGATGCTTGGAATATTAGGGACGGCCAGGTAGTCCCGACAACGGACACAGTTGCGCTTGCTGGAGGAGGGGTAAAGCTCTCGGCGACCTTCCTTTATGCTGACCTCGCGGACTCGACCAAGCTGGCTATGTGGGACAGGAGAGTAACCGCAAGGGTATGCAAGGCGTTTCTGGCGGCATCGTCCCGCCTGATCAAGGTCTCTGGCGGGGAAGTCCGCAGCTTCGACGGTGATCGAGTTATGGGCGTCTTCGTCGGTGGATCGAAGAACACATCGGCGGTGAAGTGCGCCCTGAAGATCAACTATGTGTTCAAAAATATCCTAAAGCCTCGCTTTGAAGCAAAGTACGAGGCTTTGCGGGACGGCACCCATGTGCTGGGTCATGGTACTGGCGTCGACACCAGCGATGTGCTCGCGGTACGAGGCGGAGTTCGCAATAGTAACGATCTAATCTGGGTGGGACGCGCTCCCAATATCGCCGCGAAGCTCTGTAGCCTCCGGGAACCTCCGTTCAATACGTTCATCTCTGGCACGGCCTACGATGCCGCCGCCGCTGAGGCCAAGACTAGTTCTGACGGGCGTCCCATGTGGGAAGAGCGTCGGTGGACTAACGGTCCCGTAGAGAGGGTCTTCCGGTCGTCGTGGACTTGGAAGCTTTGAGGACGAATTGCTCAAGTTGTCGGCGCCGCCCGATCAAAAACAAGCATTCGCGCCGTGAACGGTGCGGGACCCAGTGCCAAAGCAGGCATTGTGGGACGTTCGGATTGACCTTGATATGTGCTGTGAAGGCGGTGTCGTCAACGGCGGTCATCGGTTCGATCGTTAGCGGTCGACGTCGTCGAGGCCCGGCATGCCGTGAACTTCGGTCTCGCCGGGTGGTTATCGTAGTCCGGCACTGGGCGCCAGAGGTCGACCACGCTCTTCATCATGGTGCGAGCGTGTGCGCCTCGCGCGCGATGTCCGTGAAATCTTCCAGCCGGGATCTATCGGAACGGTCGTCCAATGGAGGAACCACAGTGAGCCTGCAATTTGACGAGTCCTGGGCCACATAATTCATGGCGGCGATCTGCTAGGACGCGGCCAACGTCTCGATGAATTCTTCCATCGAAGGCTGCGCTGCTCTTTGCAGTTTGTGCAGATCCTCCGGCTTGAGATTGGTGTAGCGCTGCAATATTCGCCAATCCTTGTGGCCCGTCACAAGCGCGACCTTTTCGATCGTAAGTCCTGCCTCAAACAGCCGACTCGTGCCTTCGTGACGAAGATCATGGAAATGCAGGTCGTCGATCTTCAATTCATCACATGCGCGGGTAAATGCTGTGCTGATGGATTTATGATGGTGCGGAAAGATGCGGCCTTGGCCTCGTGTGATGATCCGTTGCTGTAGCAAAATCTCCCATGCATCATATCCCGTTAAGTTAAGTAGCGGGACCTTTTGATGATTGCCGATTTTGTGTCTCGGATCTTTGCGATCTCGAAGCAAGACAAGCCTCTTCCTGATATCGACGTCAGGCCACTCCGGCTGGCATATTTCTTCCTGACGCATAGTTGTCGCGATCGCATAGCGCACGATGCGGCCCATCGGGATCACTTGGCGTGGATTGGTCTCGAAATACTCGATGAGTTCGTCGATTTCGTCTTGTGTAGGCCGACGGTCGCGTTCGATCCCTCTGCCCACAAGATCGAGGTGCTTCAATGCAATGCGTGCTAAACGAACTTCCTCAGCCGAGACTTCGATTCCATGAACGGCTGCTGCGTGCGATACGATTGTTCTGATGAAAGACAAGTCAATCGCTAGCGTCGCGGGGCCGGCACCTTGTTTCGCGCGCTTCCTTCCGAATTCGATCAGGCGCTCGCGGTTCAATTGAGGTAGTTTCACGGTCCCAAGCGCGTCTTTGAGTGCTTCCATGACCGCGGCCTTCGAACGGCGAGGGGGCTTGCCGACCTCGTGCATATCCTGGTCATGGAGGTCTATCAGGTCGCCGAATGTTCGAACCGTTCGCAGCGCACGCGGCTTGGACGATCCGTTGCGGTCGATATTGCGCTCCATCTCGAGCGCCCATTCTTCGCCGTCCTTGCGTCGTCGGAACGTCTCGGCCACATAACGGGTCTTGCGGCGGACCTGGACGCGCCAGTTTCCAGATGCCAGCTGAGTGAAGGTCGCCACGCGTGTGCACTCCGGCTTTCGTGTGCACTATGTGTGCACTGAGAGGTCAAAACGGATACAAACGTGTGCAATTTCGTCTAGTTGGGAGTGCACACGTTCTTCTTTCATCCTCTTGAGAGTGTAGGGTAAATCATTGGAATTGCAAGACTATCGCTTTTCTGTGGCACCCATGATGGATTGGACCGACCGGCATTGCCGCGTCTTCCACCGTCTGATGAGCCGGCGTGCGCGGCTCTATACGGAGATGCTGACGACCGGCGCCATTATTCATGGCGACCGCAGGCGGCTGCTCGGGTTCGATGCCAGCGAGCATCCGGTGGCGCTACAGCTTGGCGGGTCGGTTCCGGATGATCTCGCCACTGCTGCGAAGATCGGCGAGGATTTCGGTTACGACGAAATAAATCTCAATGTCGGCTGCCCGTCCGACCGGGTGAAGGATGGCCGCTTCGGCGCCTGCCTGATGGCGGAGCCGGCGCTGGTTGCCGACGGCGTGGCTGCGATGAAGCGCGCGGTCAGGATTCCTGTCACGGTCAAATGCCGGATCGGCATCGACGACCAGGATCCGGAAGTAGCGCTCGACGTGCTGGCGCGCGGTGTGGTCGCGGCCGGCGCGGACACGCTGGTCGTGCATGCCCGAAAAGCCTGGCTCAACGGATTGTCGCCGAAGGAAAACCGCGACATCCCGCCGCTCGACTACGAAAGGGTCTACCGGCTCAAGGCCGTGCTGCCGGATGTGCCCGTCATCATCAATGGCGGCATCGGCAGTATCGGGGAGGCGAAGCGGCATCTCGACCATGTCGACGGCGTGATGCTGGGGCGGGCGGCCTATCAGGAGCCGTGGCGCCTGCTCGACGTCGATCCGGAATTGTTTGGCGAGGCGGCGCCGCACGCGACGATGAAGGACGTCTTCGAAGCGATGTTGCCCTACATCGAGGACCAGTTGTCGCAGGGCGCAAAGCTGCATTCGATGACGCGGCACTTCGTCGGCGCATTTCACGGCGTCCCCGGCGCGCGCGCCTTCCGCCGCCATCTCGCGGAGAAGGGCGTCAAGCCGGGCGCTGGCGCCGATGTGCTGCGCGATGCGGTCGCGCTGGTCGAAGATCGCGCATCGGAGCCGGTTGCGGCGTAAGCGTAGCGTTTTCGAGCGAAGTGGATACCGGTTCGCGTGAAGAAAACGCGTCAAAACTAAAACCCGGCTCCGGGACAGATCGCCCCGGAGCCGCACGTTCCGCATCGACGCCTCATCTCAGGAAGCGGGTTGTGCAACCTTGCGCAAGCCGGCCGTCTCTTCAAGGCTGTTGGAAGCGATCGCCGCCGGCCGCTTCGCCAGCAGGATGATCGCGCCGGCGGCGATCGCCGAGATGCCGATCGACAGGAACATCGGCGTCGGGCTCTGGTAATATTGCTGGAGCGCACCGGCGACGAACGGGCCGAGAATGGCGCCGACCCGCGCGACCCCGAGCTCCATGCCGACCGCGGTGGCGCGCACGCCGGTCTCATAGGACGCCGCGGTAAAATTGTTCAGCACGAACTGCGCGCCGATGATGAAGAAGCCGGCGGCGGCGACTGAGGTGATGTTGACGATATGGTCGTTCATCGCCACCAGCGACAGCACGGCGAGGCCGCCGAACGCCCACCAGGTCGCGATCAGTCCGCGGCTATAGCCGGACCGGTCGACGAGGTGGCCAAGCACGAGGCCGCCGACGAACGACATGATCTGCATCAGCGCGCCGAAGCCGAAGCTGGCGGCAAAGGTCTCGCCACGCTGCATCATCACGGTCGGAATCCAGCCCGAGAGGCCGAAGATGCAGAACAGGCTGAGGAATGCCGACGCCCAGATCGCGAGCGTGGTCCGGCGATACTTGGCCTGAAGCAGCGTCGCGACCGAATTGACCGGCTTCTCGGACTCTCCCACGGCAATCTCAGCCGATTTGTAGACATTGGCGCGCTCGGGCCGCAGCCTGGTCAGCATGTCGCGGATTTCGTCGACGCGGCCCTGCAGGGCCAGAAACTTTGGCGATTCCGGCAGCATCAGGTGCATGAAGGGCAGAAGCAGGAACGACAGCGAGCCGATCCAGTAGAGCGACGTCCAGCCGAACACCGGGGTCGCAAACACGCCGGCGACACCGGCGAGCGTGCCGCCCAGCGCCCAGCCGAGCGCGACGCCCCACAGCGCAAAGGTGTTGGCCACGCGCCGCGGCGCCAGCTCGTTGATGTAGGTGGTCGCAAGCGGCAACAGCACGCCGAGGCCAATGCCGGTCAGGATCCGCAGGATGCAGAACGACAGGAACGAGTCCGCCGAGGTCGCGGTGAGCAGGGTGAAGATGCTGGTAATCCACAGGCCTCCGAGCAGGGTGCCGCGGCGGCCAAACCGGTCGGCAATGATGCCATGGATCGCAGCCCCGATCAGGAATCCGACCAGCCCGCTGGAAATCAACAGGCCCGCCTGGCCGGCCTGAAGGCCCCATGGCTTTGCGACGTAATGAATGACGTAGGCCGGATTGAACGTGTCATATCCGTCGAACAGCGTCAGCAGTCCCATGATGGCGCCGAGGCGCCAGTGAAATTTTCCGACCTTTGCTTCGGCTAGTTCCTCGTGAAGATCGATTGCCTTCGCAGTCATGCCCGTATCCCTCCCAGATGGTGATGGTGTCATGTAAGACCGCTTATTCCGCGGCTTGATGGATGCCGTTCCCGGCGACAGTGGTTTCGCCGAGATCGAGCTTGAACAGGTCGATGGCGTTGCGTCGGCCGATCTTCAATCGGTCATTCTCGCTGATGCTGGCGCTGTTGAACCAGTCGGAGGCATGATCGACGTTTTCGAACGGCCAGTCGACCGAGAACAGAATGCGGTCCGCTCCGATCTCCAGAATTGAATCGATCAGCGTTTGTGTGCGGAAATTGCCTGAGGTGGTCAGGAAGAAGTTGGCGTTGAAATAATCGCAGATCTTCTTCTTGGCCTTGTGCTTCGGCGGTGCCTTGACCCAGCCGTTGCGATGATCGACGCGCCACATGCTGTAGGGCAGGCCTTCGCCCATGTGGCCGAGGATGATCTTCAGTTTCGGATAGGCATCGAACAGGCCCGATCCCATCAGGCGCAGCGCGTGCACGGCAGTTTCCTGTCCGAACGCCCAGGTCGGGCCCATCAGCCACGGATGTCCCTCATAGATCGCACAGTCTTCCGGCAAGGGATTGCGCGGGTGAAGGTAGAAGGGCAGGCCGGTCTCTTCGACCTTGGCCCAGAACGGCCAGTATTGCGGCAGGTCGTAATAGACGGGACGCTTGCCGTCGCCGATCTGCGAAAAGCCGTTGACCAGCGCACCGCGGAAGCCGAGCGCTTTGATGCAGCGCTCAAGCTCCTTGATCGCGAGATCCGGATCCTGCATCGGCAGCGCGGCAAAGGCCTGAAACCGCGACGGCCGTTTTGCCACCTGCTCGGCAAGGAAATCATTGGCCCGGATCGCAATCTCGTTGGCACGGGCGACGTCGGGAATGGCTTGAACCGCCGGCGCGTTCAAGGACAGGATCATCATTTCGATGCCGTGCTGGTCCATCTGCGCCAGCCGCTTGTCCTGGATGTCCAGGAGGCGGTCTTTCAATTCCGGCCAGTAGGATTCCGGGACGAAGCCCGCTGAATCCATCAGCGTGTCCGGAATGGCGAAATGTTCCTCTAGTGCGATCTTGCCCTGCATGTCGTCCTCGCTGATGTCCGATGTTGATTAGTACTGTCCCTGCGGCGTCAGCCCGAGCGCGAGCTGGCCGTACATCGTGCCGACGGCGTCCCAGTTCATGCTGATGTGGCGGCCGACGGCATTGGCGTCGCGCCAGGCGCGCTGCACCGGATTGGAAAGATCGAGGCCTAGCCCGCCGGTCGAGGCGTTCAGCGCTTCGCTGGCGCGGATCGCGAGTGCGACCGAGAACGCCTGGCCGCGGCGGCTGACGATACGGTCCTCGACCGAGACCGGGTTGCCGGCACGGATGGTTGCCGCACGGTCGCGAAGATCGCGCAGCAGCACTTCGCGCGCGGCGTCGACGGAGGCTGTGGCTTCGGCCACCCGCAACTGGATGGTTGGAAATTCCGCCATGCGATTGTTGTGGCCGGCCACCGCGCCGCGGGTGACGCGCCGCGCGGTGACGGCGAGATAGTCCTCCAGCGCGCCGGCGGCGGCGCCGACCGCGGTGGATGCCAGGCAGGAGGGAATGTTCGACAGCATCGGGATCGAGAAGGCCGGGTTGGCGGCATAGAGTGCGGCGCCCGGCGTCTTTCCGGACGTGGTGTCGGCGAATGACAACAGGCGGTGCGCCGGTACGAACACGTCCGCGAGAACCAGCGTCTTGCTGCCGGTGCCGCTGAGGCCAACGACATTCCAGGTATCGTCGATGACGTAGTCGGAGGCAGGGACCAGCAGGAAGGCCGGCGCAAACTGGCCGCTGTCTGTCTTCGACGGCAACAGCGCCGCGCAGAGCGACCATTGCGCGTTGTCGCAGCCGCTGGCGAACGACCAGCGGCCGCTCAAGCGATAGCCGCCCTCGACCTCGATCGCCTTGGCGGCCGGCGCGTAGGAGCCGCAGGCCACGGCATCGGGATTAGTGTCCCAGACGTCGCGCTGCGCGGCTTCCGGAAATCCCGCGATCAGCCATTGATGGGCCGCGAGCAGGCCGCCGACCCACGCCGTCGAGGCGCAGCTTTTCGCCAGCTCGATGTTCAGTTCGACCAGCACGTCGAAATCATACTCGTAGCCGCCGAACATCGCGGGCTTGACGATGTCGAAATAGCCGATGTGGCGCAATGCGGTGATGTTCTCTTCGGGAACGCGCCCGGCCTTCTCGGTATTGTGGGCGCGCGCCTTGATCTGCGGCGCGATCTGCGCCACGCGGCTGCGCAACTCGGCAAGGTCGGGGCGAGGGGCTGATAGCGCCGGCACGTCCTTCAACTGGGCGACTGATACCATTGGTTTGCTCCGTATCTTCGATTGTCTGAAAGGCGGCTTGGCGGCAGGCGGATTCACGCAGCCTGGCTGTCGTGCGGCACCGAGAAGCAGTAGGTCGCATCCTGGTAGATCAGCGGCTCGATCGGATCGCGGACGTTCACGGTCTCGGCTTCGCCGATGAAAATGGTGTGCGTGCCGTAGGGGACGGCGGCTGCCTTCTTGCAGAAGATGTTGATCTGCGCATCGGCGAGATAGGTGACGCCCTCTGCAGAGGTCATCCAGTCGCCGAGCCCGAACCGTTCTTCGGCCGGGAGCGCGCCGCTGAAGGCAGATGAAAGAGTGACCTGATCACGGCGCAGCACGTTGACGCAGAACCGGCGCGCCAGCAGCATGATGTCGTGCAGCAGCGTCTGCTGGTTGACGCAGACGATCAGGGAAGGCGGGTCAAGCGACAGCGAGGTTACCGCGGTTGCCGTCATGCCGTGGCGGCGGTTCTGGTCTGACGATGTGATGACCGACACGGCGGCGGGAAATCGCCGCAACGCGCGCTTGAACGTTTCCCGCAATTCGTCGGATGCCGAATCCAGCGACATGGTTTCCTCCACTGAACGGTCCGCTCTTCTCCGCGGCTTAACTTTCCAAAACAATAGTTGCAGTTGCAAATATCAGTCAAGCGGAAATTTTCAAATGCAACAATTGCCTTGAAAAGCGATCGGCGCCCAGCTATTGGAGGGTCGCAACAATTGCGACAGCACGGATTGCAAGACCTTGTACAGGCTGACAAATTCCTTTCCGTATCTGCTCAACCGCGTCGGCGTGCAGATGGGTGAGCTGTTTTCCAGGCGCATTGCCGGTTATGGCGTGACCCTGCCGATGTATCGCGTGATGGCCGCGCTGTGGGAAACCGGCGATCAGCGGCTCGGCGATCTCGCTGCGATGACGACGATCGAGATATCGACATTGTCGCGGCTGGTTGGCGAGATGAAACGCCGTGGCCTCGTCACGCGCGCGCGGCTGAAGGACAACGGCCGCACCGTCGCGATCAACCTCACCCCGAAGGGGCGCACACTAGTCGAGGAGTTGATCCCGATCGCCATCCACTTCGAGGAGGTCGCGGTTCGCGATTTCCCGTCGAAAAACATTTCCGACCTGAAGACGGTCCTGGCCGAGATCTACGAGAGCCTGAAATCGCTCGAACCCGAGATCGAGGAAGCGAACAAGGCGCGCAAGGCGGCAAAGACCAAAGCCTGACTTTTTCGCATTAGCGCGATCGGGCTCTGCTGGCCATTAGCTGCGCATGGCGGCGCGGAAGCCGACGAAGCTCAACGCGCCCGCTACGATAACTGCAATCCAGCTCGCCCAGAACGGCACATCTACGCCGTTCAAGGTGACGGACCATCCCATCACAATCCGGATCAACTGCAGAACTGCGATCAGGGCAAAGATGGCGGCGGCAAGCGTGCAAAAGGTTCTCATGCTCATTGCCCATCTCCGATGGCACACGAGGAGGTGCTTCCCCCGCATCCAAGATGGGGAGGGACCGGCGCGGCGGCTACTCTCCTTAGACAGGGAAGTGGTTTAACCGAGCCGCTTTCGATGTGTCGCACAATCGCCGTTTCGCGACGCCGCGGGTCTGCATCGCTTCCGCCCCTGGCACCTTTGAGACGTCCGACAGCGGATGTCTGTTTGTCGGGGCAGACCAGATGTGATCGGTACACCAAAACGACGCGAGTGATCCGAAGCAGACCTCGTCCGCTTCGGGTGGATTGGGCCTGAGGTCGGGCTTGCTCATCAAGTTCTGAAGAGAGCGACCGAAGCCGTTCCAGGAGGAATTATGTTCGCTGAATCAAATTTCGCAGTCGACTGAATTCAAAGCCTTGCGCAAGCCACCAAACGCGCTCAGCCGACAGGGTTCGGTGGCGCTGGCGGCTTTTGACCGCTCGGAAATGGTAGTTCGCTTGATATCGGTTGGCTTTGGCTTCGGCTTAGGAAGGGCAGCGGTAGCGACCTTCTTTGATTTGGGAGCGTGCCGATGGCGGTTGATCACCCTCGGGGGCTCCGAAGAACCGATACTGACGCCTTCCGACGGAGAAATGCGTTCGTCGACTAGAGCAGGCTGTGCTGGCGTCTCGCTGCTCGCAGCGGTACTTTCAAGTCGATCAGCCTTCGCCAGCGCACCATGTGAATCGGAAATGCCTGCGCCTGTCTCGGCGAGGGGCTGGACGATCACCACTGCACTACGCGGTGGAGCTCTGAGTTCCATTGCCGCCAGTACGCCTACACCCAATGGGATGAGGAGGCCCAACGACACCATTCTCAGCATGATGTCCTCCGGCTTAAATTTGTGCCGGTGAAAATTCTCCGATCTAATGAGGCAACTTGGCGGCGGCTGACTTAACAACCCGACCCTCGTACAGGGCGTTTGCCGACAGGGTTAACCGTTTGGCTTTGCCGGCGGCAGCCATCTCTTTAGCGGATGCGGTGTTCTGGCGACGAACGCCTGCGCATGAGCGGAGGTGCCGTTATGCGGTGCATGGGTCCTGTTATGGCACAAAACGTACATCGATCCGGTGATGATCGATGTCGGCGCACGGCCATTCGTGGAACCGTGAACCCCTTCACATTTGAAATCCGTCAGTCGTCCTAGGTTTGTTTAACCAACGCTGGGGCTGTTCTCAAAGAGTGGAGAAAGCTGCAATGCGTGAACCAAATCTTGAAAAGTTGAACGCGCTCGTAGCAAAGCTGGTCGGCGACCTCGGCATCTCACTGGGCGGCGCAAGCATACTGCTCGGCGATCGCCTCGGGCTGTACAAGGCGATGGCGGATGGTGCTGTGGTCACTCCGTCCGAGCTCGCCAGGAAGACTGGTCTGCATGAGCGTTATGTGCGCGAATGGCTGTCCGGGCAGGCCGCCTCTGGATACATCGACTACCACCCCGAAAAAAATGCGTTCTCACTCTCGGCGGAACAAGCCATGGCATTCGCCGAAGAGGGGTCGCCAGCTTTCTTTGCCGGTGCATTCGATGTCGTGCAGGCCACCTATCTCGATGAACCAAAAGTCGCCGAAGCGTTTCGAACTGGCAAAGGCGTTGGTTGGCACGAGCATTCGAAGTGTCTTTTCTCCGGCACCGAACGCTTCTTCAGGCCGGGCTATAACGCCAATCTGGTTTCGAACTGGATTCCGACGCTCGAAGGCGTCGAAGCGAAATTGAAAGCTGGCGCCAGGGTGGCCGATGTCGGATGCGGCCACGGCGCCTCTACGATTGTGATGGCGCAGGCCTACCCCAATTCAGAGTTCTTCGGGTTCGATTACCACAAACCTTCGATTGAACGCGCGAAGGTCTTGGCGCAGGAAGCGGGAGTTGGGGACCGCATTACGTTCGCGCAGGCCAGTGCCAAGGATTTTCCGGCGAAAGACTATGATCTGGTGGCGTTCTTCGATTGCCTGCATGACATGGGCGACCCCGTGGGTGCAGGCAAGCATGTCAAGGAAACGCTGGCCAAGGATGGGTCGTGGATGATCGTCGAGCCGTTTGCTCATGACAATCTCAAAGATAATCTCAACCCGGTGGGATGCATCTTCTATCACGCCTCGACATTCATTTGCACGCCGGCCTCACTCTCTCAGGAAGTGGGCTTGGGGCTCGGCGCGCAGGCGGGTGAAAGCAGATTGCGGCAGGTGGCGACTGAAGCGGGCTTCAAGCGCTTTCGCCGCGCGACCGAGACGCCGTTCAACATGATCTTCGAAGTGCGTTGACCGATCAGAGCTGCGAAGAAAACGCGTCAAAATAAGAATCTAGAGCATTGTCGGTTCTGGTTCGATCAGAACCGACGACGCGCTAATTCGCCGCCGTGCGGCGCTTGCTCCGGCCGGCGACGTCGGGATAGCCGTGCAGCATCACCTTGTCGGCCTGCACGCCCCAGCTTTCCAGGCGGTCCAGAAAACTCATGCCAAGCAGGTTGGTCTTCATCTGCCCGCGCGGCACCACCAGCGCCGGGATCGATTTTTCGACGAGCGCGCCGACCGCGAGACGATCGAGCGTCAGCCGCGCCGCCTTGGTGTGACCGCCGGCGGTTTCGACATCGACATTATATTCGAGCATCTCGATCGGCAGGCCGATCGCTTTCGCCGTTTCCCAGGTCAGCACCACCGAGGTTGCGCCGGTGTCGATCACCATCGGCGCCTTGACGCCGTTGATCTTGGCGTGGAGCGCGAATTCGCCGGCTCTGCCGCGCGCGATCTCCACGGCGGGCGCCGGCTCCAGGCTGCGTTGCCGCAGCATTTTCGATACCGAGTTGCCGGCGCGCGCGATCTGGTCGGGATCGCCATAGGCGACGACAGCGCCGGCGGTGGCCGCGAGCATCGCCAGGACGAGCAGGATGCGGATCACTTGGCGCCTCCGCAGGTTCGCCCGGTGATCAGCCGCGCTCGCTGCGCGGCGGTATCGGCACCAGACCGGCGTCCGCCATGCGCGCCGCAAGCCCTTCCATCACGGCCAGCCGCTCCGCCGTTTCCATGCGGTGCCAGCGCGCGATCTCCGGCAACGTTCGTCCGCAGCCGAAGCAGAGTTTGGTTTTGGGATCCATCATACAGACTGCGATACACGGCGTTTCTTTGCTCATTCGCTGATAGTGAAGTGGTTTACATCCCTTGCGCAAGCGCTTGCGGTCATAGTCCCGTGCCGGCACTCATGATCGGTTTGTGGCGCGCCCGCCGCTTCTCGTCGGCCGCCGTGACGGCGGGTTCCGGCTGCAGGGGCGGGGCCTCCTCGGCCATTGGCGCCAGCGCGCTCATCACGCGCTCCGGCGGGAAGGTGACGATGACTTCGGTGCCGATCCGCAGTTTCGATTTCAGCGTGAAGGTGCCGCCATGCATGTCGATCAGGCTCTTGGCGATCGGCAGGCCCAGGCCTGCGCCCTGTTCGGCTGATTTGATCGAGTTGGAGCCCTGGCCGAACGAGGCCAGCACGATCGGGATTTCGTCCTCGGCAATGCCGGAGCCGGTGTCCTTGACGCTGAGATATTGGCCGCCGGATGCGGTCCAGCCGACCTTGAGCCAGATGTCGCCGCCCGGCGGGGTGAACTTGATCGAGTTGGATATGAGATTGAGCACGACCTGACGCGTGGCGCGCTCGTCGCCCCAGATCCGGGGCATGCCGTGCTCGAACACCTCGTGGATAGTGATGCCGCGGCTGCTCGCGCGCAGCTTCAAGAGATGATGGCAGTCGGCGACGACGTGCACGAGCGCCACCGCTTCCTCGTTGAGTTCGTAGCGGCCGGCCTCGATCCGCGACAGATCGAGAATCTCGTTGATGAGATTGAGCAGGTGGACGCCCGAATGGTGGATGTCGGCGGAGTATTCCTTGTAGACCGCCACGGCGTGCGCGCCGAAAATCTCGCTCTTCATCACCTCGGAGAATCCGAGGATCGCGTTCAGCGGCGTGCGGAGCTCGTGGCTCATCTGCGCCAGAAAGCGCGACTTGGCGACGTTGGCGGATTCGGCGCGGTGCCGCGCTTCGTCCGAGATCGCCTTGGCCTGTTCGAGCTCGCCGATCAGCGCGTCCTTTTCGGCGCGCGCTTCCAGGGTCTGCAGCGTCGTCGAATGAAGCTGATGGGCCAGCAGCGCAAAATAGCATTCGGCGGCGACCGCCAGCAGTGCGAGGGCGTAATTATCGAAAGTGCCGCCCATCACGAAGTTGAGCGCGATCGCGGCCGTCACCGGCGCGGTTGCCGCCACCGCCGCGATCGGCAGTGTCGCCGCCAGCATGCTCGACACCGCGATCACCAGCAGCATCAGGAACATCATCATCGTGTTCGAGACGGTGTCGAGGCCGGCCGGATGCAGCAGGATCGCAGTCCAGCACAGGCCGTAGAGCAGGTCGAGCAGCACGAACCGCGTCTGCCATTTGCGCGTTTCGGCAAGCGTGGGCTGCTCGCGAAGGAAACGCTTGCAGTTGCGGATGATCGCGGCATGGATGCAGAGCATGCCGAAGGTCCAGACCGCGGCCGGCACGATATACTTCCAGAGGCCGAACAGCACGCCGGTCGCAACCACCAGCAGCATGACGACGAAGGAAGCCGATACCCGGGTCTGGGCGTATTGCCGGAGCAGTTCGGTATCGAAAGCGGGGCGCGTTCCGCTGGTCGACGTTAACCGATCGCGCGCCTCGCGCACCCGTTGTGCTGCCACGCGCCGCGTATTCACCGGTGGTGCGACCTGCGCTTCCGCCGGAAGCTGGACAACCTCAGGCTTTTCTGCGGCGTTACTCATCGAACAACACAAATCCTGCCCGCGAACCGCGCGGGCTCTTGCATTGTCTATCTGTGCCGCGAAATCATTAAGCGATGACTTAAAGAGCTAAAAATTCTCGTTAACGGGAAGTTAAAATTAACCAGTCGAGTGGAGGGAACCCCCGCTTCCGACAGGACAAGAAGCGGGGGTCTGGCTCGTCGCCTTAACCTGATTCTTTAACTCAGCGCTCCAGCCGGGCCAAAAGGCTCGACGTATCCCAGCGCTTGCCACCCATCTTCTCGACCTCGGCGTAGAACTGGTCGACGAGGGCGGTCACCGGCAGGTTGGCGCCGTTGCGGCGAGCCTCTGCAATGCAGATCGAGAGATCCTTGCGCATCCATTCCACCGCAAAGCCGAAGTCGAACTTGCCGTCATTCATGGTCTTGTAGCGGTTCTCCATCTGCCAGGACTGCGCCGCGCCCTTGGAGATGGTCTCGATCACCGAGGGGACGTCGAGCCCCGACTTCTTGGCGAAGTGAATCCCCTCGGACAGGCCCTGGACCAGGCCTGCGATGCAGATCTGATTGACCATCTTGGTGAGCTGGCCGGCGCCGGCGGGCCCAAGCAGTTTGCACATCCTTGCGTAGGCGCCGGAAATGATCGGCTCGGCAGCGGCATAGGCGTCTTCCTTGCCACCGCACATCACTGTCAGCACGCCGTTTTCCGCACCCGCCTGACCGCCGGACACCGGCGCGTCGATGAACTTGAAGCCCGCCTTGACGGCGGCGGCATCGAGCTCGCCGGCGACCTCGGCGGAGGCGGTGGTGTGATCGACGAAGATGGCGTCCTTCTTCATGCCGGCAAACGCGCCCTCGGTGCCGATCGTGACCGCGCGCAGGTCGTTGTCATTGCCGACGCAGCACATTACGAAATCCTGACCTTCGGCGGCCGCCTTCGGCGTCGGCGCGGTACGCCCGCCGAATTTGTCCGCCCATTCCTTCGCCTTGGCTCCGGTCCGGTTGTACACGGTCACTTCGTGGCCGCCTTTTTTCACCAGATGGCCTGCCATGGGGAAACCCATTACGCCGAGACCGAGAAAAGCGACTTTAGCCATGTGCGATACCTTGGAGTTTTGGCCGGCGACGTTGGGCCGGCCGGACGGTGTTTTTGGAGGAGCCGCACCATACCCGCTGCGCAGGGGAGGGCAACGCCTTCGTTGGTTGGCGGGGCCGGATTCGTGTTAGGATAGGTCCCTCAAGAACCTCACAAAAAAGGGAGTGACATCGCATGGGCGTCAGTGTCGGCGTGCTCGATCATTTCAATATCCGGACCCGCAACCTTGCCGATACGGTACGGTTCTATGAGGACATTCTGGGCCTGGAAAAGGGCGCCCGGCCCAACTTCGCATTCCCCGGGGCGTGGATGTACAGCGAGGGCAAGGCGGTGGTGCACCTCGTCGATATCTCCAAGACCGAGGAACCGCAGAAGCCGGATTCCGGCGTCGTCCACCATGTCGCATTCGCGAGCTACGGCTTTGACGGCATGAAGCAGCGGCTGGAACAGAAGGGCATGGCCTACGACTCCCGGCAGGTTCCGGGCGGCGACCTCTGGCAGATCTTCGTCAATGACCCCAACGGCGTCATGATCGAACTGAACTACGAGGCCGCCAAGGAAAAGACCGCTGCGGCCCCCGCCGAGCGGCAGGACGACGTGGGCGCGAGGTAGCCTTTTGCGCTGAACCGCTCTATTGGGTCGCATCGGACGGGCAAGGCGTTTTGGAACGCAGCCCCGCTCGCGGATTTGCTCCGGGGGCGGATCGGGCCGCGTCAAGAAAGCGCGTCGATACAAGCGAGTAGGGCCCGGTTCTCAATCGGAGCCGCAGGGGCTTCAGGAGATGCGCGAGTGAGCGTAACGCAGCAACAGGTTCTCGATTCCCTTAAGCAGGTGGCTTCGCCCCGTGGCGTGCCCCTGACCAATGCCAACGTGCTGTCGGCGATTTCGGTCACCGATGGCAAGGTGTTCTTCTCCATCAATGTCGACGCCGCCGAAGCGAGAGCCTGGGAAAGCGTGCGCGCGCAGGCCGAAGCGGCGGTGCGCGCAATTCCCGGCGTCAGCACCGCGATGATCGCGCTCACCGCCGAGCGCAAGCCGGGGTCGCCGCAGGCGGCGCCCGCGGCGCACCGGCATTCACACGGCGTGCAACCCGCTTCCGCCCACCGACCGCCGCAGGGCGCGGCCTCGCCGATGTCCCGGCAAGCCGAAATTCCAGGCGTTGCCGCCGTCATTGCGGTCGCCTCGGGCAAGGGCGGCGTCGGCAAGTCGACCACCGCACTCAACCTGGCGCTCGGCCTGCGCGACCTCGGCCTGCGCGTCGGCCTGCTCGACGCCGACATTTACGGCCCGTCGGTGCCGCGGCTGACCGGCATCAGCGAGAAGCCGCAACTCGACGACAACAGGAAGATGATTCCGATCAAGCGCTTCGGGCTGTCGATCATGTCGATCGGTTTCCTGGTCGAGGAAGACACCGCGATGATCTGGCGCGGACCGATGGTGATGTCGGCGATCACCCAGATGCTGCGCGATGTCGCGTGGGGCACGCTCGATATTCTCGTCGTCGACATGCCGCCCGGCACTGGCGATGCGCAACTGACGCTGGCGCAGAACGTGCCGCTGAAGGGAGCGGTGATCATCTCGACCCCGCAGGACCTCTCGCTGATCGACGCGCGTAGGGGCCTTGCGATGTTCAAGAAGGTCAACGTGCCGGTGCTCGGCATTGTCGAGAACATGAGCTATTTCCAGTGCCCGGAGTGCGGCACGCGCTCGGACATTTTCGGCCATGGCGGCGCGCGGCATGAAGCGGAACGGCTGGGTGTCCCATTCCTGGGCGAGATCCCCTTGCACATGTCGATCCGCACCACCTCGGACGAAGGTAATCCGGTGGTGGTGAGCGAGCCGGCCGGGCCGCATGCCGCGATCTACCGGGCCATCGGGACCAGGGTTCGCGACCAGCTTCAGGGCGCCATTGCCGCGGCGTAAGCTCGCCTTATGACCCCCATAAGACTTTGGTTTTAATCAGTGCAGTCATGCCTTTGTCGCGTTTTCGCTAGCCAACTTCCGTGTTAAAGCCGCCCCGCCAGAGCGCCCCGGATGACGCGGAATTCGCCCCGCCGGAGGACATGCTCCAGGAATATGGAAACGTCCCGTCTTAAGGAGACTTGAATGAAGCGTCGTGATTTTTTGAAGGTTTCAGCGGCCGGTGCTGCCGCGACAGCCGTTGCCTCGCCGGCGATCGCGCAATCATCGCCTGAGATCAAATGGCGCCTGACGTCGAGCTTCCCGAAGTCGCTCGATACCATCTATGGCGGTGCCGAGCAGGTGGCGAAGTACGTCGCCGAGATGACCGACAACAAGTTTCAGATCCAGGTGTTCGCGGCCGGCGAAATCGTTCCCGGTCTGCAGGCGCTGGACGCGACCTCCAACAACACCGTCGAGATGTGCCACACCGTCTCGTATTATTACGTCGGCAAGGACCCGACCTTTGCGATCTACGCCTCGGTCCCGTTCGGCCTCAATGCGCGCCAGCAGAATTCCTGGTGGTACCAGGGCGGCGGCATGGAGCTCGGCAACGAGTTCTTCAAGAAGTTCGGCGTGATCGGTTTCCCCACTGGCAACACCGGCTCGCAGATGGGCGGCTGGTTCCGCAAGGAGATCAAGACAGTTGCCGACCTCTCGGGCCTGAAGATGCGCATCGGCGGCATCGCCGGTCAGGTTCTGCAGAAGGTCGGCGTCGTGCCGCAGCAGCTCGCCGGCGGTGAAATCTACCCGGCGCTCGAAAAGGGTACCATCGATGCGGCCGAGTGGGTCGGCCCCTATGACGATGAAAAGCTCGGTTTCGCGAAGGTCGCGAAGTACTACTACTACCCGGGCTTCTGGGAAGGCGGCCCGATGATCCACTCCTTCGTCAATCTCGAGAAGTGGAATTCGCTGCCGAAGAACTACCAGGCGATTCTGACCAACGCCTGCGCGCACGCCAACACCTGGATGAACGCGCGCTACGACATGCAGAATCCGACCGCGCTGAAGCGTCTGGTCGCCGGCGGCACCCAGCTTCGTCCCTTCACCAATGAAGTGCTGGAAGCCTGCCTGAAGTCGACCAACGAGCTGTGGGCCGAGATCTCCGGCAAGAACGCCGACTTCAAGAAGTCGATCGATGCGATGCAGGCCTACCGCTCCGACCAATATCTGTGGTGGCAGGTTGCCGAATACACCTATGACAGCTTCATGATCCGCTCGCGCACCCGCGGCTGATTACGTCTTAAGTCGTAGAAAAAGGGGCCCGGCCTTCGCTAGGAAGGCCGGGCTTTTTTGTTTGCCCGTATAGTTCGGGATGGAAATCCGGAACCGATTGTTCCATGGTGGCTATGAAGGCCTCGCCAAGAAGGCCATGGCACGCATCACCAACAGGGAAGGATTCAATGAAAAGAAGAGATTTTCTTAAAGTGACCGGTATTGGCGCGGCCGGCGCCGCGACCTTGGCGGCCCCCGCTATTGCTCAATCGATGCCGGAGCTCAAATGGCGCCTGACCGCCAGCTGGCCGAAATCGCTCGACACCCTGTGGGGCGGGGTGGAGCTGATGGCCAAGCTCGTTGGCGAAGCCACCGACAACAAGTTCCAGATCCAGGCCTTCGCCGGCGGCGAAATCGTTCCCGGCCTGCAGGTGCTCGATGCCGTGCAGAACGGCACCGTCGAGATAGGCCATACCGCGTCTTATTATTACTTTGGCAAGGACCCGACATTTGCTTTCGGAACGGCGGTGCCGTTCGGTCCCAACCAGCGCCTTAACCAGGCCTGGTACATGCTGGGCGGCGGCAGGGACCTGCTCAACCAGTTCTACAAGGGCTACAACGTCACGTCGTTTCTGGCTGGCAACACCGGCTGCCAGATGGGCGGCTGGTTTCGCAAGGAGATCAACACCGTCGACGATCTAAAGGGCCTGAAGATGCGCATCGGCGGCTTTGCCGGCCGCGTGATGCAGAAGCTCGGCGTCGTGCCGCAGCAGCTCGCCGGCGGCGACATCTATCCCGCGCTCGAAAAGGGCACGATCGATGCGGCGGAATGGGTCGGGCCATATGACGACGAGAAGCTCGGCTTCAACAAGGTAGCGCCGCATTATTACTATCCCGGCTGGTGGGAAGGCGGCCCGATGCTGCTCGGCCTCGTCAACCTGGATAAGTGGAATTCGCTGCCGAAATACTATCAGAGCGTCATCGAGCAGGCCGGCCAGGCCGCCAATAGCTGGATGATGGCCAAGTACGACCAGGGCAACCCGCCGGCGCTGAAGAAACTGCTGGCAGGCGGCACCAAGCTGCACAGCTTCTCGCCGCCGATCATGCAGGCCTGCCTGAAAGCGACCAAGGAATTGTACGCCGAGACCGCGGCGTCCAACCCCAATTTCAAGAAGGTGCTGGAGTCCATGAACTCGTTCACGACCAACGGATACCAGTGGTTCCAGGTCGCCGAGCTCGGCTACGACAGCTTTATGGCGCGCAATCCTCAAGGCTGATCTTCGAGGCTGATCGCGTCGCAGCGGCCACGACAAACAAAACCCCGGAAGCCCCGGGGTTTTCCATATCTGGTCGGCCCGCGAACTTGGACCATGCTTCAAGTGGTGGACCGGCATTTCCTGGGCGTAATGGCCCGCCAAGGGCGAATATCTTGGCACGACGCCCTTGAAGATTCCCGTGCCGACATCCATGTACCATCTATACGGATGGTGCATGGAGGGTAAACAATGTCGAATAATGTCCGCGAACTCCGACCGAAGCCGGCCGATACGGAAAAAATCACGATCAATCTGGGTTATGTCGACCTTGGGCACGTCGACCTCATGGTCCAGGAAGGGTTCTACTCGAACCGAACCGATTTCATTCGCACAGCCATCCGCAACCAGCTCGAACGTCATGCGGATGTGGTCAAACAGTCGACTGCTCGGAAAAGTCTTGACCTGGGTCTGCGGAATTACAGCCGTGAGGATCTCGAGACGGTGCGACGAGCCGGCGAGATGCTGCACATCAATGTGCTGGGCCTTGCGACAATTGCCAATGATGTCACGCCGGAGCTTGCTCGCGCCACGATTGCCTCGGTCTCGGTGCTCGGAGCCCTCCATGCCAGTCCGGCGGTGAAAGCCGCGCTCGCCGACAGGACGCGGTGATGACGATGCTCAACCAGGACATCATTCGCGAAGCTACAAGTCTCACCCGCGCGGGCCGACTCGTCGAGGCCACGGCACTTCTCCAGCACATGCTTCGCGGTGAAAGGACGACGGACGCGACATTCCGCACCGATCCCATCGCCCTCCCAGGAGGTACGCCGTCAATAATAGACGCGAAAGCAAATTGGGTTAAGGAAACGGAGAGCTCGCAGTTACCGCGGACCACTTCCACTCAACCGCGCGAGTTCAACGCACCGTCAAATCGCACAAACAATTTTGCTGGGCTCCGATTGCGGGGTGCAACCAAGCGGACTCCGCTGTCGTCGCGCGACATCGTGCCGGAGCGTGCGAGATTTATCGACGGTAGCTATAGCAATTCTGCAGGAAGCCGTGCCTACAGGCTCTTCATTCCGAGTGGTTATCATGGGCAACCGCTTCCGTTGATCGTCATGCTCCACGGTTGCACCCAATCGCCGGAAGATTTCGCCGCCGGCACGAGAATGAACTTTGTCGCAGAAACGCAACCTTGCTTTGTAGTCTATCCCGCGCAGCGCAGCGAGGCAAATCAGGCGAAATGCTGGAACTGGTTTCGCACCACCGACCAGCAGCGTGACACCGGCGAACCCTCGCTTATCGCGGGGATCACGCGCCAAATCATGCGCGAGTACTCAGTTGATCCAAAGCGAGTCTACGTTGCCGGACTTTCGGCCGGAGCGGCCGCAGCCGCCATCATGGGAGCAACATATGGCGATCTATACGCGGCCGTTGGTGTACATTCCGGCCTCGCATGTGGTGCCGCCATCGACCTTCCGTCTGCGTTCCTCGCCATGCGACAAGGCGGCGGCTTCGACGATCGGGCGGTTTTAACCGACCGGCCAACTGTTCCGACCATTGTTTTTCATGGCGATCGCGACAGTACAGTGCACCCAAACAATGGCGATCAAATTATCAAGCAGTCCATCGAGGCAACGCGCACGGAGAGAAACGTGCATCGCGGGCAGGTGGCTGGAGGTCACGCCTATACTCGTACCGTCCATAGCGATGCCAGTGGGCGCCACGTCTTCGAGCACTGGAGCATCCACGGAGCCGGACACGCATGGTCGGGGGGAAGCTCCGTGGGCTCCTATACTGACCCGCGAGGACCGGACGCAACAAGAGAGATGCTGCGTTTTTTCCTCGAGCATTCGCTAGCGTAGCGGTGACAGACCAGAGATAGTCAGTCTCTGGCCCGTTGCTGACTTGCGTGACGAGCGCGCAGATGTCCGGTTTGTGGGGTGGAGCGGACTAGCGCCTGATGGGTTGCCGAGGTCGCCTGTTGACCCGAAGGCGAAGTCAGCGTGGCACGGGGCCAGTCACGCGCTATGTCCGCTATCGATTGAAGCAGAGGTCATTTCCGCAATGCAATTTGATCTTCCCCCGAAAAAATGGACAGGGTTAAGCTGCTTTTAGCTCCATCTCGATCGGGCTGATAAAGCCGATGGCGGAGTGACGACGAGTCCGATTGTAGAAGCCCTCGATATAGGCAAAGATATC
>NZ_JBWBWM010000035.1:0-78153 GCF_056174665.1 Bradyrhizobium sp. WYCCWR15520
AGACGGTGGCCATCAGTTCGTCGGTGTCGGGCACAATGCCCCTGACTTCCCGCACGACCATTGATGGCTGGCACAATCCCGCCTACGCCGCTGGCTACCTCTACAATGAAGTGAAGCCGCGTCTCGCAATGGCAACTCACGTGTCCTATGACGAGTACGTGGTGCCCGAACTCGTGGCAGAAGTGCGCCACCATTGGAAGGGGCCGTTCCAGTTTGGCGCGCCGGACATGGTGGTGGTGAACATGACCAAGGACCAAATCTGGGTGCGGGATGGCGTCGTGCCCAAGTATCCGAACATGGCGCCGCCCCAGTTTGATGTATCGACATCAGGCGGATTGATCATGCCGCTGCCGCCAACAACGCGCCGTGACGTACAGTCACAATTTATTCGTGATGCGGAAATCCCCCCGCAGAAATACTACCCGGAGGGTTATCATCCTCAGCTGATGCCCTGGTGGCCATCTGACAAGCCGATCTTCCTTCCCGAGGCACTTGTACCGGAACAGATGAAGAAAAAGTCGAAGTAAGCATCCAAGTAATCGGTGGCGGCCGTCCCTTCCCAGGAGATATTGTGTCGAGCCGATCTTGCGCGCCATTGATCTGTAATAGCAAAAACGTCCTGCGGGATGAGTCCGTTAATGGCACCTCTGAGACATGACGACCGGCCATTATGACGTCCGTTTACAGGGGAAGAACGGAACTAGCCGGCCGAGAGCCAAAATGACGCAATTGACCCGAAGCGGAATTGCCGGAAATACTGAACGATGCGAAAGCGAGGCGATTGCCTCGCGCCGGTGGGGATCCCAAAGGCTCTGAAATCTGGCCAATTAGATCGTCCAAGGCCGCCGTCTAGCGAAACCGCGGATCTTTACAATTGTTGAATTCCGAAAATCTGCTCGGCGTTGGCTCCTTTCCCCACACCTTCACGCCAGCCCGTCGTGGATGATCTCTGAAGTGGGCGTTGCGCTCACTGAAGTACCGGTCGATTGCGGCTTTGGCGTCATCCACCGATTGATAGTCGCTGTTTTGAATTATCGCGCGAGACATGCCACTGAAAACGGATTCTATCACGTTAAGGAACTGAGCCCTTGCCGGAAGCGGCGCTGTCTCGACCGTTGGACCCTTATAGCCGGCAAAAAAATTGTGCTCATCGATACATTCAAATAGCTTCTTAGAGACGTGCCACGATGCTGCATCCCACGAGAGATAGAATTTTCGACGATTGCCATATCGAGCGAGGAGAACCTGCATCATACGGATCATCTCATCAGTGTTCTTTTTCGTGCTGTAAAAATGAGTAATCTGATTGGAGGACAGTTCAATGGCAGCTGTGAGAATTAGACAGCCCTTCGATCGCTGCCACTGCGCGACGAGTGTTTTCTCATTTGGGGCAACGAGCGCCCGTCCTGGCTGAGCCTTTACCGCGAAGGGCCCGAATTCATCGATCGAAAAGAAAGCTTCGTCCGCTCTCAGTCCGGAGAGAATAGACTGAATGTGGCAGAGCTTCTCGGAAAATTCAGAATCATTAGAGGTCAGCGCAACGCGCGCTTTGCGCCAGCGGTATCCTGCCTCCTTCAAAATTTTTCGAATGACGTCGTCCCCAGCCGGCTGGCCCGTTTCCTTCATTATTCGGGACAAGTCGGCCATTTTCCACGTCGTGCGATTTATGCCAAAATTGCTGGGCGGTTGATGAAGCAGGCTGAAAACCGCCTTCTTCACCGCTTCCCTATCAAATTTCCGAAGGGGGCTGATGCGCGGAGCGAATAGCGCTGCTGCCCCGCCCTCGTCGAACAAACGGACGTAGCGACGGTAGATTTGTCGACTAAGATTGAGCGCGCTGCAGATCGCGCCAGTTTGCAGGCCATTTCGGCTTGCCAAGATGGCTATTGAACGCCGTCGATCCCCCAAGTGTCCGCGCTTGAGTCGTTGAAGGAGTATCTGCCGATCCGGGTGGCCGATGATTGAGCGCGGGAGTTCCTCGGGATTGCCGTCGTTGTGAAGCATCGCCAAGAGCCAGATGTGTGCCGATTGTTTGGGGGACGTTTTCAGTCGCCCATTGCGAGTTAAGATTGCAGTGATCGTTGACGGCGCGGGAACGACAGCGGCACCAAAAAATTTAAGATGTGAAGCAATTTTTCGACCGCCCCACCTCGGGTGGTCCGCGCGTACGGAAAGGACAGCCAATTCAGTGTCCTTGGAAGAGCGCAACGGCGTCCGATGTGGGGCCCGCGAACGATCTCGCAAGCCATTTTCGCCCTCGGCTCGATACCTTTCTAAGGTTTGATAACCAGTGTTTGGGCTAATGTTAAATTGCTTGCAAAGACGTCGGATATTTGACTTCGGGGATAGCGCAAGCAGTGCAAAATTGCGCCGCGCCTCAAAAATGGAGTTTGCGGTCCATGGCATGTGAGCCTCCAATCAGTTTATTGGATCGGCCTTTGCCGGAATTCTTTGCCACCGGCTAAGCCAAGGCACGAGTCCGATCTTGGCACTTTTCGGACGTAGGCCGTCAAACTCGCGATGTCGGCTCATCGAAGTAAAGCGGAACTCCCAACTGCGCTCGCCCAGTCCGAAATTGACCCTGGCTGTGTGAAAACGCTGTGCCGCTGGTATGATTCCCTCGTGATTCTGCGGGGGGAATTGATGAGGCGCTTCGTTGAAGAGGCGGATCGTGGGCAATGGACGCTGTTGCCCGAATGCCTCGATGATTTCATTGACGAGAGTAATCCTGTTCGGGTGATCGATGTGTTTGTCGGTGCGCTCGACTTGGCCGAGATGAGCTTCGAGGGGGTTGAGCCAGCGGCAACTGGTCGGCCGTCGTACCATCCCTCGGTTCTGCTGAAGCTGTATATCTACGGCTATCTGAACCGAGTGCAGTCGAGCCGGCGGCTGGAGCGCGAGGCCGGACGCAATGTCGAGGTCATGTGGCTATTGGGCCGGCTCGCTCCCGATCACAAGACGATCGCGGACTTCCGCAAAGACAATGGCCTGGCATTGCGCAAGGTATGTGCTCGCTTCGTCGAACTCTGCCGTGAGATGGGCCTTCTCGCGACGGCGAGCGTCGCCATCGATGGCAGTAAGTTCAAGGCCGTGAACAACCGGGACAAGAACTTCACACGGGCGAAAGTGGAGCGGCGGCGCGCCCAGCTGGAGGAGAGCGTCGCGCGCTATTTGAGCCAACTTGATACCGCCGATCGACAGGAACCGACGGAGGCGCTGGCGGAGAAAGTAACAAGGCTCACCGAGAAACTGACGAAGCTGAAGGCGGAAATGGGCAAGCTTGCCGTCTACGAGAAGCAGATGCTCGCGTCGCCCGACCAGCAAATCTCCCTGACCGATCCCGACAGCCGATCGATGGCGACGAGCGGCCGTGGTTCCGGCGTTGTCGGCTACAATGTGCAGGTCGCCGTGGATACCGAGCACCATCTGATTGTGACGCATGAGGTCACGAACAGCGGCTCAGATCGGGCTCAACTGGCCAATATGGCCAAGCAGGCGAAGGCTGTTCTTAAGACCGAGACGCTCGAGGCCGTTGCCGATCGCGGCTACTTCAGCAGCCTGGAGATCCTCGCGTGCCAGGACCATGATCGGAAGGTGTATAAGCAGGAATGGCCCAAAGCCGACCAGCAATTTTGCGTTGGTTCACGGCAAAACGCGAAGATTGACGATATAGGGCCCGGTCGCAAACGGACGCTCGCTTCGTATGGCATCGAGACCGCGCTGGATCTTGTTCCGAACCGCATAAGTGCCGTGCCCGGCTTTGGCCCGAAGAGAGTGGAGCGGTTGATGAAATGGCGGCAATCTATTGCGGCGAAGTTCAGGTTTGACCCCGCCAAGCCCATTGATCCGAGGGATGTCGCGAAGGTAGAGCAGGAAATGCTGGCATTGCGGAACAAGGCGGAGAGCGCGGCCAAGACAGCACACGCCGAAGCATTGCAGGCGCACGCCCGCATTTTAGCGATACGGCAGACGGGTCGGCCCAAAATAGAGGAAGCTCAAAATGCAGTAGCACAAGCAAGAGCAGATTATGATTTCGTGAGCGGCAGCTAATCCTTGAACTGCCCGTACTTAGCCGCACCCGCCATTTCTCCTAAAGGTCGGTTTGATGAGCGATTTGAACGATCAGATTGCTGCCAAGTGGATAAACCGCTTGCCGCTGCGGTGGGCTATCGGCGGATTGCTGGTCGGGGTCGTTTGGAGTGCCATTTCATCTTATTTGCAAGGACGCTTCAAAGACCCCGCAGGAGGGGTTGAAGCTGGACTTGTTCGGCTAATTGTTTTCATCGTGCTTCCGCTTGGCGGAGGCGTTTGTATCTCGAGAGTCACATACGATCAGATGCGGAAGATTTTGCCATTGGCGTTCACGGACCTTGGTGCCCAGGACGTCAAGAACATTCAAGAGCCAGTCAGGTGGCTGCCTTAGGCGAAACGGAGGAAGCTACTTATCCTCATCTTATTGAGCGACAAGCCCGACTCCGAACATACCCTCCATTGCGGTGCTTCCGCTTCAGAACATGAGCGGCGATCCTGATCAGGAGTATTTTGCCGATGGGATGGTCTAAGAGATCATCACCGCGCTCTCTCGCGCTTCAAATCGTTGTTCGTAATCGCTCGAAATTCGGCGATTGTGAAAGTGAGATTGAAATGGCCGACCGGGCGGTTGCGCTCAATTCTAATTCATTTCTCGCATGGCATTTGAGGATGGGTCTATAGAATTGTGGGGCAGCCGGAGGAGGCGCTCCGGAGCTTTGAACGTGCTCTTCGCATCTCGGTTGACACGGGGCTACACCTAACGTTCGCTGCGATGGGAAGCGCCTTTGATTGAGCTTCGTCGCTTTGACGAGGCCGTCGTCATTGCCAAGAAGGCCCGACGTCATAGCCCCTCCTATTCGGCAAGTTACCGCTGTCTCGCGTCCACTTTCGCCCATCTCGGACGCGACGCTGAGGCCCGCAAGGCGGCGGCGCGGGCCGAAGCGCGACAAGCCAAGGAAGCCCTCGCGCTCGTTGAAGGGGCCATTCGCAAGCGTCTGCTTTGCGCAAACCCAGGTGCCGTAACAGGTTGACAGCGGTAGCCTGATACATTGCGAGCTGCCATGGCTCGCCGCGTGCCGCCAACGAGCGCCTTGTCAGCGTTTGTCGTCGTACTTGGCTGCCTCAGCGGATAGTTCGAGGTTTCGCAGGTCCTTTTCTAGCTTCGCCACGAGCTGATTTACCAGCGATAGGTCGTCACAGTTCCTTATGTAAGTCGTATTCACACATGCAAGTCAAAGCACGTGCGACGACTTGGTTTCGTAGTAGGACGCACGCGGCGGCAGCGACTTAATCCGCTACTCTATGGGGTCAATTTAGGCAGTGTTGCAGCAGACTTGTCAGGACGAAATCCTACAACTAAAATACAAAGTGCGGCTGTAAGACACCGAACTGGTTTCAGCAGGGAGGGATTGATCATGGCCTCGCACACCAAGTCGCAACCGAATTCCGGCATCAATCGGCGTTGGCTCCTTGCAGGAGCCGCCGGCGGCGCAATGCTTCCTGTAGCAGCGCACGCAGTACCACCTAAACCAAAAAAGCGCGGTGTTTGGCTGAACCCCAGAGGGGGAGACGATGATAATTTAGTAGATAAGGTGGCTGATTTCTCCTACCAAAATGATGCCCTCGCACAATTGATCGTCGATACTTGGAAAGACCTCTACCCTGATCTGCTTGCAGGGGTCGGAACGCCCCAGCAACAGTACCAACAACGCTCGAGTCGCGCAAAAGCAGTTCTCGAGGATCGGGGCATCTATTTGACGCAACCCATCGTGATCACGGAAGACGAGTACGACCAGGGTTTCAGTTTGGCAGACGCAGGCCTGCCGGTAACTGACGGAGTCGTCCTTGTGGTGCCGAGAAAGACACGTGCGACGATGACGACTGCGACTGGGCCGGCTCCGCCTCTGCTTGAGACGGCCAAGATGCTGATGGCCGTTACGCCGAACGGGATCTAGCGCTGTCGCGAGTCGGTTCAAGCGATGTGTCTTTGATTTGAAGCGAGCTCGGTCCGCATAACAAGTCGCATCCTCCAAAGCGAGCGCGGGCGAGGACTCGAAAATGGGAGGTTTCGCATGGCACGGTCGGTCACGGAGTGGGTCAACGTCACGGGCGATATTTCGATCATCGCTCGCGAGTCGGGAGAGGTCTGGTTTCATACGCCTGACGGTACAAAAGAAGGCATAGATCCATTCGCGACGCCGATGATGGGCGCGGGTGCGGTGGGCAGCACGCTCGGGCTGCTCGACGGCGCGATAAATCTCGGTTTTGCGGGAATCGAAAAGCGCCTCGCGTGCCCTGACCCGACGATCGCCGGCTATATCGTCGCCCTGGCCGGCGCCTATCACACGTCTGTCAACACGCCTCGAAATCTCCGGCGGGCCGCCAGCCGCTTCAAGGAGCTGGGGAGGCCCGAGGTCGCGGCCTACCTTGAAGAGCGTGCTCGCGAGGAGACCGGTCACGACCGGCTCGCGCTCAAGGATCTGCGTGCGCTGGGTGTGCCCGGCGAGCGCCTCGTCGCCAATTTCATTCCGGAGGGCATCAAGCCGCTTTGCAAGCGCTTCGATGACCTCTGCATCCAGGACTATCCGATGGGCTGCATCGGCTATTCGTACTGCCTGGAGCGCATCGCCGCGCTCAAGCAGGAAACCGATATCGAGAAGGTGCAGACAATGTGTCCGGATGACGTCGATGCGACCCGCTTCCTCAGAAGTCACAGCTCCCTCGGAAGCGAGGCCACTCACGTCGAAGAAACGATCAAGTTCGTCGCCTCCCTTCCCGCGAATGATCGTATCAGAGTCGTTCAGGAGACCTATGAATCAGCATTGATTCTGGCGGAGGGATATAATCACGAGCTTCTCAAATCCGAAGCGGAGATGCTTGAAGAGCTTGAGCAGGCGCTCGGAGAGGCGCTCCCGTATCGTCGCAGCACATATCCTTTGCATAGTGGAAAGCGCGGCGCTCGGCCCGCAGCGCGAGCGGAATAGCGCCATAGTCATCGCAGTTGACATAGCGTGAGGCACGAGAAAGGAACCTTTCTCCCATAGGGTAATAGTACGGTTGCGATTTGAAATGATGAGGGCCGCGTGACTGCTCGCGATCGGCCGCCATGGTTAGCTGGGTAGGGCACCGGCGCTGGCGTCGTCGCCAAGCTGCAGTTGTGCCTCGACGCCGGGTGAAGCAAATATTTCGGCGGTCAAAAGAACCCTCATATCATATCGTGTGCGGGAGATGATATCGTGCGGAGGAGAAGGTTTCCTGGTTTTAAGCGACAGAGGCACCACATGGTGGGTCTGAAGCCCCACTCCTTCTTAATGAACTACGGCAGTAGGCAAGGGCCTCTGCAATGACGAGGACAACAACCACCGACTTAGCCGAGTGGCTGGGTAGACACGGTCTAGGCCAGTACGCCAAAACCTTCGCAGAAAACAATATCGACTACTCCGTCCTTCCGGATTTGACGGAAAATGATCTCGAAAAACTCGGAGTTTCTTCGCTAGGTCACCGCAAGAAGCTGCTTAGGGCCATTGAAGCATTGACGGCCGCGCGCCAGCCCACCGGCACAACAATAGCGCTTTCAAGCGCCACTGTGTTGCCACCCTCTCTTGTGCAACATCGCGACGCTGAATTCCGTCAGATCACAGTGATGTTCTGTGACCTGGTGGGATCTACGCAGCTATCGGAGAAGTTAGATCCTGAGGATCTCCAAAAACTCATTGACGCGTATCGGGTAGAGTGCAACGCGGCGATTGGGCGCTATGGAGGCGAGGTCGCCCGCTATTTCGGCGATGGAGTGATGGCATTTTTCGGTTGGCCCCGTGCACACGAGGATGACGCCGTTCGTGCTGTTCACGCCGGCCTGGAGATTGTGTCCGGAGTTACGAAAATTTCAGGGCCAGTTACCTTGAATTGTCGAGTGGGTGTTTGCTCGGGTCCGGTTGTTGTCGGTGAGATTGGAGATAGCGGTACGTGGTCGATGGACGCGGTGGGAGAGACGCCGAATATCGCCGCACGTCTACAGACCCTTGCCGCTGCCAATACGGTACTCATCTCGGATTCGACGAGGCGTCTCGTATGGGCAGCTTTTGAGTTTCAGGACGTCGGGCTCCAGGAACTCAAAGGTGTAACTGAACCTCTTCACGTGTATCGCGTGCTCTCGGCAAAAAATACCGCTAGCCGCTTCGAGGCTGCGCATACGGGCTCTCTTACCCCGCTCATTGGACGCTCAAGCGAACTAGGCTTGCTGCTCGATAGGTGGCAGAAAGTCAAAGAAGGTGATGGCCAAGTCATATTGCTCTCGGGTATTCCCGGAGTCGGAAAATCAAGGCTCCTCCACGAATTGAAATCGCATATTCAGCAGGAACCACACATTTTGCTGCACCATCAGTGCTCGCCCTATCACAGTCAGAGCGCATTCTTTCCGGTGATCGGGCAGATCGAACAAGCGGCCCAACTAACAGCTCGCGAGGCCGAGGCAGATAAGATTGCCAAGCTTACAACTTACCTTCCGCGCTCAACTAATAACTCCAAAGAGCCGGTCCTGCTCATTGCCAAACTGTTATCAATCCCTTTGGAAAATAACCTCGAACTATCTGATCTTACGCCGCAGCAAATAAAGAACAGGACGATAAGCACGCTTGTCGACATGATCTTGGCGTTTTCTGTCCAACGCCCCACGCTCTGCATCTTCGAGGATGCGCACTGGCTAGATCCATCGACGCTTGAGCTGCTGGAATCGATCATCAGCCGGATCGACCACGCCCGCGTGCTACTTATTGTGTCGTGCCGGCCCGAGTTCCGCCCCACATGGATGACCCACGCGAACACCACCATGCACTCGCTCACTCGATTGTCGCTCACCGAAGTGAGGGCGATGATCCGAGATATCTTGAGGGGAGGGAGCATGCCCCAACCGGTGCTCGACCGGATTATCGAAAAGGCCGATGGCGTCCCGCTATTCATAGAGGAACTGACAAGCAGTATGCTGAGTGCGCCTTTACAAACCCGAGGCACCTTCGAGCCCGCAGCACAGTCAGCATTACTCAGGGTTCCGGACACGCTGAGTGACGCATTGATGGAGCGGCTCGACCGCGTTGCGCCGAGTCGCAGACTTGCACAGATTGCGGCTGTGATTGGGCGCGAGTTCTCCTATGATCTCTTGTCGGCTGCATCGCGAATTGACGATGACGATATGCTGTCGGCCCTCTCGTTGCTCGAACAGGCTGACATCATCTATCGAGTCGGAATTTCGCCTTTCCTTCGTTTCGCCTTCAAACATGCGTTGTTGCGTGACGCAATCTACGACTCTTTGCTTAGGAGTAAGAGGCAGCAGATACACGCGGACATCGCGGCAATCTTAGAGCATGACTTTTCGGAGCTCGCCGAAAATCAACCCCAAGTCCTAGCCTATCACTATCAAGAAGCAGGCAATCACCAATTGGCCATTCGTCGCTGGTTCGAGTCTGGACAGGGTGCGCTCGCGCATTCCGCCAACGTCGAAGCGATTGCTAGCTTTCGAAAGGCCCTTCAGCTTCTGGACGCTTTGCCGGAAACGCCTGCACGGATCAGACAAGAGATCGACATTCAATTGGCGTTGGGAATACCGCTTATCGCCGTTCAAGGGTATGCCTCCGCGGAAACCCGCGAAGCGTTTTCGCGGGCTCGTACCTTATGCCTGCAACTCGGCGACATCCCTGAGTATTTCCAAGCCCTGTTTGGGTTGTGGGGGCACTCCTGGATGGGTGGAAAGAATGATGATGCGCGCCGCTTAGCTGATGAGTTCCTGTCACGGTCACGAGCGTTGTCTCAACCCGTGCCGCTAATGGTGGCTCATAGAGTGATGGGCAGTACGTTATTGACGATTGGGGACTTCCAATCGTCAGCGAACCATTTCGCGGAGTCAATCAAGCTCTCGATTGGCAAAGGAAAACAGCCCCTATCCAATCTTTACATGGTGGAACCCCAAGCGGCTTCGCTTCTGCTCCTATCTTGGGACTTGTGGTTTCTGGGCTATCCGGATCAATCCCTTTCCCGCGTTTCGGAAGCGCTTGCCTTGGGTCAAGACCTTGGCCACCCATACACCGTGGCGTTCGCTCATTACATGACTTCTGTTGTGCACCTCCTGCGCGGGGAGGCCGCTCGCGCCTTCGAAAGCGCCGAAAAAAGCTTCGAAATGTCGCAAGAACAGCGGTTTTCGCTGTACGCAATTTTGTCGAGAATTTCACGAGGCCGAGCAGCCGGCGAACTAGGCCGACTGGAGGAGGCCCGGGAGGAAATGGCACTGGGAATCGCCGAAGCACGACGCAATGGCGTGGGCTTCATGCTTCCAATGATGGATAGCTGGCTGGCGGACCTGAACGCCAAAGCTGGCGAAAATGAATGCGCGCTATCGAGTGTCGAGGGGATCCTAGCCAATATTGGTGACGTGACAGGCAGGTCATGGGAATCGGAATTGCATCGGCAAAGAGCGCAAATTCTTGTAGCACTCGACCCATCGAACATAAGAGAAGCTGAGTCCCATCTTAAGAAGTCTGTCGAAGTGGCGCGTGGTCAAAGCGCCAAGTCCTTGGAACTACGCGCCGCCACAAGCCTTGCAGAACTCTGGCGGACGCAAGGAAGGCCCGATGAGGCGCGCGCACTGCTAGAACCAATCTGCCGTTGGTTCGACGAAGGAGCCGAAACGGCTGACCTCAGGCGGGCGCGCGGCGTTCAAATCACCCTGAACTGATCCTTCACCTCCTCAACAGTTGATTAGTTAGTTCGAAATGCGTGCGCATTCATCTCGCGGCAGAATTAGCTGGACATCATGGTCCGGCGCCAGGCGCGTCACCAAACCGAAGGCGAGGGCTTCTTGCGCGGTGAGGCGGCGGTTGAGCAGGAACAGCTCCTGCGCGCGCCGCATCCCGACCATGCGCGGCAGGAACCAGGTGTTGCCGCCATCGGCGGTGAGGCCGAGCGCCCCATAGCCCAGCGCAAACCGGGCGTCGTCAGCTGCAACGACAATGTCGGCGACGTAGAGCAGGCCGAGTCCACCGCCACCGACGCCGCCGCGCACCGCGGCGACAACAGGCGCGTCGATGCTGGTCAGCCGCTCGATCGCCAGATGAAAGCGGTCGATCATGCGGCGCAGCCGGTTCGGCAATTGCTCGCGCGCGGTACCGGCAAACAGGCCGAGGTCGCCGCCGACCGTAAAGTTCGGCCCGTTGCCGGTGATAAGGACAGCGCGAACGTCAGGCCGTTCGGCAATCTGTGTCGCGGCTTCGGCGAGGTCGGCGGCCATGCTTTCGTCAATCGCATTGCCCTTGTCCGGACGGTTCAGGCGCAATGTGGCGACGCCACCTTCGAAATCGAGCAGCACGGTCCGGAGCGGTCCAGCGGCGTCATGCCAGCGTGCGGTGTCGGTGAATTGCTCGAGCGACTTGATGTGCCCCTCGTCGAATGTGATCAGATGGGCAAAGGCGGCGTCGAGAGCAGCGCCGCCCTGTTTGCCGCGGCCGCGGTAACGGCCGGTCACCAGCAGGCGGCCATCGGCGAGATCGAGAAACCGTTCCGGCTCGGCCCGTGCCTCGAAATGCCTGCTAATCGCGCCCCAGCCGTTGCGCCGCATCGCCGCGGGGCCGTCATGATCGCCGCCGATGCCGAACGGCATGCCCTCTGCGCTGCGGCCGGTGAACTGCGGATGCAGCAACGCGTCGAGCTGATCGCGGTCGCCGGCGGCGAGGGCGGCGTAGAGGGCGCGGGCGAGTCCGGCAGGGGTGACTTCGTCCATCCCGATGATCCTCCTAGCGAATTCGTTGTTTTGGCGCCTGAATGGGAAAATTCCCTTGAAGCCGTCGAACGGCGATGCTATTATTTGAACGGTCAGTCGGATTATTTTTAAGCCAAGTCGCAGGTTTTCGCAAGAGAGCCTGGCCGGAACGAAAGATGTCGGGCCACAAAAGATACCCGGCCACGAAAGACACAATGGGAGATGCAGCGATGAACGTGGTGCCGCGCGCGTCGCAATGGGGCGAATTGATCCGCCCCGACAAGGTGCACGGCTCGCTATACAGCGATCCTGCAATCTTCGAAGCCGAACTGCAGAGCATCTGGTACCGCACCTGGGTCTATGTCGGGCACGAGAGCGAGGTGCCGAACGCGAACGATTACGTGGTCAAGTCGATCGGCCCGCAATCCGTGATCATGACCCGCGACGAGCAGGGCAAGGTCAATCTCTTGCTCAATCGCTGTTCACATCGCGGCAACCAGGTCTGCTCCTACGACAAGGGCAATGCGCGCTCCTTCACATGCCCGTTCCATTCCTGGACGTTTGCCAATGACGGCCGTCTTGTCGGCTACGCCTTCCCGGACGGCTATGAAGGCCAGGACAAGTCAAAGCTTTCGCTCGGCCGCGTGACGCGGGTGCAGTCCTATCGCGGCTTTGTGTTCGGATCGTTTGCGGCCGAAGGCCCGACATTGGAGGAGCATCTCGGCGGTGCGGCCGAGACCATCGACCGCTTGGTTCGCTTCTCGCCGGAAGGCGAGGTCGAGGTCACCGCGGGCTTCCTCAAGCACCGCGTCAAGGCCAACTGGAAATTCATTCTGGAAAACGAATGCGACGGTTATCACCCGGCCTTCGTGCATTCCTCGATCTTCGGTGTCGCCGACAGCGCGATTGGCAAGCTTTATGGCGGCGCGTCGACCGCGGTGACGCGTGATTATGGCAACGGCCATACCGAGATCGACCTGCGGCCCGAATTCCGCAAGCGCGACACGCCGATGAGCTGGTTCGGCACCACCGAAGAGCGGCTGCCGGATTACACGGCGCGGATGAAGGCCGCCTATGGTGACCAGAAGGCGCGCGAGATCATGATCGACGGCACGCCGCATGTGATGATCTTCCCGAACCTGTTCATTGCCGAAATCCAGATGTTCGTGATCCAGCCGCTCGCGGTCGACGACAGCGTGCAGCATGTCACCGCCTTGCAGTTCAAGGGCGCGCCCGACATAAACCGGCGTCTGCGCCAGCAGACCATGGGCTCGGTCGGCCCGGCCGGATTGTTGCTCGCGGACGATTCGGAAATGTACGAGCGCTGCCATCGCGGCGTGCTGGCGCGCAATCCCGAATGGATTTTCCTCGGCCGCGGCGAGAAGCGCGAGCGCCAGGACGAACTCGGCTTCAAGGTCGGGCACGTCACCGATGAAATTCCCTCGCGCGGCATCTGGCGCCACTACCGCAGCCTGATGGAGGCGGTGTGATGCTGTCGCGTGAAAGCAGCGCCACGCTGATATCAGCCGTAACCGCCTTCATCTACAAGGAGGCGCGGCTGCAGGACGAGCATCAATACGAAGCTTGGGAAGCGCTGTGGACCGATGACGGCGTCTACTGGGTGCCGGCCAATGGCGACGACATCGATCCCGAAAAGCAAATGTCGATCATTTACGACAACCGTTCGCGCATCTCGCTTCGCATCAAGCAACTGCTGACCGGCAAACGCCACACCCAGACGCCGCAATCGCGGCTGCGGCGGCTGGTGTCCAACATCGAACTGCTGGACGAGCAGCCCGGCGGCGATATTTCGGTCGCCAGCAACAGCATGGTGTTCGAATCCAGCCTGCGCGACGACACTGTCTGGGCCGCGCGCAATGAATACCGGCTGCGCTATGTCGATGGCGAGCTGCGCATGGCGTACAAGAAGGTGATCCTGGTCAACAACGAGAAGGCGCTGTTCACGCTCTCGTTCCTGATCTAGCCGGTAAAGGCGGAAACTTGCCATGATCGACAAAGGTCCTGTTCTGCTCGACATCTCCGATGGCATCGCGCGGCTGCGGCTCAACCGCCCCGATGCGGCCAACGGCATGAGCGCCGAACTCCTGAGCGCGCTGTGCGACGCCATCATGGTCTGCCACGGCCAGCCCGATTTGCGCGTGCTGCTGCTGAGCGGCGAGGGCACGAATTTTTGCGCGGGCGGCGATATCAGGGCGTTTGCGTCGAAGGGCGAGAAGCTGCCTGACTACATCAGGCAGGCGACGGCCTATCTGCAGAACGCAGTGACGGGATTGCTACGGCTGGAAGCGCCTGTCATTACCTCGGTGCAGGGATTCGCGGCAGGCGGCGGCGGCTTTGGCCTTGTCTGCGCCTCCGATATCGTTATCGCCGGCGAGTCCGCGAAATTCCTGGCGGGTGCAACGCGGGTCGCGATGGCGCCCGACGCCGGCGTGTCCGTCACGCTGTCGCGGCTGGTCGGTTTGCGCCGGGCGATGTCGATCCTTCTGACAAATCCGGTGATCTCGGCTGCGGAGGCTCTGGATATGGGCATCGTCACCCAGGTCGTTCCGGATGCGGACCTCACCGAGGCGTCGCTTGTGATGGCGCGGGAACTGGCGGCCGGTGCGCCGAAGGCACTGGCCGCGACCAAGCGGCTGGTCTGGGCCGGGACCGCGCTCAGCATCGAGCAGTGCCTGTCGGAAGAAGCGCGCACCGTATCCGAGCTGTCCGGCATGGCCGACGCGCGGGAAGGGCTCGCCGCGGTCATCGAGCGGCGCAAGCCCATTTTTACGGGACGCTAGCCAGTGCCGGCCTCTGGCACGCGCGCGTTCGGACGGCTCGACGGCCGCCGCGCTTTCGTCTCCGGCGGCGCGAAGGGGATCGGTGCGGCGATCGTTCGCAGCTTCGCCGATGCCGGTGCTCACGTCGTGATCGCCGATCTCGATCTCGAAACGGCATCCGGGCTTGCCGGGCAGGTCGGTGCGACTGCTGTTCACCTCGATGCCGGCGACACCAAAATGGTGCAGGCGATCGTGGCGCAGCACGGACCGTTCGATATCGTCGTCAACAATGCCGGCGTCGACCAGCATGCGTTCTTCACCGATACGGCACCGGAGGATTGGGCCAAACTGCTCGCCGTCAATCTGGTCTCGGCCTTTGCCTGCACCCACGCCGCGCTTCCGGCGATGCAGGCGGCCGGCTTTGGGCGCATCATCAACATCACCTCGGAGGCGGGCCGGCTGGGCTCCAAAGGTGGCGCGGTCTATTCCGCCGCCAAGGGCGGCGTGATCGCCTTCACCAAGAGCATGGCGCGCGAAAATGCGCGCTTCGGAATTACGGCGAATGCCATTGCGCCGGGGCCGATCCGCACGCCGATGCTGGAAGCGGCAGTCGCCCGGGGCGGCGACAAGATCTTGCGCGCGATGACCGATGCCACATTGCTACGGCGGCTCGGCGAGCCCGACGAAGTCGCCGCAGCTGCATTGTTCCTGGCTTCCGATCAGGCGGCCTACATCACCGGCGAGACGATCGGTGTGTCCGGCGGAATGGGTCTGGGTGGATAGTATGGCGCGCGCAGGCGAGGAACTCGCAACGGCTCCGATCGATCTTGCGATCGAGCGTATCCGCGCGGTCTATCGCAGCTGGAACCGGGATACGTCAGTCGCGCAGATGCGCGAGGATTGGGAAACGGCCTTCGGAGGCAGCACGGCGCCGGTAACATACGAACGTGTCTCTGCCGATGGCGTCGATGGCGAATGGATTTTTCCGGCCAATGCGCCCGATGACAAGACCATTCTGTATTTCCACGGCGGCGGCTTTCGCATTGGCTCGGTGGCTTCGCACCGCGACCTGATCGCGCAGATTGCACTCGCCAGCGGCTGCCGCGTGCTCGCCATCAACTACCGCCTCGCGCCGGAACATCGCTTTCCGGCTGCGCTGGATGATGCGCTTGCGGCCTATGGCTGGATGATCGATCGCGGTCTGAAGTCCGGCAACATCGCCTTTGCCGGGGATTCCGCTGGCGGCAATCTCGTGCTCGCGGCGATGCTGGCCTTGCGCGAACGCGGCCTCCCGCTGCCTATATCGGCGGTGCTGATGTCGCCATGGACCGATCTGGCGGCGACCGGCGCGAGTTATGTCACCCGCGCCGAAGCCGACCCGATCCACCAGCGCCCGATGATCCTGGCGCTGGCGAAAAATTATCTGGGCGGGCAGGGCGATCCCTGCGATCCCAGGATCTCACCGCTATACGCCAACCTGCAAGGCTTGCCGCCGCTCTTGATCCAGGTCGGCGACCGCGAAACCGTGCTGGATGATTCCGTCATGTTCGCCGACAAGGCGCGCGCCGCAGGTATCGATGTCAGTCTGGAGGTCTGGGATGGCATGATCCATGTCTTCCAGATGTTCGGTGCGGAGCTTGCCGAGGCACGTCAGGCCATCGCATCGATCGCCAGGTTTCTCGACCGGCACCTTCACATCAGGGACGAGAGGGTATCATCATGAACGTCAGGCCCGCCGATCCGCGAGGTCATACCGACAGCGAATTCCATTTCTCGGAGCAGCCGCAGCTGTCCGAGGAATTGCGGATGCTGCGCGAGCAGGTCCGCCGCTTTGTCGAGAAAGAGGTCATGCCGCATGGCGAACAGTGGGAGCGCGACGGCAAGATCCCGCGCGAGATCTACCGCCGCATGGGCGCCCTCGGCTTTCTCGGCATGCGCCACGCGGTCGAATATGGCGGCACCGATATGGGCCCGCTGGCGTCGATGGTGTGGGCGGAGGAGCTTGGCCGTTCGACTTTTGGCGGGTTCACCTCGTCAGTGCTCGTGCATACCGACATGTCGGCGGTCCACATCACCTTGCGCGGTACACCCGAGCAAAAGCAGAAATACCTGCCTGCGATCATCCGCGGCGAGACGATCTGCTCGATCGCGGTGACCGAGCCCGATGCGGGTTCCGATGTCGCCGGGCTGAAAACGCGGGCCCGCCGCGACGGCGATAGCTGGGTGATTAACGGCTCAAAAATGTTCATCACCAATGCGGTCTATGGCGATATCCTCATCGTTGCCGCGCGCACCGATCCCGCGGCCAAGGGGAGCCGTGGCATTTCGCTGTTCATTGTCGAGCGCACGACGCCGGGCATTTCGGTGACAAAACTCGACAAGCACGGCTGGCTTTGCTCCGACACCGCCGAGATCAGTTTTCAGGATGTCCGCATCCCCACCAGAAATCTGCTCGGCGAGGAGAACCGCGGCTTCTACGGCATCATGGAGACCTTCGAGAACGAGCGGATCTGCATCGGCGGCATCTGCGCCGGCGAATCCGCCAAGGCGATCGAGCTCACCACCAATTATGTGAAGACCCGGCAGGCGTTCGGCGGTCCCTTGTGGAACCAGCAGGCGGTGCGGCTCAAGCTCGCGTCACTGGCAACCAAGGCCGCGGCCGCCCGGGCGCTGGCCTATCATGCGGCGGAACTGGTGGAGGCCGGCAAGCCGTGTCCGCGCGAAGTGTCGATGGTGAAGGCGCTGTCGCCGGAAGTGCTGCACGAGGTCGTGCATGGTTGCCTGCAGCTGCACGGCGGCTCTGGCTTCATGCGGGGCACGCCGATCGAGCGGATGGTGCGCGATGCCCGGGTGCTGACGATCGGTGGCGGGGCGACGGAGGTGATGCTGGAAGAGGTTGCGAAGCGGATGTGAGGGGGCTGTTGCTTCTCTCCCGCCTGCGGGCGTCGAGACGAGCGAAGCTCGCTCTTAGGTCGACGCGCTGGGCGCAGCGCAATTGCGCGCCAGAGCGCGGCGGGTGGGGGCTCTCACTTGGAAAACCCGTCGTGGGGATAGACCCCCCGCAAGCGAGAGAGGGGGCCGACTGCCGTCGCGGCGGTCTGGCGGGATTTGACTCTCAATTCACCGGCTTGAAGCTCAGCGTCGAGAACTCGGACTGCATGATCTGCAGCTTCTGGTTTGAGAAGCGGACGCCGGGGCCGAAGCTGATTGGCGCCATGATGCCGGTTTCGACATTCTCGGTCTTTTCCAGTTCGGCAATGGTGCAGGCCCAGGTCGGCTGCTTGCCGCAGCGCTCGATGGCGGCAATCAGGACCTTGGCGGCGGCGTAGCCGGTCATGGAATAGCGGTTGATGCCCTTGATCTCGGCTTCCGGCAGTAGTTCCTTGGCTTTCTCGAGGAAAGCCTTGCCGGCGGCGCCTGCGAACGGTTCGACATAGTCGACGGCGTAGATGCCGTCGCCGGCCGGGCCCATCAGCTTCAGCACCGGCTCGACCCGCCCGGGCCAGAAGATGCCGACCACCGGCTTGATGCTGAGCTTTTCGAGCTCCTTTATCATCGCGATGTTCTCGCCGATGATTCCACCGGCGAGAAACACTTCGGCGCCGGAATCCTTCAGCTGCAGCATGTCGGACGAAAAGTCCTGCTGTCCCTTTTTGTAGTTACCGCTGTAGACCACATTGAGTTTCCTGGCCTTGACCACGGTATCAAAACCGTCGCGCACGGTGATGCCATAGTCGTCGTCCTGCGTGATCAGGCCCCATTTCTTGCCGGGGTTCTTCTCGGCGAGATAATTGACGAGATGGATGATGCCTTCCTCGTAGGATTGCCCGACGACGAACACGTTCTTTCGTGGCGGTTCCCAGAGGAATTTGACGGGCGCGACGTCGATGACGGTGGGAATGCCGGCTTTCTCCAGCAGCGGCATCACGGCGATGGACTGTCCGGAGCCGGAGATGCCGAGCAGGGCAAACGCCTTGTCGACATCGGTCACTTTCTTGACGCCTTGGATGGTGCGGGCGGTGACGTAACCGTCGTCTTCCAGCACATACTTGATCTTGCGGCCGTTGATGCCGCCGGCGGCATTGGCTTCCGCGATCGCGATCTTGTGGCCGATCGAGGCGGCGACCCCGAGCAGCGCCGGGGGGCCGGTCAGGGGTTCGACGTCGCCGATCACGATTTCGGTGTCGGTGATGCCGGGGTCGGCGGCCAGCGCCGGGGCGGTCGAGAGATACGCGCCCGCGAGCAACAGCGACGCGCTCGCCAGATATTTGATCATTGTTTCCTCCTCCTGTTCGATTTTCTTTTCTGGTTAGTAGCGAAGCGGCCAGTTCACCCACATTCGCCTGATGTCGTGCCAGGCGCCGACCAGACCGCGCGGCTGGAAGCGCAGGAACAGGATAATGACGAGGCCGTAGAGCATGCTCTTGAGCTCCTGCGCGCCGGTCGTGAACATGGCGTCCATCTGCGCGCTGAACAGACTGAAGACCAGCCGCGTCGCTTCCGGCAGCAGCACGATTAGGATGGTGCCGAGCACGGCGCCTAGCGCCGAGCCGAGACCGCCGACGATCAGGATCGCCAGCGCCTCGATCGAGAGCAGGAACGGAAAGCCTTCGACGCTGACGAAGGACAGGTAAATTCCGTACAGCGCGCCGGACAGGCCGGTGATGAAGGCGGAGGTGACGAAGGCGAACAGCTTGTAGGCGTGCAGATTGATGCCCATGACCCGGGCGGCGGTGTCGTTATCGCGGATCGCGACAAAGGCGCGGCCGACGCGGCTGCGGCGGATGTTGAGCGTGGCAAACAAAGTGAGGACTGCAAAGCCGAGGCAGAGCCAGGTAAAGGCGGCGTCGCTGTCGAAGCTGATGCCGAAGATCTCCGGTCGCTGCACCGAAATACCTCGAGCGCCGTTGGTCAGCCACCGCGCTTCCAGGATCACGGTGTTGATGATGAAGGAGAAGGCGAGCGTGGTGATGGCGAGATAAAGCCCCTTCAACCGCAGTGACGGCGCGCCGACGATGAGGCTCGCGAGTGCCGGCACCACGCCGGCGCCGAGGAAGCCGACCAGCGGGTGCATCTGGTATTTGGAAACCAGGATCGCGTAGGCATAGGCGCCGGTGACGAGGAAGCCGACATGGCCGAGCGAGATCAGGCCGGTGTAGCCGGCCAGGATGTTCAGCCCCAACGCGCCGACGACAGTGATCAGGATGATCATCAGGAACGACAGCACGTAGGAGTTCAGCACAAAGGGCGCGGCGATCAGGCCTGCGACCAGCAGCGCCGACCACAGCCATACCGGCGGGGAATCGACGAGGGTGACGAGTTCGCCGTAGGTCTGTTTGAAATCACCGGTGCGCATCGCCCTAGACCCTCTCGATGTCGCGTTCGCCGAAGATGCCGAACGGGCGGACCATCAGCACCACGATGATCATGGCAAAGCCTGCGACCTCCTTCATGCCGGAGCCGATGTAGCCGCCCGCGAGGTTTTCGGTGATGCCGATCAGGAGGCCGCCGAGGCCGGATCCGAGCACGGCGTCGAGCCCGCCGAGGATGGTGGCCGGAAACGCCTTCAGCCCGAGCTGGAACATCGCCGGCGACAGGTCATAGGACAGCGCAAAGAACACGCCGCCAATTCCGGCAATCACGGACGATGCGGCCCAGGCCAGCGCATGGACCTTGGTGGCGCTGATGCCCATCAGCAGCGCGGTACGGTCGTCGGCGGCGACGGCGCGCATGGCGACGCCGATCTTGCTGTAGCGGAAGAACGCCCAGATCGCGGCAAGCAGCACAAGGAGCGTGACGATGACGGCAATCTGGCCGGTGCGTACGCCGATCGGGCCGATCCGCACGATGCTGCGGCCGAAGCCCACGTCGAGGCCGTGCGGATAGGCGTCCCAGATGAAATTGATCGACGAGCGCAGAATGACCGCAAGGCCAATGGTGACCATCACGGTGGCGAACACCGGCTCGCCCAGCATCGGCCGCATCACGACGCGCTCGATGATCAGGCCGAGCACCACGGCGGCAAGGATGGCGCCGAGCGCCACCACGAACACATCGCCGCTGACCGTGGTCGAGATGGTCCAGGCGATATAGGCCGTGATCATGGTCATTTCGCCCTGCGCGAAATTGACCAGGCCCGTGGACTTGTAGATCACAGCAAAGCCCATCGCGATCAGGCCATAGATGGCGCCGATGGCGAGGCCTGAAATCAGCAGCTGCATGAAATACTGCATCAGATCTCCGCCTGGTAAATGATGGCGAGTTCACGCGCGAACTTCTTCTCGATCATGGCGCGGCGGACTTTTTGCGTGGCGGTCAGTTCGCCGTCGTCGTGGTCGAGTTCTTTCTCGAGAATCGCAAAGCGGCGGATGTTCTCGACGCGAGCGAAACGCTTGTTGGTCTCATTGACGATCCGCTCGACGAGGTCATGCACTTCGGGGAGTTGCGACAGCGACTTGTAATTGGTGTAGGGCAGCGCCTTGTCGCGGGCCCAGCGGCCGACATTGTCGAAATCGACCTGGATGATGGCGCCGAGATATTTTTTGGCCTCGCCGACCACGATCGCTTCCTTGATGAACTCGGAGTCCTTGAGCGCGTTCTCGATCTCGGAGGGCGCGATGTTCTTGCCGCCGGCGGTGATGATGATCGCCTTCTTGCGGTCGACCACGCTGATCTCGCCATTGTCCATGATCTCGACGATGTCGCCGGTGCGCAGCCAGCCACCCGGTTCGAGCGTGGCCGTCGATGCCTTGTCGTCGAGGAAATAGCCCTTGAAAACACCGGGGTTCTTCAGCAGGATTTCGCCGTCGGCGTCGAGCTTCCATTCGGTGTGGAGCAGGGGCAGGCCGCAGCCGCCGAGCCGGTGATGGCGGTCAGTCTGGATGAAGGCGACGCCGCCGCTTTCGGTCAGGCCATAGCCTTGCGACACCGGGCGGCCGATGATGTCGAAGAAGCGCAGCGTCTCCGGTGAAATCGAGGCGCCGGCGCAGAGACGGTGGCGGCTGCGCGCGAGCCCGAGATGGCGCTGGATGTTGCGGAACAGGAAAATGTAGAGCAGTGCGTAAGCGATCTGGTCGAGCCGGGTGTCGCTGCCGTTCTGCCGCCGGTCCGACAATTTGCGGCCGAGTGCGAAACAGGCCTTCGCGAATGCCTGCCGCAGCCGGCCGCTCTCGCCGAGTCTGAACAGGAAATTCTGCTGCAGCTTCTCGTAGATGCGGGGAACGCCGACGAAAAAGGTCGGCGCGATCTCGCGGATGTTGAGTGCGACGGTATCGATCGATTCCGCAAAGCTGACGGTGCCGCCCAGCACGAGCTGCATCACCTCGGAATAGCAGCGTTCAGCTACATGGCAGAGCGGCAGGTAGCACACCGATTCGAACGGCTTGTCCGATATCCCGACCGCCTCGGCATAGATATACGATGCATAGATCAGGTTGCGATGCGTCAGCATGGCGCCCTTGGGCGGACCTGTGGTGCCTGAGGTGTAGACGAGGATGCAGACATCGTCGGGCGAGGCCCGCGCAATCAGCCGGTCGAGCCTGCCATTGGCGTCGGGGTTTTCGTGTGCGTAACGCTTGCCGAGTTCGCAGAGCTTTTCGAACGACATCAATTGCGACTGGCCGTAATGCCGCAGGCCCTTCATGTCGACGCAGACGATGGCCTCCAGTGCCGGCAGGCCGTCATTATTGGCGATGGCGTCCAGGACCTTGTCGGTCTGCTCCTGGTCGCCTGATATGATCACGCGCGCGCCTGAATGCCGGACGATATACTGCAGCTCGACCCACGGATTGGTCGGATAGATGCCGACCGCGATAGCGCCGATCATCTGGGTGCCGAGATCGGCATAAAACCATTCCGGCGTATCCTCGCCCGCGATGGCGACGCGGTCGCCGGGTTTTAACCCGAGCGACAGCAGGCCGAGCGCGACGGAACGCGCGGTCTCATAATAATGGTTCCAGGAATAGCGGTTCCAGATGCCAAAATCCTTCTCGCGCAGTGCAAGCTTGTCGCCGTGCAGTTCAGCCCGCTTTTGCAGCAGTTGCGGAATGGTGATCGCGGCATTCTGCAGCGTGGACCGCAACGACGCGGTGTCGGGGGCGGACGTGCTCTTGGCCGAATCCGCCTGCACGGTCGGATGCGCTGTTCGCATCGTGTCGAGGGTGGACATCATGCACCCACCTTCGCAGGCACTTCCGCGCGATGGCCGCCGAGATAGGCTTCCGTGACGGCCGGATCGCAGCGCACTTCGGCGGGCGTGCCTTCGGCGATCTTGCGACCGAAATTCAGGACGTGAACGCGGTCCGAGATGTCCATCACGATCCGCATCTCGTGCTCGATCATCAACACGGTGATGCCGAGCTGGTCGCGGATATCGAGCACGAAGCGGGCGATGTCCTCGGTCTCCTCCTGGTTCATGCCCGAGACCATTTCATCGAGCAGCAGCAGCTTCGGCTCGCAGGCGAGCGCCCGCGCCAGTTCGACGCGCTTCTGCTGGCCGTAGGACAGCGTGCCGACGATGGCGTCACGGATGTGCTCGATCTCGAGGAATTCAACGATGTGCTCGACGCGCTGGCGGGCCTCGATTTCCTCCCGGCGGGTGCGGCCGAAGAAGATCACGGCATCGAGCACATTGGAACGCAGATGAGTGTGCCGGCCGGTCAGGATGTTCTCGACCACGGTGCCGTGCTTGAACAGCGCGAGATTCTGAAAGGTCCGTCCGATCCCGATAGCGGCAAAGCGCGAGGGGGAGACGGTCGCGAGATCGGTGCCGTCGAACAGGATGCGGCCGCCGCTTGGCCGCAGCACGCCGGAGATCATGTTGAACAGCGTGGTCTTGCCGGCGCCGTTCGGGCCGATCACGCTGCAAATTTCGCCTGCGGTGACATCAAGGCTGACATCGGCGACCGCCTGCAGGCCGCCAAAACGCTTGGTGAGGTTTTTGACACTGAGCAAGGCGATCACGATAGCCACCGTTTGCGCCGCTTGTAATGCTTGACATCGCGCAGGCTCTTTCGCCCCGAATTGGAAACGCCGAGATAGAACTCCTGCACGTCCTCGTTCGACGCCAGCTTCTGCGCCGTGCCGTCGAGCACGACGCGTCCGGTTTCCAGGATATAGGCGTAGTCGGCGATATCCAGCGCGCGCTGCGCGTTCTGCTCGACCAGCAGCACCGTCATCTTCATCTCGTCGCGCAGCTTGGCGATTACCTCATAGATGCGGTCGATGATGAGGGGCGCGAGGCCCAGCGAGGGCTCATCGAGCGCCAGCAGCACGGGATCGGTCATCAAGGCGCGCCCGATCGCGAGCATCTGCTGCTCGCCGCCGGACATGTAGCCGGCGATCTGGTCGCGCCGTTCGAACAGGCGCGGAAACAGCGTAAACACCTTTTCGCGGTGCTCGCGCGCTTCCGCTGCGGTCTTGGTGTAACCGCCCATCTGCAGATTTTCGTCGATGGTCAGCGCCGGAAACACGCGGCGGCCTTCCGGCACCTGCACGATGCCGCGCCGAACCAGCTCATCAGGGGCGAGGCGGTGGATTTCCTCATTGCGGAAGCGGATCGAGCCATTCTCGATCACGCCTTCCTCGGTGTAGAGAATGCCGGACATCGCCTTGAGCAATGTCGACTTGCCGGCGCCGTTGGAGCCGAGCAGGGCGACGATGCCGCCTTCGGGCACGGCAATGCTGACGTCGCGGATCGCCTCGATGGCGTTGTCATAGACGACGCGGATGTTGCGGAATTCGAGCAGGCATGACGGATCGGGCGCGGCCTGCGCGCCGCTAAGATTCGCCTGCGTCGGGATTGTTGTCGGTATCGCACTCATACCCGGCTCGATTGTGCCACGCGTGGCCGCTGCGCCAGGATCGCGTCGGTGACGATCTTTGCGGTTTCGGCACAAGCTTGCGTGCCGCCATTGCCGTATTGCTTGACGGCGTCGCCGACGCACCACAGTCCGTCAATGCCGGTCTCTCGCGGCAGGTCATATCCGGCGCAGCTGCGCTGGGCCGCCCAGTCGTCGCGCATGACGCGGATCGACAGGATTTTGGCTTGGGCAAAATTCGGGAACTGCTCGCGCAGATCGGTCAGTGCGAGTTCGACCTCGACCTCGGAGTCGAAATCGCCGAGCGCCGGGATCGGAACGGCGTAGGCGACATAGAGATGCCAGCCGGGCGGTGCCAGTTCGGGGCAGGTTGCCGTGAGGTTCGCCATATTGCACAGCCGGCGGGTTTTGCCAAAGGTCACGATGCCGGGATGGGAGATCAGCGGTTCGCGGCTGGCGATATTGATGACGATGTTGGCGGCGGGCTTGAGCCCGCTGCGTACCTGCTCGACATAGGCGGGCGGGAAGGCGCCTTCGCCGCCAAGGGCCACGGTGGTCTTCGGACCGGCATTGCTGATGACGAGATCGGTCTCGATCCGCACCCATTGGCCATCGCGTACAACGGTCACTCCATCGACGCGGCCCCCGGTGGTGTGAATTTGTGCCGCCGGCGTCGACAGCCAGATATCGCCATTCCGTTTGATGACGGCCCCGAGTGCATTCCAGACGCCGATCGTGCCTTGCGGGCAGAAGCCAAAACGCTTGAAGGCGCCCTTGCTGGTGAAATAGGTCAGGAAGGCGCGCGCTGGCAGCTCATTGGCGTTGCAGGCGAAGATCGCCGCGCAGAGGTTGCGGAAGATGGCATGCACCGAGGCATTGCTGGTGTAGGTCTTGAGCCAGTCCTCGGTCGATTGCCGGCCGTCGGGAAGGTTGCCGGAGCGGGCGTCGGCGAATTTCTCCAGGATGCGGGAGGCCTGCTTGGTCAGTTGGCCGAGCAGCAGTGACCAGCCGCCGCGCCCGACATCGATCAGCTTGCCGTCGATGAAGAAGGAACTGGCGGGCTCGGGGGTGCGGATATCGAGCGGCGCGCCGACGGTATTGAAGGTCTCCTCGAAGACACCGCCGAGTTCGATGGCGATGGCGCCGATATTGACGGTAAAGCCGTCGATCTCTTCGGTCGAGGCACGCCCGCCGAGCCGGTCCTTGTCGTCGACGACGAGGGTATGGAGCCCGGCATGGGACAGGCGAGCCGCGGCGCAAAGCCCGCCGGCACCGGCTCCGATCACGACAGCATCCGCCCTAATCACCGTCATTTCACCTCCCAAAGCGCGCTGCACGGTTGGTCCGGGCTGTCCTTATTTAGATCATTCTATTATAATCCGACTGGCCGTTCAAACAATTTTTTGCGATAAGGACGATGTGGTCGATCGGCCGCAGGCCCGTGCGGGGCCGGCGGGGGCAGCCGACGCATCGAGATGTGAAAAAGGGCTGCTGAATCAGCTAAGCATGTCCTTGGGAAGACGAGCTAAGGCTGAAATGGAAGCGGACACTACCCGATGGCGCGAACACGCTCTGAAAATTACGACGGCATCCATCTCGGCATCTTGACCAATGCCGCCCGGTTGTTTTCGGCGCAGGGCTATATGCGCGCTTCGATCGCCGACCTTGCGGACGCCTGCAAGCTGTCGCGCGGCGCGCTCTACCATTATTTCGACTCCAAGGAAGCGATCCTGTTCGCGATCCTCGACGCCCACATCAGGGAAATGATCCAGCATGTCGAAACGGCGGTCGCGGCGGGCGGTCCGACGCTGACGCAGTTTCAAAACGTCATTCGCGCCATCGTGGAGGTCAACGCCAAATCGCCGCATGAGCAGCGCGTGCTGATTCACGATCTCTCGTTCCTGAACGAGGATGAGCAGCAGGCCATCAAGGATCTCGAGCGCCAGCTGGTCGATATCGTCGCCGACCTTCTGCTCAGGCTCGACGCCGAAGGTCGAATCGTCAAGCGCACCAAGAAGATCTACACGATGATCCTGTTCGGCATCATCAACTTCACCTACACTTGGTACGATCCTAAGGGCGCGGTCGATCCGCAGGAATTTGCTGATATGGCGGTCGAATTATTCCTGCACGGCTTTGCGCCGGGAGCGGTTGGGAAGCCTGCCACGACGAACCGGCGTGAGAAAGTTTAGCGTAGGCACCCTGTCGGAGATTGCATGCGCGTGTGGAACGACCGCTTCTGGCGCAAAGCGGCCGTTCGTACGCAAACAGCATCCCGCGACTAAGGAATAGGTAGAGAATCAATCGGTTTGATTTCGGGGAAGGGCGCTTAGCCGATCACATGGGAAGCCGCGACATCATGCTTCGGTGGCGTGCGCGAGCACTGGGCGTGCGTTGCCCGCTTTCGTCCCCTCCGAGCCAAACGCTGCCGTAGCGTCGTCCCACTGGCGCAGATTTCTGCGCCATAGCTGGATCATTTTTGGTGAGTTTGTGGTGGGTTTTGCTTTAACCCTACAGGGGCGTTTGACTAAGTAATTCATTTTATGGCGCACCCGAAACGATTCGAAGGGTGACCTTTGCCTTTGGGCAACGCTAAGCGACCGCCTGAAATAGCGATTTGAGGTGGTTGAATGTCCCCGCAACCAACCGAAAATCTCTGGTCGAAAAGCTATTCTACATGGAGCGCCAACCCCGGGATAACCCCGGCTACGTCAGCAACGAACGAAAATAACCAATATCGTATGAAGCCAAAACTCTCGACTTTTCAGCGCTATGCGGTCCGATAACTGGGTTCGGGACGCAGGGGTCGCAGGTTCGAATCCTGCCACTCCGACCATTATCCTAGCCGTTCATTTTTCAGGACTTTTTCTGATTGCTGGCGGTTCCCGAGTCAACCGCCCATTCCCTTCCAAAAGCCGGATACAGGTCTGCGTTCCCGCGGCGCGTGGCGTCCGGGCGTTGTCAGGTTACCCTCTGATATGGAGGGTGCAGGGAATGCCGGGTGCTCGCCGCACCCGCGGTCTCGTGTGCATGTGTGGATAGAAATGCGCACACGAGCATACAGGTACAGCCGGAGCAGTCCGGCATTCCCTGCGCAATGGGTTGACGGCTTATGCCGTGGTCTCCCCGGAGCCGAATTCCTCTGGCCTCCGTCACTGCCGGCTTGATGGCTAAATCGATCCGGTTGGATCTGATACGCCACCGGCAGCTTGGCACCAGCCACGGGTGTCAGGACCACACGGTTTTGCCGTACGCATCGAGCGCCGTCATCTTGCGCGCCGTCAGCCGCTCACGAGTTTGACCTCGCCCTGCAACCATCCTGCGCACCGACGCTGCTTGCGTCCACCGCATCCCGTCCCGCGTTCGTGACGATCGCGATACGCCCCTCTTGCCGGGACGAGACGGGCGGAAAGTGCCGCTGATTTGGGTGCGAGGGAAAGCAGTATATTTTTGCGCTGACGACTGGACGACCCAAATCAGATTGAATCTGTTCAGCAAATTAGATTATTCGCGCGGCTGCCTATCTTCAGTTGTGTAGATCCATTTCTACACATAAATTCCTTTGCGCCATTCATTGTCATGCACATCTTTGAAGCTGGGCGACGCCGTCCCAGCAGATCTTGCTGACACCCGGCCATGCCACCAGGCTTCGTTATCGAGGAAAATCAGGCTGGTTGTTTTGGCAGAGCAAATCGAGCGTGGGGTTGCGTAGAGGATTGCGGGTGAGGACGGACAGGAGGCGGGCTTGGTGGCGGCAGGCCATACTTGGCCGCGCGTTCGGAGACGAGCTTCCGATAAGCGACCGCCTGCATCTCGAAACACTTTCGGAGCTCCGGATTGGTTTCTTCGGCGGCCAATCGCTCGAAGGTGAGCGCGTGCTCCAGGTATTCGGTCAACAACTTCATCGGTCGTCCCCGATTTTGTCCGCCCAACGCGCCAGGGGGCGTTCAAGTTCCTAGCGGTCTTCCGGGCTCTGTCGTGTAGATAAGTGCATTCAAATGAGGGAATGGAGTGCAATGCTCAAATTGAGTACGTGCAACTACATTGTCGGGAAAAAATGGCAGACCAGCGGAATTGGCAGTGCTCAAAAATTCGCGCGCCGTCTAAAGAGACGCGGTGACTGATGAAATGTTTACCGCTGTTGTTATCGCAAGTGGCCTGCTCGTGGTGATGTTACTCGCTGCCGTCATACTCAATTTGTGACGGCTTGCTGGCGTATCTGCACGCATTGGCGCCCGAGGCGCGTGGCCGGATCTGTCTTATTGCAGTCCTCTGCGGTTAACTTTTGTTGTAGCCAGAGACGACTGTCCTTGCTGTGATTTCGGCGTGGCCCTTTGTGGGTGAAGGGCTGGCCTCCAGGAGTCTAAGCTTCGACGCCCCGAAGCTTAGGCTCTTGGTGCCAGGCAAATAGATCAGCGCCACTCTGTGTTAACTTCACGAACGTTCCCGGACGCCCGAAACCGGAAACAGGTCTGGCGCTCAAGGCGCTCAAGCAACCGCATCCTTCCTCAATAAGCCCTGCAGCATTGGTGGTGGCAGCGAGGATCACGTCCCCTGATTGTTCGAGATTCCTGAGAACTGCGCGAAGATGCCTGCTTTTCCCGCAGGCTTTTTTGTGAGTTGCGTTGTTGCCCAAGAATATCCAGATGCCGGGGTTCATTAAGCCCCAGCTTGCAACGTTGAAGTCCAAGGCGCCCAAGGGCGACCGGTGGCTTCACGAGATCAAGTACGACGGTTATCGCGTCCAGGTCCATCTCAACCGCGGAAGGAAGAAGGTCTTCACCCGGAACGGGCTGGATTGGACCAAGCGCTTTACCGAGATTGCCGGCGCGCTCGCCATACCGGGCGAAGCCATCATCGACGGCGAGGTGGTGGTCGTCCATGAAGGGCGCGCCAACTTTTCCGAACTCCAGGCAGAGCTAGCCGCGGGCAGGCAGGGCCGGCTCGTCTACTACGCCTTCGATCTGCTCTGGCGGAATGGCGATCTCCGCAAACTCCCGCAAATCGAGCGCAAGCAACGGCTGCGGGATCTCCTTGGGGAGAACGATGTCGAGCTTCCGGTGCTTTATTCCGAACACCTCACTGGTGACGGACAGAAGATGTTCGAACACGCTGCGAAACTGAATTGGGAAGGCATCATCTCCAAGCGTGCCGATGCTCCCTACAGATCGGAGCGCGGTGAAGCCTGGATAAAGGTCAAGACCATCCAGAGGGAGAAATTTCCCGTCGTCGGCTTTGTCAAAGATCCCTCGGGTATAGCAGCCCTCTATCTGGGCAAGCAGGAAGGCAAGGAGCTGCGCTACATGGGAAAGGTTGGCACGGGGTGGTCCCGAACCGTCTCCAGCCAAATCCGCAAGCAGCTCGATACCGTTATCAGCCCCAAGTCGAAGCTCACGAAACCCATAAGAGAGCCGAAGGCCACATGGGTCGAGCCGACGTTCTACGCGGACGTGGAGTACAAGGACATCACCTCAGAAGGCTTGTTGCGCGCCAGCTCCTTCAGGGGATTGTTCAAGGGAACGGGCCGCACCTGACAACGTTCGTGGTTCATAACGTGAGTCCTACGGGGCAGCTGAACCAGGAAGGTTCGAATGCCGAAAGACAACGACTGGAACGCCGACAAGACATGGGCGGCAAGCACGGCGGACAGGCAGGAATGCCCAAGCCGGAGTCGCAGACCGCAGCTCAACAGGGCATCGCCCGTGGCGAGAAGGGTAACGAACAACCTTCAGATAAGGCGCGAAGCCGGCAGCGGTAGTTGCCGAGGCGTCTCAAAAAGAAACGCCGCCGGGCTCGAAATGATTGTCCCGGCGGCATCTTGTCTCAGACTGGGCCCTGAAATCCCAGTCACTGACAAGGATGCAATGGCTATGCCACAGGGGCGTGACACCAAGGGAAAAAGCGGAAATACGTAGGTATCCCTCGGCTTTCATAATTCCGTAAAATAACGTTCGCGTCCCTTCCGCGGGACGCGCGCTATTTTCGGCAATATGCGCAAGTGTTTTCCGATGGCCAGTGGCCGGAGTCATTTTTCATGCGTTTCCTCGCCGCGCTCGTTGTCGCGCTCCTGACCGTCCTGCCTGCATCGGCGCAGGTCGCGCCGACCGAGGCGGAGTTGCGCGCCTATGGCGGCCTGCATGCGGCCGCCGCGCGGGGCGACGTCGCCGATATCGAAAGGCGCATCGCAGCTTTCGAGAACAAGGAGGCGCTCGACGCGCGCCATCGCACGCCGCTGCATGTCGCGGTCTATCAGAAAAAGCACGATGCGGCGCGCGCCCTGATCCGGCTCGGCGCCGATCCGAACAGGCTGGAGGTCGACCGCTATGACATCGTCACCATCGCCGCGGTCGCCAACGACGTGCCGATGCTCAGGATCGCGCTCGAAGGCGGCGGCAACCCGAAGGCCGTTACCAGCCGTTATGACGGCACGGCGCTGATTGCGGCCGCGCATCTCGGTCACGCCGAGATCGTGCGGGCTTTGATTGCCGCCAAAGCGCCGCTCGATCACGTCAACAATCTGCAATGGACTGCGCTGATCGAATCGATCGTGCTTGGCGATGGCGGCAGGAACCACACCGAGACCTTGCGCGCGCTGGTCGAGGCCGGCGCCGACGTCAATATTCCCGACGGAAGCGGATCGACACCGCTCGTGCTGGCGCGAAGCCGCGGTTATCGCGACATGGTTGCGATCCTGGAAAAGGCCGGCGCGAAGTGACGAGGTCGCCGGCTGCGGCGGTGTTAGAACGCCCGGCGCCGCGGCGGCGGACCGGCTTGCGGGTGCCGACGGGTGAGGAGCTCGGAAATTGCGATCGTCGCGATGCCCGCGATGATGGTGATGGCCGCCATCACCAGAACAGTTTTGAGCACGGTTCCCTCCTCAACAATTTTAACCAACACGCCAGACGAATCACGTTCTGGCAAGACGAGGGAACTACGGGGGCTGAGTTGTACGGGGTAGTTCGGCGAGGCTGTTCTGTTCCAGTTTCATGCACGATCCGGAACCGGAACTTGCCGAATGAAGCAGTCCGGCCGATGAGAGTCCGTTTCCGAACAGACGGATGATCCAGCGTTGATTTTAATCGTCCTCGTCAACGAGGAGCACCAGGATGCAGACACGGCGTAACAAGCGCGAGAAGACTTTCGAAGAGCGGCTGGCGGAAGAGGCCCAGTGCTTTAGAGAGGCGGCAAGTCAGGCGCCGCCCGGCATGGCTCGCGAGTTGCTGTTACGTCGGGTTCGGCAGATGGAAGCCGCATTGGAACACGCCGGGCATGAGAGAGTGGCAAGACTTGTCTCCCCGCCGCCTGGTGCTGCGTTTGAAGCGGCGGCTTATCCGCCAAAACCGCAATAATCCCGGACGACCGTTTCAGGTGGGAAGACGCCTCTTTCCGGGCCGATCCGGTATTTGGTATGGAAACAGAAGTGATCGAAGCGCCAGCTGGCGCTCGCCTAACTCACCTTCGCCCGTCGTGAAGCAACGATCCGCTGCTTTAATCCTAGTGACGCTTTGCGTTTCCTCGAAACATTGCAACCATTTGAGATTGTCGAGTTTCCTTTTGTCGGCTCTCGTAAGCTCCCAAAATGACGAACCCAACCACATTGTTGCCGCTACTGCCTCGATGTATCCGGCGCCAAAGCGCCACCTTCCAGGATTGCGCGATGTATCGATCTCCATGCGGCCCAACGGATATGGCATTCCGTTCGACCGCAAGGGAAGATGCGCAAACGATTTGCCGGCCACTTCGTATTGCTGAGGATCGACAGCATTCTGCCAATGGTCGTATTCAATATCGACGACCCAGGCCATCACGAAGTGATCACCTTCAATGAGGCCAGAGACCCAATCATCCCAGCGGACCATGGCCCCATCGGTCGTCGTGATAATCAGAAGATCGAGCTGAAACCTCGGCAAGGAAGCAAAAATAAAATTGAATCCATGCCCGGTGACGTCAAAGTCAGTCACGCCTGTTAGCTTCGATAGCAGTCGAGGTGTGCTCAGTTTCAGCCCGTCCGATTCGAACTCTGGCGCGCCGATTCCGTGACAAACGAGAATTTCCGCCACTCGTCGCATTGTCCATTGCGGGTCAAACGTATCGTATTTAAAGACCAGTTTTAGCTGTTCGTTCGCCATCGTACGCCACCTAACGGGGGAATGCTCGAACTTTGACGTCCACGCCAAGTTGAGCTCCACATATCTGAACGCGCCTTGAGTAAAACTCAACGCGCATATTCCGCGCCCGCCTTCACGGCCGCCGTCTTCGCCGCGGGCTTCTTCGCCGCGCCCTTCTTCGGCGCGGGCTGGCCGCGTGTATCGTTCAGCCAGGCGACGAAAGCGGTGACTGCGGGATCGTCGGCCATGCGCTGCTCGTATTCGAGCACGAACTGTCGGCGCGTCGGGCGAATGGTTGGATGGGCCCTGACGAGGTTGCCGCGGGCGAGATCGGGCGCGAGAAGGCCGTCGATCGCAATAGCGACGCCCATGCCGGCGGCCGCAGCTTCAATGGACAGGCCGAGGCTTTCGAAACTGCTGCCGCCCTGTACGGGCACGTCGGTGAATTGCGCGTGATCCAGCCAGCGGCGCCAATCGTCCGGACGCGGCCGCGCATGCAGGAGGGGAACGGCGGCGAAATCCACCGCGCCCTTCTGCAAAAACTCCGGCGCGCAGACCGGCACGGTCGCGATCGGCATCAACGAGTGGGTGACGAGCCCGGGACGCGGTTGCCCATCGGAAACGGCGATCACCGCATCGTAACGGCTGGCGAGAAGGTCGAGCGGATTGGAGCTGGTGTGCAGGTCGACTTCCAGATCGGGATAGGCCGCATGGAGTGTCGGCCAGATCGGCAGCAGGAAGCGCGAGACGAAGAAGCCGTAGACGCCGACCGACAACCGCCGGAAACGCCGCAACCGAAGCCCGTCGGCGGCATCGGCGATCCGGTCCAGCGCCTCGCGGGCGGAATCTGCGAAGGTTTTACCTGCGGAGGTCAGGGCCAGCCCGCGCGAGCCGCGCAGGAACAGCGCTGTCCCCATGCGCGCTTCCAGCGCGCGGACGTGCCGGCTCACGGCACCGACCGTCACGTTCAGCTCCTCGGCCGCCCGCGTGATCGACAGATGCCGCGCGGCGGCCTCGAACGCCCGCACCGCATGCAAGGGAGGAAGTCGTCGTGACGCCATCGCGCAAGCTTAGTGGAAAAGGCCCAGCCGGCAAACGGGAGCGTTGACTCTGGCTCAAGGCGCCGACCCAAGAAGTCGTTTGCACGGATATGCCGCAGGCCATACGCCGGTTTTCACTCCGGGCGCTGCTTCAGCCCGGGCAGGCGAAGCCGAGGGAGGTGTCCATGACCATTCATGTCGATCTGACCAGCCGCGAGGCGGTGGCCCGGCGCTCCGGCGCGTTGGCGCCGACCTGCCGCGGGCTGAATTATTATTCGCTCGACCGGAGCCTGCGGGGCCTGTTGCCGCATTACATGGAGGCGCCCCTGCTGGCGCATCTTTCGCCGCATCTTGCGGAACTCGGCGAACTCGCCTCAGGCCGGCTGCATGATTTGTCCGACCAGGCCGAGCGGCATCAGCCGGTGCTGCATCCCCGCGACGGTTATGGCCGGGACGAGGAGTGGATCGAATATCACCCGGCCTATCGCGAGATGGAAAGCATTGCGTTCGGAAAGTTCGGCATGCACGCGATGTGCAACCGCGCCGGCGTCATGGGCTGGCCGTCGCCGATGCCGCCGCTCGCAAAGTACGTCTTTCACTATCTGTTTGCGCAGGCCGAGTTCGGCCTGCTGTGCCCGGTCAATCTCACCGACAGCTCTTCTGAGCTGGTGCGCCGCTTCGGAAACGATGAGCTGCGCCAGCGCTATCTCGATCGGATGTGGAGCCAGGATCCGGCTTCCCTGTTCAAGTGCGCGCAGTTCATGACGGAGAAGGCCGGAGGCTCCGATGTCGGCGCCGGCGAACTTCTCGCCGTGCGCGACGGCAAGGACTGGAAGCTGTGGGGCGAAAAGTGGTTCTGCTCCAATGTCGACGCCGAATTGGCGGTGCTGCTGGCGCGGCCCGAGGGTGCGGCGGCCGGTGGGCGCGGCCTCGGCCTGTTTCTGATGCCAAAGATGCTGCCCGATGGGCGGCGGAATTCGTACCGGATCATGCGCCTGAAGGACAAGCTCGGCAGCCGCACCATGGCGAGCGGCGAGATCGTGTTCGAGGGCGCGGTCGCCTACCAGCTCGGCGAACTGGATCAGGGCCTCAAGCACATGCTGGTGATGGTGAATTCGAGCCGGGTGTCGCATCTGGCGCGCGCCGCCGGCATGATGCGGCGCTGCCTGAACGAGGCGATGGTCGCCGCGCGGCATCGCAACGCCTTCGGGCGTGCCGTGATCGATCATCCCCTGATGCGACGGCAATTGCTCAAGCTGATGGTGCCGACCGAGCAGGCGCTGTCGGCGCTGCTCTATTCGGCGACATCATCGGACAAGGTGCTGCGGTTGCTGACGCCGATCGCAAAATACCGGGCGTGCCGCGACAACGTCACGGTCGCGACCGGCGCGATGGAGGCCCGCGGCGGCAACGGCTACATCGAGGACTGGCCGAACGCGCGGCTCATTCGCGATGCCCATCTCGGCCTGCTCTGGGAAGGCACCAGCAACATCAACGCGCTGGACGCGGTGCAGCGCGCGGTCGGCAAGGCGCGCGGTCAGGAAGCGCTGCGCGACGATCTCAGCCGCCGCCTGGAAGACGTAAGTGGAATGCCGGGTCAATTCCGCACGCGCCTTTCCGGCGCGCTGACCGATGCCATGCGCTTTGCGGAAGAGGTGGCGGCCGATCCGGAGAGCGAGCGGTTCTGCCGGATCGCCGCCGGGAAACTTTATCACGCGACGACGGCTGCCCTGTTGGCATCCGAAGGCACGCGGCTCGGCCAGGCCGGCGGCGATGCGCGGCGTCTATTGCTTTCGCGCTTCGTGCTCGAGCATCGCCTGGCCGAGCATTCCTCCGCCAATCTGCAGGCGCAGCGCTGGGAGAATGAAGCGATCGATCTATTGCTCGGCGATGCGCCTGTCACGATGAGCCAGGCTTCGGCGCTGGTGCAGGGGTAGATCGTGGACATTGCTCGTCAACGCGAACTCGCAAGCCTGCTCGCCGCGTTGCGCCGTGAAGGCCGCCAGCAGAGCGGCCTGGATCAACGTCTCGTGCCGCCGGACAACGCAACGGCCTATCGCGTCGCCGGCATGGTCGCGGAAGAACTCGGCTGGGACGTCGTGGGCTGGAAGATCGCCGCGATGAAGGAGGGGCTGCAGCGTCAGCTTCGCACGGACTCACCAATCTATGGCCGGGTGTTGATGCCGGTTGTGCCGTCGCCGGCTACGGTCGAACACGCCAAGGTCTGCAGCCCGATTCCCGAAGTCGAATACCAGGCAATACTCGGCGCCGACCTGCCGCCGCGTGAAAAGCCGTACACCGTAGAGGAAGTCACCGAGGCAGTGGCGTCGCTGCATCCAGGCATCGAACTCGCCGAATGCCGCTTCGTCCACGACGCGGCGTTTCCGCCGCTGCCCGCGATCCTCGCCGATGGCGCCGGAAGCGGCATCATCGCCTGCGGTGACGCGATCTCCGATTGGAAGACGCGCGATATCGCCGGCCAGGAAGTGGTGTTGAGCTGCAATGGCGCGCTGCGGCGGAAGGGCACGGCCGGCGAAGCGCTCGATCATCCGATGGTGCCGCTGACCTGGCTCGCCAACGAACTCTCGCGTACCGGCGTCGGCATCAAGGCGGGGCAGATTGTCAGCACGGGAACGCTGACCGGCATGCTGCGGCCCAAGCCGGGCGACACCTTTGTCGCGGATTTTGGCCCGTTCGGGAGCGTGACCGCGACCTACGCGTGATAGGCGGCAGTCCCGATCTCAGGTACCCCGCTCGGGAAGGTCGCCGAGGAGATTCGACAGCCTGACCGCCAGGTTTCGCAGCCGGGCGTTCTCCTCGAGCAGTTGCAGCACGTTGCCGGTATCTTGCTGCCGCGCTTGATCGCCTCGAAGTCCGTCGGCTTCGTCGAGCAGGGGCGATAAAGCTGCGAGCAGCGCGTCGCCCCGGAGCGGCGCTTCCTGTGCCTGAGCCACGGCGCTACGCTCACGCAGCGGCACGACGTTATCGCGACGGCCGATATCCCGGAATGCATTGTCGCGGACCTGTTTGCGAAGCGGTAGGTGTTCGGTACTCATGACAATTTCCTGATCACAAGGTGGCGCAGTCGCCGTTTTCGACGCCCAGCTTTCATTGAGTCCGGGGCAAATTTGCGTCGGAAAGGCAACGGCGAAAAGGCTCGCCGGATGGCGCCTGCGTCGCTTGAGTCACACGGCAGATCGGATTAGGCCAAATTTTTGACGTATCGCCGTCCTTTCTGACGTCGACGGTGGGCTGGGGAGCGACCACCGTAGGGGCGTATCAATGACGGATTTCCTGACCAACGCAGATCACTGGCGCAAGCGCGCGGAACAGACAAGGGCGTTAGCCGCGAATGCGGTCAAGGACCAGGGCCGCCTGCTTAAAGTGGCGGAAGAATACGATCGTCTGGCAGCGCACGCCGAACAGCGGCGGAGCACGTTGGTTCCTCGGGGATCCTACATTCCGGCAAGCCAGTCCGAATAGATCTTCTTCAATCGAAAACGTTGGGAGAAGCGGGCATTTCTTGCTTCCGCGGCCGCGCGGCTGCGCCGTCGTGGCGGCGAAACGCGCAGCCATACCCAGATGTGTGACCTGTAAAACACAACCGCGAAGCAACGTTCAAAGCATTGTGATCGCGCGATTGCAGTCGAATCAACGAATCGCCTAGACCGTTAGCGGGGCTGGGAAGCGGAGAGTTAGTATGAGAGTCGCTTCCTTAGAAAGTGTACTGACGGCGGCTACGCTGGTATTGGCCATCGTCATCGTGCTGTGGGGAATCAAGATTTTCCACGGTGTGTGAGCAGGTAAGCTGGCGTCGAACAGAGACCTCCGATCAAGAAGAGGCTCGCGACAAAGGCACGGGCAGGGCGTCACTTCCGCGGCGGCGGAGGTCCTTCTCATTTCTGATTGCCGAGGCATAGTTCGCCGGAGGCTTGTCCCTTCCGACGCGTATCGGGTTTGGTTTACGGCTTGGCGTAAAATTCGCACAGGCCGCGAAAGGCATTGGTTTCAATTTCCGCATGCATTTTGGTTATTATCTGATGATCGCAGCCCTCGTTCTCATCGGGCTGGAAGTCCTTTACCGGCTCTATCAATTGGCAACATTCCTTTAAATCGCACGCGCAGGCTGTTGTTTTTGTGCGCGCCGGCTTCGGGTCTTGCCGCAATCACGCCGCTTTAGCGCCGGGGTCGCCTCCGCACGATTCCAATTTTAGTCGCAAATTTGCCGGCCGACTCACCTCATTCTCCGCGCGCGACGTGGTGACTGGGGGCACGTTTCCGCTTTTTAAAATTGGAGTATCAATCATGCGAGTAGACCATCCGCAGCTTAATAAGCGAGACCGCCGCGCTGAACCTTCATTTTGGGTTGAGGAACCGACCGACGACGCACTGTCATTGCTGGAGAATGCCCTTCGCGGGGATGAGCCTGCCCTTCGCCGCGAAGAGCGGGCCGACGAAGCCCACGCGCTGATCGAGGAAAATGCCAGGCTTCGGGAGCTTCTGTCACAGCTATCGGACCTGATCCGCAAAAACGGCATTCAGCGCTAACGCCCACATCTGATTTCGGCCCCGCCCCGGCAACAAGCGATTGAACCGCTGCCGGGGCGGGGCCGCGTTTATTTTCAGCGATTGCATTCACGCCGCCGACTGCGTGAGAGCGGCGGCTCAGGCGCCGCCGTCAAGCCAGATGACATGCGACGAAATGTCCGTCGCTCCCTTGCTTCAATTCGGGCGCGCTCTCGCGGCAGCGCGGCTCGGCGATCGGGCAGCGGGTGTGGAAGTGACAGCCGCGCGGCGGGTTCATCGGGCTCGGCACGTCGCCCTGCAGGCGGATCCGCTTGCGCTTCACCTTCGGGTCCGGCACCGGCACGGCGGAGAGCAGCGCCTGCGTATAGGGATGCCGGGGATTGCGGTAGAGCTCGCTGGCGTCAGCCAGCTCGACGATGCGTCCGAGATACATCACCGCGACGCGGTCGGAGATGTGCTCCACCACGGAGAGATCGTGGGCGACGAACAGGTAGGTAAGGTTGAGCTCGGACTGCAAATCTTCCAGCAGGTTGATGACCTGCGCCTGAATGGAGACGTCGAGCGCGGAGACCGGTTCGTCGCAGACGATGAATTTCGGCTCCACCGCGAGCGCGCGCGCGATCACGATGCGCTGGCGCTGGCCGCCGGAAAATTCGTGCGGATAGCGCCGCATGTGCTCGGCCTTCAGCCCGACCTTGACCAACAGGCTCGCCACGCGGTCGTCGCGCTCGCTTGCCGAGGAGGCGAGCTCGTGGATGGTGAAGGCTTCTCCGAGGATCGCGCCAACCGTCATGCGCGGATTGAGCGAAGCGAAGGGGTCCTGGAACACGATCTGCATGTTACGCCGCATCGCGCGCAGGTCGCCGCCGGAGAGGCCACGCATGTCCTGTCCGTCAAAGACGATCTCGCCCTCGCTGGGCTCGACCAGGCGCAGCACGCAGCGCGCCGTGGTGGACTTGCCGCAACCGGACTCGCCGACCAGGCCGAGCGTTTCGCCGCGATTGACCGCAAAGGACACGCCGTCGACCGCGTGAACGCGGCCGACTTCGCGCGACAGCAGTCCGCCCTTGACCGAAAAATGCTTCTTCAGGCCGGTAACGCGGAGCAGGGGTTCGCTCATGCCATCGCTCCCTGCTTCTCGCCGAGGTGACATGCCATGCGATGACCGGGCGCGACCTCGCGCAGCAGCGGCTCCTCTACGGTGCAACGATCAAAGGCGTAGCGGCAGCGCGGCGCGAAGCGGCAGCCGGGGGTCGGATTGATCAGGATCGGCACCGAGCCGCCGATGGCCTCCAGCCGGGTCTTGTGCTTGCTGTCGAGGTCGATGCGCGGGATCGAGCGGATCAGGCCTTGTGTATAGGGATGGCGCGGATTTTCGAACAGGCTGTCAACGTCGGCCTCTTCCACCACCTTGCCGGCATACATGACGACGACACGCTGCGCGGTTTCCGCCACCACGCCCATGGCGTGGGTGATCAGCATTACCGCCATGCCGAAGCGGTCCTTCATGTCCTGCAGGAGGTCGAGGATTTGCGCCTGGATGGTGACGTCGAGCGCGGTAGTCGGCTCGTCGGCGATGACGAGCTTGGGCTTGCAGGCCAGCGCCATCGCGATCATGACGCGCTGGCGCATGCCGCCGGAGAACTGGTGCGGATAATCATGCACGCGGCCCTCGGCGTTCGGGATCTGCACCAGCTTGAACATTTCCACGGTGCGGGCGAGCGCGTCCTTGTTCGACAAGCCCTCGTGACGGCGAAGGCTCTCGGCAACCTGTTCGCCGACCGTCAGCACCGGGTTGAGCGAGGTCATCGGCTCCTGGAAGATGAAGCCGATATCCTTGGCGCGGATATCGTCCAACTCGTGGCTCGTGAGCGGCACGAGGTCGCGGCCCTCGAACAGGATCTGGCCCTGGACAATGCGGCCGGGCGGCATCGCGATCAGCTTCAGGATCGACATCGCGGTGACGGTCTTGCCGCAGCCGGACTCGCCGACCACGCAGAGCGTCTCGCCCTTGTTGATCGTGATGTCGACGCCGTCGACCGCCTGCAGCATGCCGTCGTCAGTAGAGAAGTGGGTTTTCAGCCCCTTGATTTCGAGCAGCGGCGCCATCAGATCACCCGCCTTGCATCGAGCGCGTCGCGCATGCCGTCGCCGATGAAATTGATGGCGACGACGGCGACGAAGATCGCCCCGCCCGGGAACAACGCCCAATGCGGACCGATGTCGAGGAAATCCTTGGCGTCGAACAATAGCCGGCCCCAGGTCGGGGTATCCGGCGGAAAGCCGAGGCCGAGAAACGACAGCGTCGATTCGGCGATGATCGCGGCGGCGACGTCGATGGTGCCGGCGATGATCACGGGGCCGACGGCGTTGGGCAGGATGTGCCGCACTACCTGCCGCAACGGGCTGGCGCCGAGCGCGCGCGCGGCTTCGACGAATTCCTTCTCGCGCAAGGAGAGGAACTGCGCGCGCACCAGGCGCGCGACCGGCATCCAGCGCAGGCCGCCGATGACGAGCACGATCAGGATGAAGATGCCGCCCTCGGGACCGAACACGGCTTTGAGCCCGTCGCGGAACAGATAGATGAGCAGGAGCAGCAGCGGCAGTTGCGGCAGCGATAGGAAGAGATCGGTGAGCCACATCAGCGCATGCCCGAGCGCCCCGCGCGACATGCCGGCGAGCGCCCCGATCAGCGTGCCGACGAGGACGGCGACCGCCATCGCCGCGAGCCCGACGGCCAGCGAGATGCGGCCGCCGTAGATCATGCGGGCGAGGATATCCTGTCCGAGATCGTCGGTGCCGAAGGGGTGGGCGAACGAGGGGCCCTCCAGGCGCGCGCTGAAATCGATCTCATTGATGCTGACGCGCCAGACGAAGGGGCCGAACACCACCGCCGCGATCAGGACAAGCAGCAGGAATGCGCTGACCACGGCGAGCTTGTGGCGGCGATAGCGCCGCCAGGTCTCGCGCCAGGGCGACCAGGCCGGCCGCCGCTCAGCGGAAGGAGATGCGAGGGTCAAGCCAGCCATAGAGGATATCCGCGATCAGGTTGAACAGCACGACGAGACAGGCGAACACGAAGGTCACAGCCATCACGACAGGCGTGTCGTTGGAGAGGATGGAAGAGATCAAGAGCGAGCCGATCCCGGGGATGCGAAAGATCTGCTCGGTGACGGTGGCGCCGCCGAACACCGCCGGCATCTGCAGCGCGACCAGGGTGACGACCGGAATCATCGCGTTGCGCATCGCGTGCTTGACGATCACCCTGGGTTGCCCGAGGCCTTTGGCGCGGGCGGTGGTGACGTAGTCAAGGCGGATCACGTCCAGCATGGCCGAGCGCACGAAGCGCGTCATCGAAGCCGCCTGGAACAGGCCGAGCACCATCACGGGCATGATGGCCTGCTTTATCTGCTCAAACAGCCAGCGTATTCCGGTTGCCTTGATGTCACTTGAATAGACAAAGGGCAGCCAGTCCAGCGTGATCGAGAAGACCAGGATGAATAGCAACCCTGTGAAGAAAGTCGGCAGCGAGAAGCCGATGAAGGCAAACGTGTTGGCAATCTGATCGAAGATCGAATAGGGCCTGGTCGCGGCGTACACGCCGACGGGAATTGCGATCAGGAGCGCCAGTATTTGCGCCGAGCCGATCACGTAAAGTGTGGTCGGCAGGCGTTGCAGGATGAGCGTGTCCACGTTCATCCGGCTGACGAAAGAAAAGCCCCAGTCGCCCTGCACCATCGCCGCGAGCCAGCGCAGGTAACGGAGGTAGATCGGATCGTCGAGACCGAACTTGGCGCGAAGCGCCGCCCCGACTTCGGGCGGCACGTTGGGGTTGGTTGCCAGTTCACTGAAGGGATCGCCCGGCGCAAGCGCCAGAACAATGTACAGAACCAGCGAAATGCCGAGCAGGCTCGGCACGGCGATCAACAAGCGACGCAGGACATACTGACTCATGAGGGAACAATCCCTTCGATGATTAGCCTGTCGCCTCCCGGTACCAGTCGAACAGATTGTCGGTTTCGTTGGCCCAGCCGCTGACCACCGGACGCAGCGTGTTGGCGCAGGCCTCCACCTTCAGGCGATGCATCACCGGGATGAAAACGATGTCCTGCATCATGATGTCGTTGGCCTTGATGTAGAGCGCAGCCCGCTTGACCAGATCGGTCTCGGCCTCGGCGGCGTCGACCGTGTCGTCATATTCCTTGTTGACCCAGCGCGGGAAGTTCACGCCCTGCCACTTGTTCTCCTTGGTGGCGACGTTGCGCGAATGATAGCGGCGCATGTGCTGGGCCGGATCCGGCTGACTCATCGGGATCTGGAACATCTCGAGGTCGGCGTAGAATTTGGCGTAGGTGTCGGGATTGGCGACGTCGGAGGAGAAGAACACCGAGGCGACCACCGATTTCAGCTCGACGTCGATGCCGGCCTTCTGGCAGGCCTGCTTGACGATGGCCTGGGTCTTCTGGCGCGGGCCGTTGATCGCGGTCTGGTACAACAGCTTCAGCTTCTTGCCGTCCTTCTCGCGGATACCGTCAGCGCCCGCTTTCCAGCCGGCGTCCTCCAGCAGCTTGGCCGCCTTTTCGATGCTGAATTCCCAGCTCGTGTTCTTGGAGACGAATTTTTCCGGGCCGTTGAGGAAATTGGGCGTGACGCGTCCGGCGCGGCCGTAGATGACTTTCTTGACGGCCTCGCGATCGACCAGCATCGAGAGCGCCTTGCGCACCGCCGGATCGGAGAATAGCGGGTGCTTGGTCTTGATCGAGGACCGCTCGCCGTCGACCTCGGTATTAGGATCGGTGAAGTTCAGCGCAATGAATTCGGTGTCGCCGCCGACCGCATAGACGGTCTTGCCCTTGCCGCCCTTTTCCAGGCGCAGCAGCACGTCGTCTTCGACCTGGATATTCCAGCCGAAATCATACTCGCCGGACTGGATGACGGCGCGCGCCGCCGAGACGGCATCGCCGCCGCCCTTCATCTCGATGGTGTCGAAGTGCGGGCGGTTCGGCATGTGGTAGTCGGGATTGAGCTCGCCGCGGATCACATCGCCCGGCTTGAACTCGACGAATTTGTAGGGGCCGGTGCCGACCGGCGACAGGTTGTTCGGGGCCTCGCGCGACTTCGCGCCTTTGTATTCCGCAAACAGATGTTTCGGGATGATGCTGCCGGGGGCGCCGACAAAGGCGTCGGCCCAGAATGGCGTCGGCTTCTTGAAGAGGATGCGGACGGTGAGGTCGTCGACCTTCTCGACGGTGATGTCGCGGTGAATGCCGATGGTCACGGTGGCGGTGGCAGGATCGCGGGCATATTCCCAGTTGAAGACGACGTCATCGGCGGTGAAGGGTTTGCCGTCGTGCCATTTGACGCCGGGCTTGAGCTTCCAGGTCACCGACATGCCGTCGGCCGACAGGCCGCCGTTCTCCAGCGAGGGAATCTCTGCGGCCAGGACCAGCTTCATGTTGCCGTCGGGATCCCAGCAGGCGAGCGGCTCATAGAACAGGCGCGAGCCGTCCTGGTCCTTGGTGCCGGTGGCGAAATGCGGATTGAGCAGGGTAGGTCCCTGCCACCACAGCAGTTTCAGTGCGCCGCCGCCGCCGCGCTTGGTCGGCTTGTAGACGGAGGGACCCTCGGCCATGGCGACGCCACCGATCGCCAGAATCTGCGTGGCCATGGGCGCGGTGAGACCGAAAGCCAGCATACGCTGAACGAAGCCGCGGCGGTCCATGCGGCCGTCCTTTACCTCGTCGATCATGGTGCGCAGTTCGGTGTCCAGCATCGTTGTCCCCGTCTGGTTCTTGTGGTTGAGGCGCGCCGGAGGCGGCGCCGCCAAATTGTTCGCCGGTAAAAGGCTCATCAAATGCTTCGGAGGTCAACGCCCGGCTGTCAACAATTGGCAGCATGGAAGCGGCAAATGATTTCTGCTTGGGCAGAAACACGCTGCGTCGCACATCGCTTTGGCAATCCGGCAGCCAGGGCGCGTCAAAACCGCGCGAAATCGCGCCCTGCACTGCAAAAAATTTGTTCGCTAGACCGGCCGGAGCCGGTCAGGTCAGCGACATGTCCAGCGGCGGCGCGACGCCGTCAGGCAGCGGATTGACATAGGGGGTGCGGGCGGTCCGCTTCTTCAGGTCGGCCTGGGCGGCGGCAATCAGCTCCGGTTCCGTCAGCGCCCGGACGCCGAGGCCCGCCATGGCCTTGGCGGCCTGCACCATGGCCTTGTGGGCGTGTGGGCTCTTGCCCTGTGCTACCACCTGCCAGGTGTGGAACGGGGTGCCGATCGCGACCGTCGGGGCGTGCACCTGAACGGTCGGCACGACCCAGCTCACGTCCCCGACGTCGGTCGAACCGATCAAAGGATTGCGCCTGGCGTCCAGCGGCACGATGAAATCGGCCAGCGGCCGGTCGGTCGGATCCATGCCGATCGCATAATAGACGCTGGCGATGTCCTTCTCGGTCAGCGTCGATCGGATCTGCTGCGCAAAGCCCTTGTCGGCGTCGTCGAAATGCGGCGGGCCGAGTTCTTCCATGATGTTGTGCAGCGCCGCTTCGAGCGGCGTGTTCGGCAACAGGTTGGAGACGGCGGAAATGATCTTCATCTCCATCTTGGTTTCGGTCATCAGCGCCGCGCCCTGCGCGATCTTGTGGACGCGCTCCACCAGCTCGGTCATGCCAGGCAAGTCGCGGGCGCGGATCGAATAGCGCACGCGGGCATGGGCCTGCACCACATTGGGGGCGATGCCGCCGGTATCGAGCAGGGCGTAATGCACACGGGCGTCGCTCGGCATGTGCTCGCGCATGTAGTTGACGCCGACATTCATCAACTCGACGGCATCGAGCGCGCTGCGGCCGAGATCCGGCGAGGCCGCGGCATGCGAGGTACGGCCGGTGAAGATGAAATCGGCGCGGGTGTTGGCGAGCGAAGGCGTCACCACGACTTCCCAGAAGCTGGAAGGATGCCAGGTGATCGCGATATCGGCGTCGTCGAAGGCGCCTGACCGCACCATGAAGGTCTTGGCGGCGCCGCCTTCCTCCGCGGGGCAGCCGTAATAGCGGACGCGCCCGGGCACCTTGTGCTCGGCGAGCCAATCCTTCACGGCGGTGGCGGCCAGCAGCGCCGCCGAACCGAGCAGATTGTGGCCGCAACCGTGGCCGTGGCCTCCGGCCTCGATCGGCCGCGGCTCGGCCACGCCCGCCTCCTGGCTGAGGCCGGGCAGGGCATCATATTCGCCAAGGAAGGCGATCACGGGTCCGCCTTCGCCCCATTCGCCCATCAGGGCGGTGGGAATGCCGGCGACGTTCTCGGTGATGCGGAAACCCTGGTGGCGCAGTTCGGCGAGATGCTCGGCGGAAGAGCGCGCTTCGGTGTAGCAGACTTCTGGCATCGCCCAGACCCGGTCGCTCAGGGCGACAAAGCGCGGCTTGATGGTGTCGACGCCACGCCAGATAGTGCTGCGGTTATCCATCTTCCGATTTCCCGATGCTGAAGGCGATGTGAGCAGAGGAATTGTTATCAGCTTCGCCACATGACGCCAGCGCCCGGCGGACATTCAGCCATGCGGCCGGGGCAGGGCGCAAGTTGCGTCGCTACGCCGGCCCAGCGATCACAGCTTCATGCCATGCGGTTGAAACAGCCGGCCTTTCTCCACCACCAGCACCACGGCGAGCGCGGCCAGCGTGCAGAGCAGGAAGCCGGTCGCGAACGGCACCAGCGTGCCGTCGTAATCCTGGCCGATGGTGGCGCCAATGCCGATGGCGAGGAGCGTGGTGATCGAGCCGTACAGCGATGCGGCGGTGCCGGCGATATGGCCCTGCGGCTCCATGGCGAGCGCGGTGAAATTGGCGATCATCAACCCGAACGCAAACATCATCGAAATCGAAAGCACCATGAACAGCGGCAACGGCAGCATCTGCAGTTTTGCCGCCACCAGCATGGTTGCGGCGATGACGACGAAGCCGATCAGCGCGGCATGCGAGATCACGCGCATGCCGAGGCGGCCGACGAGGCGGGAATTGACGAAGCCGGCGATAGCCGTTCCAACTGCGACGCCGGCAAACGCCAGCGGAAAATAATGCCCGAGCTGGTAGATCCCGGTGAACACCTGCTGCGAGATGAAAACGAAAGCGAACAGCGAGCCCAATACGCCGCCGGCGACCAGCGCATAACCCAGCGTCTGGCGGTTGGTCACGGTCTGGCGGAAGGCGTCGAACACTTCGCCAATGGCAAGCGAGCGGCGCCGTTCGGCCGGCAGCGTCTCCGGCAGGCGCAGCGCGCTCCAGATCAGCGCCACCACGCCATAGAGCATCAGCACGATGAAGATGCCGCGCCAGTGCGACACCAGCAGCACGGCCTGGCCGAATGCCGGGGCGACGACAGGCACGGCAATGAAGATCATCATCGTCAGCGACATCACGCTCGCCATGCGGCGCCCGGCATAGCAGTCGCGCACGATCGAGGTCGCGATCACGCGCGTGGCCGAGGTGCTGAGGCCCTGCAAGGCACGCGCCAGCAACAACGTCTCGAACGAGGGCGCGGCGATCGCGAGCAGGCTGGCAGCGCAATAGACGGTCATGCCGCCGAGCAGGACCGGCCGCCGGCCGAACCGGTCGGACAAGGGGCCCATCACGAACTGGCCAACGCCGAAGCCGACCAGAAAGATCGACAGCACCATCTGCGGCCGGTTGACTGAAGTGATGTGGAAGGCGGACGCGATGTTCGGCAGCGCCGGCAGCATCATGTCCATCGCAAGCGGATTCAGCGCCATGATCGAGGCGATCACGATGACGAATTCGGGAAAGCCCATCGGGCGGTGGCCTGAAGCGGCCAAGGCATCGGCACTGGTATCGGACAACGAAAAATCCTTTTGCAGGCGGCACCCTATGGATTTTGGTGCATTGCACAAATAACGTTTTCGGCATGGCAGACCATCGGCCAGCGGGGCTTGAAGCGGGCCACGCCGGTCTGGCGGGAAGACACGTTGGGCCGGCCGGCCAAAGCCGTTGTTCTGATGGGCGGCTTGCTCTATCCCCTACGCACGAAACATCAGCGCTGGACCGCTTTCGAACGGAGATCTTGTGTCGGAACAGACCTTGAAGATCGGCACGCGCAAGAGCGCGATGGCGCTGGCGCAGACGGAAGGGATCGCGCGGCTCTTGCGCGCGGCCGATCCCGCGCTCGATGTCGAGATCGTCAAGTTCGAAACCCGCGGCGACCAGGACCAGACCAGCAAGCTGCTCCGCCATGGCGGCAAGGGTGGCGCCTTCGTCGCGGAGATTCGCGAGGCGATGCGCGCCGGGCAATTGCAGGCGGCGATGCATTCGTTGAAGGACGTTCCTGGGAACGAGGAAACGCCGGGCCTGATCATCGCCGCGACCCTGCCGCGCGACGCCGCGAACGATGCGCTGGTGCTGCGTCCCGGCCTCTCGCTCGACGACTTCCGCGCTTTGCATGGCAAGGGCTTCAAGATCGGCACCAATGCGGTGCGCCGCGCCGCCTATCTGCGCCGGCTATTTCCGGAAGCCACCGTGATCCATTTCCGCGGCGCGGCCGATACGCGCGTGGCAAAACTCGATCGCGGCGACAAGCAGCGGCTGCCCGACGGCGGCGAGGTGGGACCTGCGGACGCGCTTGTTATGGCACGGTCGGGGCTTGAGCGGATCGGAATGACCTCGCGGATTGCTTATGATTTTTCAGTCCGCGAGATGCTGCCGGCGGTGGGGCAGGGCATCGTCGCGGTGGAATGCGTCGAGAAGGACTGGCTGACGCGCGAACGCCTTTCGAAGATCGAGGACGCCTCGTCGCGGCTCTGTGCAGAAGCCGAGCGCGAGGTGTTGTGGGTCTTGAACGGCCACTGCAATTCGCCGATCGCCGGCCATGCCACGCTTGATGGCCGCGAGATGACGCTGACGGCCGCCGTGCTGGATGAAGCCGGCGACCGTTTCATCGAAGTGTCCGGACAGGGAGCGGCGGACCGGCCGCGCGAACTCGGCAGGACGGTTGGTCTCGAACTGCTCGACAAGGGCGCGGCTGAGATCATCGCGCGGACGAGGCCGGAGGAAGATTCGCTGCTTTCGTAAGGTAGCCGGAATGACGTGGATGGGCCAGTGGCTTGCCCCCGTCGCTATGAGCCATCGGCACGGGCGCTCAGCTCGGCTATGCGACGGTCGGCGCGGCGGAGCCGCCGGCAAAGTTCGCGGTTGATATTCTGCATCACGATCACGTAGCCGTGGATGTCGGCCTTGTAGTACGCGTAAAGGTTTCCGGCCGTCAGCTCGTACAGCACGGTCTCGCTCTGCGCGACGACGGTGGCCGAGCGGTTCTGCATTTCGATCAGCGTCATTTCGCCGAAGAAATCGCCGGGTTCGAGAATCGACATCCGGATGGAACGTCCGGACTCACCGAGCTTGCTCACCACGAGCTCGCCCGAGAGAACAATGAACATCGAGCGTCCCGGTTCTCCTTCCGCGACGATCGCGGCGCCGGCGTCGAAGCGGCGCTCGACCAGCATCGAGATCAGGCGATCGAGGCTGGCGTCGGAGAGGCCACCGAAGAAAGGCGTGGCGAGCAAAAATGCTTTCAGATCGGGTGAGCTGACAGCCATCGGTCGAATATACGCCTGCTCCGGGCAGCGGCAAGTTCGGAACGGCTTTGCGGTGGTGTAGCGAACCTGTCTCTCTTCAGGGTTGAGTCAGCGCGCGACGTCGCGCCACTCGGGGCAGGCGCGCTGGTAGCCGCGGACGCGCTCGCGGTTGGTCGGCGCGGCCGGCGTTCCCTCGATGACGACGATCTTGCCCTTGCCGCCCATCTTCTCGAACAGATAGCGCGCCTCGCGGTAGCCGATTTCGAAATCGTCGGCGGCGACGTCCATGCGCTCGCGCAGGCGCGGGAAGTATTCGAGGATCCGCGCCTCGCGTTTCGAAAGCAGATTCCAGGTGGCGTGAATAAAGGCGGCGAGGACAACGAAGGAGAGTGAGAGCAACGACATGAGACCTCCGTGCCATCTGGCGCGAACAAGATCTCGACATCTCCTCCTCTGGGCTTTTGTCCCTCGGGTGCAGCCGCGTGCTACCGCGGCTTTCCGCAACGCTCGGACCGGCGATGGCGGTTTCGCCATCCGGAACCCTAGTTGCCACTCAGTCGATGGAACTCCGATATGTCAGGGAATCAGGTGCGGTCAATGCGAAATTTATGCTGCAGGTGCGCAATGCCGCGCGGTCAGGCGGCCAGATCCTGCAGCAACAGCGACGATCCGCGAATCAGCACCTTGCGTCCCTTCGCCGTGATGGCGGGCGCGTCGCCGTTCATGACGGCGAGTTCGAGCACGATCAGGCCGTCGATCGTGTAGCGGCTCATGCGCGGCAATCTTGATGCCGGAGTGCGCAATGCCCTCAGTGTTTCCCACTGGGACGGCGTCAGGTCGTAGTCGAATTCTTCGTTCATGGTGCCTCGGCTTCCACAATTCTTGTGGCGTCTCATAGCGAGCGCACATGAAATTCGTGCGACCGCAACGAGTCGGTATTTCGACAAGCGACGATGCGCTGTCACATCATCGTGTCATTGGAATTGGTCGATGTTGTCGAATCACGCGGGGGCCAAAAACAAAATTACGCCGGCACAGGTCGCGTGAGCAGGGGGCAAAAAGGCCGCCCAATCGCCGCAACCCTTAAGAGAAGGTTACTAACGAAAGGTAAACAGCCGGGCCGGTTCGAATACCGTGATTCAGCTCACAGCGCGAAACGGCGCTGCTGCTGTAGGGTGGGCAAAGCGAAGCGTGCCCACCATTGTGAGCGAGGTGTTCGATGGTGGGCACGGCGCGGTGCGCCTTTGCCCACCCTACGATTCCACGATTCTATCCCCGCCGCACGCTCGACCCGCCATCGACCGGCAGTGTCACGCCGGTGATGAAGCTCGCTTCGTCCGAGGCGAGGAACAGGGCGGCGTTGGCGACGTCCCAGCCGGTGCCCATCTTGTGACGCAGCGGCACCTTGGCATCGCGCTCGGCCTCGACCTCGGCGCGGCTCTTCCCCCATTCGCGCGCGCGGGTATCGACTGCCATCGGCGTGTTCATCAGGCCGGGCAGGATGACGTTGGCGCGAATGCCATATTGCGCGTTCTGGTAGGCGAGCTGTTCGGTGAAGGCGATCATCGCCGACTTGGTCGCCTTGTAGGCCACATAAGGATAGGTGGTGATCGCGGCCATCGAGGAGATGTTGATGATCGCGCCGCTCTTTTGCTGGCGCATGATCGGGATCACGTGCTTGGCGGCGAGCACGCAGCTCTTCAGGTTGATCGCCACGCAGCGGTCGAAGGCTTCCTCCGAGATCTCGAGCAGTTCCGCGTCGCCGCCGGACAGGCTGACGCCGACATTATTATGCAGGATGTCGATGCGGCCCCAGCGCGTTTGCGCATCCGCCACCATCGCCTTCAACTCGGCGTTCCCTGTGACGTCGGCTTTGAACGCCGCCGCGGTGCCGCCATTCGCGGCAATCAGGTCGACGGTTTCCTGCGCCGATTCCAGATTGTAATCGACGCAGAGCACCTTCGCGCCTTCGCGCGCAAAGGTCAGCGCGGTGGCGCGGCCGTTGCCGATGCCTTCGCCGGGACTCTGGCCGGCGCCGACGACGATGGCGACACGATCTTTCAGGCGCATCTCATTCCACTCCCGGGATCGGGTACTGTTGCAGTACCTCTTTGTAATAGGGTTCGTTGTCGATCTTCATCGTCGCCAGCACGCGGACCACAGCGCAATAGAAGGCGATGGTGAGCACGAGGTCGACCATCTCCTCGTCGGAAAGTTTTTGCTTGATCTCGCCGAAGGTTGCCTCCGACATCGCAAGCTCCCGCACCATCTCGCGGGCACCGCGGAGAATCGTCTTTGCGAGCGGTTCCAGCATTGATGGCTTGCCCTCGGTCTCGGCCATCAGTCCTTCGATATCCTCGTCGGTGACGCCGAATTCCCTGCCGATCTTCACGTGGTGGGTGAACTCGTATTCAGATTTCTCCATCCAGCCGACCTGCAGGATCGCAAGCTCGCGCAAGCGCGGATCGAGCTTGCTCTTGAAGCGGATGTAGTTGCCGACGCCGTTGAAGGCGCGGGCCATGTCCGGCGAGTTCACCAACAGCTTGTGCAAATTGGTGTTGCGCTTGAGCATATCGCGGTACTCAGGAGCGACCTGGTCGGCTTCGAGATAGGGCAGGCGGGCCATTTTGTTATTGTCCTTGTTGGCGATGGCGGATTGATCTCACCTAGCCGTAGAGCGCTTTGTGCTCCCGCTCGTAGTTGGCGTAGGAGTCCTTGATGCTGGCCATGTTGAGCAACATGGTTGCAACCGGCTTGTCATCCGAAGCGAATACCGTGGTGCGCATCCACACGCTTTCGGTGCGGCGGCTGCCGCTCAGCGCCACCACTTCGCGTTCGGTCGAATAATTTTCCCCGACGAATAGCGGACCGCGCAGCAGGCGGATTTCCTGATCGGCGAACAGCCCGACGGCGGGCCCGCGCACCGGCAGCCGGTCCTCGCGGGCGCGGTATTGAAACAGCACGCTCAGCATTTCGAACGGAATGATCGCGCGCCCCCAGGGATTGAGCTCCTGGGAATAATAGGCCGAAGGTTCAGTGATGGCCTTGAGCTTGTCGGCAAGCGAAAACGGATAGAGATCGCCCATGTGCTGGTCGAAATCCATTTTCACCGTCTGCCGTCCCGTCTTCATGCCGACCTTGAGGTCGGCGAGGATGACGGGATCGGCGAGCGGCTTCAGTTCGCTGAGCCGCCGGCTCAACGCCGTTTCCGTCACGTCGCCGACGGAAGCGGTGCCGCGCAAAATCTCGGTGCCGTCGCGCTTGGTCATGCCGATCGCGCAAGTCCTCTCGCCCGGCTTCGGCTTCTCGATATTGGCCTGAACTTCCTCACCCTCGAAGGCGGGGTTGCGGTAATGCGCGGACAGGCATCCGCTCTCGAACCAGGCCTGGCCCCAGATGCGTTCGCATAGTGGCGCGAACTGGCTGAAATGGGTCGGGCCCTCGATGGTGCCGCCCTGAAAGCCGAGTCTTTGCGCGGTAGCGTCGTCGTGGATCGAGGCGTGCGAGTCGTAGACCTGCGCGTGGAGCATCTGTTTGGGGCTGCGCCACGGCCCCACCAGCAGATTGCCGCTCTCCGATAACTCGGTCCTGAATGCCGGTTCTGTCATCCCTGGTGTCTCCCTTTACGCCCAAACGTTTCAAAGAAGGCGGGGGCCCGCAAGAGGCGGGCTGATCCACAAGGCGGGCCGAGATATGTCCTGCGGCCATGAATTCACGCTGGGCACGCATAGCAAAACCGGTGCATTCTGTTCGCAATTAGATCGGTTCAAATAACCGGCGGAACGTGCGACGGGGAGCGAACGAATGGCGTTGATGGAAGTTGGGCTGGATGACAAGTACCGGCTGGATGCGAAGCGAATCTTCCTGTCCGGTACGCAGGCGCTGGTCCGCCTTCCCATGTTGCAGCGCGAACGCGACCGCGCGCAGGGGCTCAACACCGCCGGTTTCATATCAGGCTACCGCGGCTCGCCGCTCGGCATGTACGACCACGCGCTGTGGCGCGCGAAAACCTTTCTCAAGCAGCATGACATCGAGTTCTCGCCCGGCCTCAACGAGGATCTGGCGGCGACGGCGGTATGGGGCAGCCAACAGGTCGGCATGTTCCCCGGCGCCAAGGTCGATGGCGTATTCGGTATCTGGTATGGCAAGGGCCCCGGTGTCGACCGCTCGGTGGACGCGCTCAAGCACGCCAACTCTGCCGGCACGTCGAAGAATGGCGGCGTGATTGCGCTGGCCGGCGACGACCATGGCTGCCAGTCCTCGACGCTGGCGCATCAGAGCGAGCAGGTATTTGCCGCGGCGCTGATGCCGGTGGTCAACCCGGCGACGCTGCAGGACTATCTCGATCTCGGCATTCTGGGCTTTGCGCTGTCGCGCTATTCCGGTTGCTGGGTCGGCTTCAAGGCGATCTCGGAGACGGTCGAAAGCTCGGCGTCGATCGTCAGCGATCCCGATCGCATCAGGATCATCACGCCTGACGATTTCGAGATGCCGCCGGGCGGGCTTTCGATCCGCTGGCCGGATGCGCCGATGGAGCAGGAGCGTCGGCTGCACGGCCCGAAGATGCAGGCAGTCGCGGCATTCGCGCGCGTCAATCGCTTCGACCGCATCGTGCTGGACTCAAAGCCGGCGCGGCTCGGCATCATGGCGACCGGCAAGGCCTATCTAGATCTGCGGCAGGCGCTGGCCGATCTCGGCATTACCGACGCCGAGGCCCAGGCGCTAGGCTTGCGCATCTACAAGGTCGCGCTGACCTGGCCGCTGGAGGAATCCGGCGCGCGCGCGTTTGCCGAAGGGTTGCAGGACGTGCTGGTGGTCGAGGAGAAGCGCGGCTTCATCGAGGACCAGCTTCTTCGCATTCTCTACAACGTCGAGGCCTCGAAGCGGCCTTCTGTGGTTGGCAAGCGCGACGAGACCGGCGCGCTGTTGCTGCCGAGCGAAGGCGAGTTGACGCCGACCATGGTGGCGGCGGCTGTGGTCGCGCGCTTGCGAAAACTCGGCCATCGCAGCCCGGCGCTGGAGCAGCGCCTCGCAAAGCTCGAAGCCTTCGACCGGCCGGCGGAGGGCGTCGGCGCAGCAAAGCTGCAGCGCACGCCGTACTTCTGCTCGGGCTGCCCGCACAACACCTCGACCAAGATACCCGAAGGCAGCCGCGCGATGGCCGGCATCGGCTGTCACGGCATGGCGCTGTCGGTGCCGAACCGCCGGACGCAGACGATCTCGCATATGGGCGCGGAAGGCGTCACATGGATCGGGCAGGCGCCGTTCACCGATGAGCCGCACGTGTTCCAGAATCTCGGCGATGGCACCTACACCCATTCCGGCCTGCTGGCGATCCGCGCGGCGGCGGCTTCCGGCGTCAACATCACGTACAAGATCCTTTATAACGACGCGGTGGCGATGACCGGCGGCCAGCCGGCCGAGGGTGGCCTGACCGTGTCGCAGATCGCGCACCAGGTTGCGGCGGAGGGGGCAAAACGCCTCGTCATTGTCTCCGACGATCCCGAGAAATACCCCAGCAGTTACTTCCCATCAGGCGCAACTGTTCATCACCGCCGCGAACTCGACGCGGTGCAAAAGGAACTGCGCGAGGTCAAGGGCCTCACGGTGCTGATCTACGACCAGACCTGCGCGGCGGAAAAGCGCCGCCGCCGCAAGCGCGGCCTCTATCCGGATCCGCCGAAGCGCATCTTCATCAATGAGCGGGTCTGCGAAGGCTGCGGCGACTGCTCTTCTGTTTCTAACTGCGTCTCGGTGCAGCCGCTGGAGACCGAATTCGGCCGCAAGCGGCGGATCGACCAGTCGAACTGCAACAAGGATTTTTCCTGCATCGAGGGCTTTTGCCCGAGTTTTGTCACCGTGCACGGCGGCAGGCTGCGCAAGGCCGACCGCACCGCGGCCGATCCGTCGGCGCTGTTCGCCGACCTGCCGACGCCCGATATCCTGGCGCTCGCGGGTCCCTACAATATCCTGGTCACCGGCATCGGCGGCACCGGCGTCATCACCATCGGCGCGCTGCTTGGCATGGCCGCGCATGTTGAGGGGATGGCGTGTTCGACACTCGACTTCACCGGCCTGTCGCAGAAGAACGGCGCGGTCATGAGCCACGTCCGCATCGCGCCGACGGCGGACGATCTCTCGACGGTTCGCATCGCACCCGGTAACGCGAATCTTATTCTCGGCTGCGACATCGTGGTCGCGACCAGCATCCCTTCGCTGAGCCGGGCCGAGCGCGGTCTCACGCGCGCGATCGTCAATGCCGACCTGCTACCGACTGCGAGCTTCGTCATCAACCCCGACATCGATTTCGAGGCGGGCGCGATGCGGGAGGCGCTCAACGAGGCGGTCAGCGCCTCCGATCTCGACATCCTCGACGCGACCGGCCTTGCCACCGCGCTGATGGGCGACAGCATCGCCACCAACGCCTTCATGCTCGGTTTTGCGTTCCAGCGCGGCGCGATCCCGCTGTCGCTGGAGGCGATCATGAAGGCGATCGACCTCAACGGCGCGGCGATCGAGATGAACAAGCTGGCGTTCTCCTGGGGCCGGCTTGCCGCGCACGACCTGCAGCGCGTCGTCACCGCGGCGCGCTTCAAGAGTTCGGGCGCAGCGCCGGTCCGGCGGACACTCGAGGAGAGCATCGCCTTCCGCGCCGAATTCCTGACCAATTACCAGAACGAGGTCTATTCGAAGCGCTATCTCGCCGAGATCGAACGCGTCCGCGCCGCCGAAGCCAAGGCCGCGCCCGGTTCGCATGAACTGACGGAAGCTTTCGCAAAAGGCCTGTTCAAGCTGATGGCCTACAAGGACGAATATGAAGTCGCCCGGCTTTATTCCGACGGCGAGTTCGCAAAAGCGTTGAAGGAACAGTTCGACGGCGAAGAGGGTGTCAAAGTCAGCCTCGCGCCGCCGCTGCTGGCGTCACGCGACAAGGTCACGGGCCATTTGCGCAAGCGCGAGTTCGGCGCCTGGATTTTCCGCGCGTTCGATATCCTGACACGATTCAAGTTTCTGCGCGGCACCGCGTTCGATCCGTTTGGCTACACGGCCGAGCGGCGGATGGAGCGGGCGCTGCCGGGCGAGTACTCCGCGATGATCCTTCGCCATCTCGACCGCGCGAAGCCGCAGGACTGGCCGCGTCTGGTGGCGCTGGCGAAGTCCGCGGAACTTGTTCGCGGCTACGGCCATATTAAAGAAGCTAATGTTGCAAAGTATCGTGCGGAGTGCGCGCGGCTGGAGGCCACGATCGGCCAGCCGATGGCGCAGGCCGCCGAGTAGGGGCAGTTGATTCGGCACGTGAACTTCTTCGCGGCCGGGATCACTCAACCGTAACTTGAGGGCGGGAACAGCTGGAATTGTCCGGCCGACTCACTACATGATGATGGTTCCTCACTTTGTTGGTTGGTTTCACGAGGCCTGCGATGGTCCTGAAGAATGCTATTGCCGCGGCACTTTGCGCGGGGCTCCTGGTGTCGGGTAGCGCCGCGCTCGGCGATGAGTATCGCGCGGGCGAACTGCTCGGACTCGATCTTTCCAGCGCCGTGCTCTCGCCGAAGCGGCTCGGGCCGGAGACGCAATTCGCTCCAGTCCGGATCGAAGCCCGAACCGATCGCAAGCCGGTGAAGACGGAGCGCGTGGTTGTCCGTAAAACTCCGGAGCGCAAGCCGCATGTTGCGCAGGAACGCGTGGAGAAGCCGCGGGGTGCGGCCCGCGCCCAGTTGGCGCGCCGCCACAGCAATCCGCTGGACGCGCAGGCGCGCGACACGCGGATTCAGACCTGGCCGTGCAGATCCGGCGGCATCTGCGACTGGCAGAATTAGTTCGTAGCTTCGCTCCACCCATCCTACGATTCTACGTCATCCACCTGTCGTAAAAGCTTCAGCCGCGAGTCAAATTCAACGGGCACACCTTCGTCGTGATTCGACGAGGGTGCTTCGATGCCGATTGCGATACGCGCCGGGCAAAGCTTGAACCGGCGTCAATGGCTGGTCCGCTCCGCCGCAACATGTGCCGTCGCCGGTCTCGGCAGCCTCGCCAGACCCTATCTCAGCCGCGCCGCCGATCGGCCGCTCATCACCAGCGGTATTCAATCCGGCGACGTTTCGGCCGAATCCGCTGTCGTTTGGGCGCGCGCCGACCGCGCCGCGCGGATGCAGGTCGAGTGTTCGACCGCCGAAGACTTCAAGACCATCATTGGCGCGGCTTCGGCCGATGCATTGCCGGCAAGCGATTTTACATCGAAGGTTCTGCTCGGCGGCCTGCCATCGGGGCAGGACATCTTCTATCGCGTGCGGTTTGAAGATATCGATGGGCAGGGGCTCGCCGGCGAGGCGCAGATTGGACATTTTCGCACCGCGCCCACGGCAAAGAGCAACGTGTCGTTCGCCTGGTCCGGCGATACGACGGGGCAGGGCTGGGGCATCGATGAAAGCCGTGGCGGGATGCGGACTTACCGGACGATGCTCGACAACCGTCCGGACTTCTTCATCCATTCCGGCGACCACATCTACGCGGACTGCCCGGTGGAGCGGGAATTGAAACTGCCCGACGGCGGGGTGTGGCGGAACATCGTCACCGAGGAAAAGTCCGTCGTCGCGCACAGCCTCGCGCAGTTCCGCGGCAACTACAAATACAACTGGCTCGACCAGAACTTTCGCGCCTTCCATGCCGCCGTGCCCCTGTTCGCGCAGTGGGACGACCACGAGGTCACCAACGACTGGGCGCCGGTCGGCACCGCCGATGAGACCGGCTATGCCGAGGACGGCTCCTCGCTTCTGGTGGCGCGGGCCCGCCGCGCATTCCATGAATTCATGCCGATGCGCGCGAGACCTGCGCACGAGGACGGCCGTATCTATCGCAAGATCGCCTACGGCCCGCTGCTCGACGTCTTCATGGTCGACATGCGCAGCTACCGCGATTCCACCTTCAACAAGCGCGACGACCACGGCGACACCTGTATCTTTGGCGCGACGCAACTGGCTTGGCTGAAGCGCGAACTGGTAGCGTCTGACGCGACCTGGAAGGTGATCGCCGCCGACATGCCGATCGGCCTCTTCAGCGAGGATGGCATTGCCCTCGGCGACGGTCCGCCGGAGCGGCGCGAGCACGAGATTGCCGATTTGCTGTCGTTCATGAAGCGCGCCGGCATCCGCAACGTTGTGTGGCTGACCGCCGACATGCATTACACGGCGGCGCATCATTACGATCCGAACCGAGCGACTTTTCAGGATTTCGAACCGTTCTGGGAATTCGTCTCCGGCCCGCTGCATGCGGGCACCTGGGCGCCGGCCCCGCTCGACAATACGTTCGGGCCAAAAGCGATGTTCCAGAAGGGCTGCAGCGGCGAGAATCTCGCGCCGTGCTTCGGGATGCAGTTCTTCGGCCGCGTCGATATCGACGGCCAGACTGAGATCATGACCGTGACACTGAAGGATGTCGACAATCGCGACCTCTGGTCGGTCGATATCGAGCCCCGTCCGGATGCGCGGCCGGGGCAGATCATGGCGCAGCACATCTGACGCCTTCGATCTGGAGACGGTCGGCACACAATCCCCGGCAACTTCCATGTTCGCGCCGCATAGTTCGGCCAGGCTTTGTCGCCTGCCAACACGTGCGGCAAAAAAACAACTGAAAATTGCGTATCGTTTCTTGAAGGAGGCGCTGCGGTGACGCACAATTCGCCCGTCCCTCCCGACCGGAGCGCCCCCATGTTTGTCGCCGAGAGCAAGCGCCTGACGCATCAGGGCGCAAAGATGATCATGGCGACAGCGCTGGAATTGGCCGGCCAGGCCAAAATCGCGATCTCGTGCGCCATCGTCGATGCCGGCGGGCATGTAATCCTGATCGAACGCATGGACGGCGGCCGTTTCCACACCGTGCACTCCTGCACCACCAAGGCGGTCTGCGCCGCGTCGAACCGCCGCCCGACCACGGCCAAGGGCGCGGCCGGTCAGGACCTCGACGTCGCCCACGCGATCGGACTTGCGCTCGCGGCCGGACCGGAACGGTGGACGGCGATGGAAGGCGGCGTGCCGGTGCTGGTCGACCGCGAATGCATCGGCGGCGTCGGCGTCAGCGGCGGCGACTGGGAGACCGATTTGCGGATCGCCAAGCTGGCCGTCGAGTCGATCGGCGCGAAATGGGAATGATATCGTAGAGAGGGCAAAGCGATGACTGCCGATCCGCTCCGCGTAGCCTGTATCGGGATGGGATGGTGGTCCGATGTTCTGGCGGATGCCATCCAGCGCTCGGGCAAGCTCGAGATCCGCACCTGCTACACAAGGTCCGAAGAAAAGCGCAACAGCTTCGCGGCAAAGTACCGCTGCCGGCCGGCCGAGAGTTACGAGGCGCTGCTGGCCGATGCCGAGATCGAGGCGATCATCAACACGACGCCGAACGATGTCCACCTTGCGACGACCTGCGCGGCCGCGGCCGCCGGCAAGCACGTCTTTCTCGACAAGCCGATCGCCAACAGCATCGCGGACGGCCGCGCCATCACCGAGGCCTGTCGCAAGGCGGGCGTGGTGCTGGCGCTCGGCTATCAGCGGCGGCGCGAGAGCCATTTCCGCCACGTCAGGCGAGAGATCGACGCCGGCCGGTTCGGCAGACTCGTCAACGCCGAGGCGAATATCAGCCGCGACCGCCTCGGCAAGGTCGATCTCTCCTCCTGGCGCTACCAGGCCGCAGGCATGCCGGGCGGCGTGATGCTGCAGATCGGGATCCACTACATCGACGTGCTCGCCTACCTGATCGGGCCGGTCCATGCGGTGCGTGCGCAATCGGCGCAACTGGTGCTACCCGGCGACAATCCTGACGTCGCGAGCCTGATCCTGCAGCATGAGAACGGCGCGTTGTCGACGCTGAATGCCAGCTACGCCTCGGCCTCCGAATACTACCTGATGAACGTCTACGGCAAGGACATGACGGCGTTTTACGATCTGCACAATGGGCTGCGGCTGCTCAAGCGCGGTGAAAGCCGACCTGTCACGGTGCCATGCGCAGTCAACGATACCCTCGTCGAGGAACTCGAGGAGTTTGCCGCGGCGGCGCGCGGGCAGCGTCAGCACGAAGTCGGCGGCGAGGAGGCGACGCGATCGCTCGCGGTGGTACGCGCCGGCATTGTTTCGGCGCGCGAGGGGCGTTCGGTCAAGGTCGTGGAAATATTGAACGGTGACGGAAGCTTGTGACCGTGCATCAGCACGGATGGGAGCGCGTTATGAAACCTGGCTCTTGTGTCTTGAAAATTTTCGCAGTCGCATTGGTCGTAATTGGGATCGTCGCGCCGGTCCGCGCGCAGGACTATCCCTCCAGGGCGATCACGGTGGTCGTGCCGTTTCCGCCCGGCGGCGCCAGCGACGTCGTTGCGCGCATCGTTACCAACCAGATGTCGAAGATCCTCGGGCAATCCATCGTCATCGAGAACGTCAGCGGCGCCGGCGGCACCGTCGGCAGCGCGCGCGTCGCTGCTGCTGCGCCTGACGGCTATACCCTGCTTGCCGCGGCGATGGGCTCGCATGTCGCGGCTCCCGTGCTGACGCCGAACCTCAAATACGATCCCGTTGCCGACTTCATGCCGATCGGCTTCACGGCCCATTCTCCGGCAGTCGTCATCGCGCGGAGGGATTTCCCGGCAAACGACCTGAAGGAATTCGTCGCAACGCTGCGACAACGCGGCGACGCTGTAAGGCAGGCCCATGGCGGCATCGGCGCGTCCTCGCATATGGCGTGTCTGTTGTTCACGGCGGAAATCGGTGCGAAGCCGGCGCTCGTTGCCTATCGCGGTTCAGGCCCGGCCTTGAATGATCTGGTCGGCGGCCACGTCGATTTCATGTGCGAGCAATCCGTCAGCGTGGCGGAGTCGGTTCTGGCCGGCTCGGTCAAGGCCTTCGCCGTCTCGGCCGCGAAGCGGCTGGAAACGCTGCCGAATGTTCCGACCGCCGGCGAAGCGGGCATAGGCTATCAGATGAGCGTCTGGGCCGGACTGTTTGCGCCGAAGGGCGTTCCGCCTGAAATCATCGCCCGGCTTTCGGATGCGCTCGACAAAGCGCTTGATGAGGCCACAGTGCGCGAGCGGATTGCTCAGCTCGGTGGCTCGATCCCGCCAAAGGACGAACGCAACCCGGCGGCGTTCGACCGGTTTGTTCGATCCGAGATCGCACGCTGGTCACCCATTCTCGCTGCGGCCGGATCGGGGAAGTGAGGCATCGGACGCAAGCGCCCGCGCTGTACCACAGGAAATCGGCTCAGGGCGTAACGATCAGATAGCCTCCGACAACGAACAGCACCGAGAGCGCAATAACCACCCCGAGCACGGCAGTGATGATCGCTGGCAGTTCATGGGTCTCCAGCCATTGTCGCAACGCCCTTACCATCGCACCCCTGCCTTGGTTCTGATTGTCTCGCGCACGCTCGCGGGCATTCTCCATAGCGGTCAATTTCGCTCAGTGAAATAGCCGCTGCCTGCGCCTTTCGTCGACTCCCATCGCGGCCTTGCCGAAGTACGTGCGTTGTGTAAATCCCGGTTTCGAGCTGGCCTGCCGGGTTCATTCTTTTCCGCTGGCCGGAATTCGGGTTTTCGCTACACACGGGCGCGGCTCCAGTCCATACTGGATCGCATCAAAGGGAGGTCTTTCAAATGCGTGAAGCTGTCATCGTTTCCTATGCACGTACGGGGCTGGCAAAGTCCGGCCGCGGCGGGTTCAACATCACGCCGCCGATGTCGCTGGCGGCCCACGCCATCAAGCACGCCGTGGATCGCGCCGGCGTCGACAAGGAATATGTCGAGGACTGCTATCTCGGCAATTGCGCGCATGGCGCGCCGAATATCGGCCGGCAGGCCGCGCTGCTCGCCGGCTTGCCGAAGTCGACCGCCGGGGTCTCCGTCAACCGCTTCTGCTCGTCGGGCCTGCAAACCATCGCGATGGCCGCCAATTCGATCCGCTCCGATGGCGCCGACTGCATCGTGGCCGGCGGAGTCGAGAGCATCTCGATTCCGGGCGGCGGCTCGCCCAAGGAATCGATCGATCCGGAGCTGCTCAAGGTCGCCCCTGATATCTTCATGGCGATGATCGATACCGCCGATATCGTGGCCGAGCGCTACAAGCTCAGCCGCGAATACCAAGACGAGTATTCGCTGGAATCACAGCGCCGCATGGCGGCTGCCCAACAGGCCAACAAGTTCAAGGACGAAATCGTCCCGATGAAGACCAAGATGAAGGTGGTCGACAAGGCGACGAAGGCGGAATCGATCGTCGACTATGTCGTCGACCGCGACGAGTGCAACCGGCCCGAAACGACGCTGGAAGGCCTGGCCAAGCTCGAGCCCGTCAAGGGCCCCGGCAAATACGTTACCGCCGGCAACGCCAGCCAGCTCTCGGACGGCGCCGCCGCCGTCGTGCTGATGGAAGCCAAGGATGCCGAGAAGCGCGGCCTCAATCCGCTCGGCCGCTTCGTCGCCTGGGCCTCCGCGGGCTGCGAGCCGGACGAGATGGGCATCGGCCCGATCTACGCCGTGCCGAAGCTTCTGAACCGTCATGGCCTGAAGATCGACGACATCGATCTCTGGGAGCTCAACGAAGCCTTCGCCAGCCAGTGCCTCTATTCCCGCGACAAGCTCGGCATCGATCCGGCGAAGTACAACGTCAACGGCGGCTCGATCGCGATCGGCCATCCCTTCGGCATGACCGGTGCGCGTCTCACCGGCCACATCCTGCAGGAAGGCCGGCGGCGCAAGGCCAAGTGGGGCGTCGTCACCATGTGCATCGGCGGCGGCCAGGGCGGCGCGGGCCTGTTCGAGATCTATAGCTGAACCTCCGCAGCCAGCGTGCAATAAAGAAAATGGCTCCGCGAGGAGCCATTTTCCGTTTCAGGTTCTTCGGTTTCGGGTGTCGGCCTTAGTAGCGATGCTTCTTGATGATCACGACCTTGTCGCGATGGCCATGGCGCCATCCGCGATGGTAGCCGCGGTCACGATGCCCTCGGAATTCGGCGCGTGCGCCATAGCCATGGTGATGATGACCATGATAGCCGCCACGCTTCTTGATAATGACGGTCTCAGCGCTCGCAATCGACGGCGCTGCGATAATGAGCGCGCCGAGCGCGGCGATAACGTATCCAAGCTTCCTCATTCCAATCCTCCTCAATTGAGCGAGGATAAAACATCGGATTGCGAGCAACGTTCCCGAGGAATTTCAAGAGAATTCTGAACGCCTGTTCAGATACGTCGGCGCGGCTTGCGCCGTTGAACTTTGGATGAGGCGAGCTCGTAGGATGGGTGGAGCGAAGCGATACCAATCACGCTTCCGCGCCGGGATTCGATGGGTATCGCTTCGCTCGACCCAGCCTACGCGGGCAAAACGCGGTGGTCTGCCCACTCAGGAATTATCGGCGCCACTGCGGACTGCGCGTGGGACGATGCACGCCCTGCTTGCGAAATGCAGGAGCCCGGCGCATCATCATCAGATAAAAATCATATTAGGGGGAGCGCTGCGATGACCGGGTTTTCACGCCGTGATTTTCTGGGCCTGACCGGGACGGCCGCCATTGTCGCCATGTCTGGCCGCGCCCATGCCGCGATGGGTCCGAGCGACAAGTTCGATCTTGTTATCAAGGGTGGCGACGTGCTGGATCCCAGCCAGTCGCTGAGGGGCAAGCGCGACATCGGCATCCGCTGGGGCGTGATCGAGGCGGTGGAGAGCGAGATTCCATCCGCCCGCGCCGCCAAGACCATCGACGCCTCGGGCAAACTGGTGACGCCCGGCCTGATCGACTTACATTCCCACGTCTACCCCTACGGTTCGGCGATCGGCATTCCCGCAGACGAACTGGTGCAGGCGCAGGCCACCACCACGGTGGTGTCGGCGGGCGACGCCGGCGTCAACAACCTCGCGGCGCTGCGCCGTTACATCGTGGCGCAGTCGCGGGCGCGGATTTATGCCTTCGTCCACATTGCCAATAACGGCCTGTCGGGCTTCCCGGTCGCCGAGCTCTACAACATCGACTACGCGCAAGTGGACGCTTGCGCGATGGCGCTGGCGGAAAATCCGGATTTCCTGCTCGGCGTGAAGGTGAGGATGTCGGAGAACGTGATCGCCAAGCACGGCCTTGAGCCGCTGAAGCGCAGCATCAAGGCCTGCGAAATGTGCGGCTGGCCGGCCAAGATGATGGTGCATATCGGCGGCGTCGAGACCAGGGAGCTGATGTCCGAGATTCTCGACCTGCTGCGGCCCGGCGACGTGCTGACGCATGCCTATTCCGGCGCGCCGAATATTGGCGGCGTCTTCACCAACATCGTGCAGGACGGCAAGCTGTTGCCGGCGGCGCTCGCCGCCAAGCAGCGCGGCGTAATGTTCGATGTCGGCCATGGCGGCGGCAGTTTTGATTTTACCGTAGCGGAAGTCGCGCTTCCCGGAGGCTGCACGCCCGATACGATCTCCTCCGACATCCACGTCTTCTCCGGCAACAGCCCCGGCATGCCTTATCTGCCGAACGTCATGAGCAAGTTCATCACGCTCGGCCTTTCATTGGAGCAGGTGGTGGCGGCGGCGACCGTGACGCCCGCGAAAATCATCAACCGCGCGCCCAAGATCGGCACGCTGCAGATCGGCGCGCCCGGTGACGTCGCGATCATGGATCTGATGGAGGGGCAGACCTCGTTCGTCGATACACGCAACAACAAGCGCGAAGGCAAGCTGTTGCTCAAATCGGTGCAGACCGTAATCAACGGGGTGCCGTTCGGCCGTCCCTATCAGGCGCCGTTCGCGGTGCGGTAGCTCCGCCCGCTCATTTTGCTGGCCGCTGCGTGCGCATATCGCCGACGATGTCGGCAATCACGGCGCCCATCACCAGGGCGCCGCCGGCGAGGACCCGCAGCGTCGGAACGTCGCCAAATCCAACCCATACCCAGAACGGCATCAGCGGCGTCTCCAGCGTGGAGATTAGCGCCGCCTGGCCGGAGGGCAGCAGGCGCGAGCCGAGGAAGAACAGCGTCAGGCCCAGCGAAACCTGAAAGCATCCGAACATCGCGAGGACAAGGATATCGGTCCCGGTGACGCTGGCAATTTCGCCGGCGAAGGGAATGCTGACGATGCTGCCCAGGATGTTCGACAGCGCGGCGGCGGCCACCATCGACGTATTCTTGTGCTGCCGGACCAAGACCGTCATCGCGGCAATCGCCAGCGTCATGAAACAGGCGAGTGCAACGCCGAGGATGTCAGAACCAACGCGTGCGTTGCCGACGATGACAGCGACACCGCAAAGCGCCACGACGCTTGCGATCATGGTTCGCGCGTGCGGGGCTTCCCGCAACCAGACCCAGGCGAGCGCGGCGGTGACGAACGGGCCGGTTGCGATGATGATCGCCACATTGGACACACTGGTCAGTTGCAGGGACGGGATGAAGGCGATCATGGCCGATGCCGACAAAGACGCGACCAGCCAGCCGCTTTTTCTCATCCCGATCAGATCCAGCAGGCCGGCACGGCCTTGCAGCACCAGCAGAATTGCCGTGATCATGCCGCCTGCGAACAATCCGCGCCAGAACAGGATGGTCCAGGAGTCGTAGGGAAGCAGCCGCGTGAAAAACGGCGCCGTGCTCCAGGCGATCGCGGCGGCGACGACGAGGGCAATGCCGACGCGATGCTGGGAGCGCACTTCCGCCATCAGGCCATCAAACCGGACTGAGGCTTCGGCCAAGCAGCTTTCCGACGAGGTGCGCGGGATCGTCAGGAATGACGTCGCCGCGCCAGGCCACGTGCTGATCGGTGCGCGCAAGAATGAGTTTGTGGCCAGGATTAGGGGCGGGGACGTCGACGACTGCAAACGGCACGCGGTTGACACGCATCGCGTCGGCCAGTGGCGCTACCGCGACATCCGGATCATAACGCAAAAGCGTGTAGCCCGGCCCGAGTGCATCATAGACCGGTCGTCCGTCGTCGAGTCTGGCGAATGGCAACCGGCATCCCGGCGTCGAGGACGCCGTGAAATCCGCCATCGTAAAGCCCGGCTGCTCGGCGCCGTCATAGGCGATGATCGGGGAGTTGTCGTAGAAATAGCCGAAGTTGAGGCCGGCGCAGCAATATTGCTGCACGTTGAGATCATACGCCGCTTGCCCGACCTGTTTGCGAACGGCGTCGCCTTCGGGGCCCGGGTGCTCGATCGCTTCGGGAACGTTGCGGCGCTGGCTCAACACTTTGCCGGCCATTTCCATTGCGAAGCGGGAGACTTGCTCGGTGATGGGAAGGCGCTCTGCCTCATAGGCATCGAGGATTTTGATGTCGGCCCATCCTTGCAAATAGGCGGCGAGCAGCCATGCGAGGTTGGTCGCATCGGCAATTCCCGCATTCATGCCGTAGCCGGCGTAGGGCATCCACAAATGCGCGGCGTCGCCGCAGATGAAGGCGCGGCCCCTGCGAAACCGGTCGGCGACGAGCCGGCGGCCGACCCAGTCCTCCTTGCTCAGGATCTCGTATTCGAACTCGGGGCCGACGCCGAGAATGGCGCGGATCGAGGCGTCGCGATCGACGGACTCGAAGGTCTCGTCCTCGCGGTTGAGGTGATTGTGGATCAGCCAGTTCTCGCGGCCGTCAATGGCGACCACCGTGCCGCAGCGGCGCGGATTGAGCGACAGCGTCATCCAGGCCGGCTGATCCATCATTCCAAGCAAGGCGGGCGCGTGGATATAGGTCGATTGCACGCGCTGGATGATCGGCGTTCCCTGCAGGTTGGCGTCGATGGCCTTGCGGACGAGCGAACGCGCGCCGTCACAGCCCACGATGAAATCGGCATGAATTGGCGAGGCAGTTCCAGTATCGAGATTGCGGACGGTCGCAACGATGCCGTCATTGTCTTCGCGAAAATCCTCGAACGCGGTGCGGTTCAGAATCTGAAGCCCGTCGATGGAAGCCGCGTGCGCGAACAGCACGGGTTCCATGTAGATCTGATTGATGCGGTGCGGCGGCTCGGCCGTCGGCCAATCGGTATCCGGCCCGCCGGTGGCGGTATAGCGATCGCGTCGGCAGGGAATCAGGATGCGCGAGAGCTCGATGCCGGTTGCCGTGGTGCGGTAAGAGCAATCGTTCGGGTAGTCGGCCGGCAGTCCGGCGTCGCGCAGCTTCCGCGCCACCCCTAAGCGGCGAAAAATCTCCATCGAACGCGACGAGACGTGGTTGCATTTCACGCTCGGCGGCTCGCCGGCGGCGCGCGTTTCGACGACGGTGACGGAAATTCCCCGCGTTGCGAGGTCCATGGCCAAGGTGAGTCCGACCGGACCGCCGCCGACCACGAGAACGCTGGTCTTCACCATGTCGTTTGCTGCCAAGTCCTTGCTGTCATGTCGCTTGCTGCGTGCGGACGATCATGCATTACTGGGCGCCAAAGAGATCATCGGGGGGCCCTTTAATGTTTCCGTCGATCCGCCAAGGCATGATCCGCGCCCTTATTGTTGTTCTGTCGCTGTCGTTGTCGGCGATTGAAGCAGCAAATGCCTATCCCGATCAACCCATCAAGATCATCGTGACCTTTCCGCCCGGCGGCAGTGCCGATATCGTGATCCGGGCCCTGCAACCGCTGCTTTCGGAAACGCTCCGCCAGCCGATCGTCATCGAGAACAGGGCAGGCGCGGGCGGCAATATCGGAATCGGGGCGGTGGCGCAGGCCGCGCCTGACGGCTACACGCTCGGCATCGCCGCGGCCGGCGTGCTGACCGTCAATCCCCATCTCAATCGCGCGGCGATGTCGTTCGATCCGGTCAAGGATCTGGCGCCGGTGACGATGCTGGCCGAAATCCCGTTCGTGCTGGTTTCCTCGCAACAATCGGGCATTGCGTCCGTCGCAGACATCATTGCCAAGGCCAAAGCGAAAACGGCGGGCCTGTCGATCGGCCATGGCGGCAACGGCACCGCGATGCATCTGACTTCGGCATTGTTCAACCAGAAGGCCGGTGTCGGAATTCAGTTGATCGCCTATCGCGGCACCGCGCCGGCGACAACGGACGTTCTGGCCGGCCACGTCCCGCTGGCCGTACTGGATATCCCGGCCTCCAAACAATTGATCGGCGACGGCAAGTTGAAGGCGCTCGGCGTCTCCGCCGCCAAACGTGTGGTGTTCCTGCCCGACGTTCCGACGCTGGCGGAGCAGGGCCTCTCCGGCTTCGAATCCGTCGGCTGGTTCGGCATCGTCGCGCCCGCCGGCACGCCGCCTGAGGTCATCACCACGCTGAACGCCGCCTTCGTGAAGGCGTTGAGCGATCCCGCCGCGATCGAGAAGATCCGCACACTCGGCGCCGAACCGATGCCGACTTCGCCGGATGCTTTTGCCAGGTTCATCCAGAGCGAAAGCACGAAATGGGGGAAGCTAATTGCCGAGGCCGGCATCAAGGCTGAATAGGCGCTGGCCGGCATTTGGCCGTTTGTACCGCATGGCCGGGCTTGTCCCGGCCATCCACGTCTTCCCTGCATCACGGAAGCGAGCCCGTCACATGGCCGGGCATGACGGGTTCCGATTGATCGAAATCAATTGGCCCATCCCATTTGATCCCAATCAATGCGGCGGCCCTTTGCTTGGCGACGATGCCGGGCAAAAGGATCGAGCGTGATGCGCAGCGAAAGCCTATCCCAGACCGAAGCAGTTCCGGGCCACCGCGTCCGGGCGATGCGCTATGACGAAGACGGCCGCCTGCCTTACGAAAGCGAGTTTCTGGCGCAACTCGGAGACAGGGTGCGCGAGATGCGCGCGCAGCACGGCCTGTCGCGCCGCGAGCTCGCGCGCCGCGCCAGCATGTCCGAGCGCTACGTGGCGCAGATCGAAGCCGGCAAGGGCAACGTCTCGATCGTGCGTCTGTTGCGGATCGCGCTGGTGTTCCGCGGCGAATAGCGCATCAAGCGACGAGTTGAGCCCGCTCAACTCCGCGCTCGTTTCTCCACATTGGCAATCCGTTCCGGCACGCCGAACTCCTTGCGGCAGACTTCGGCGAGCACGGCGACGCCCTCGCGGATCTGTTCGTGCGAGGGGCTGGCGAAGCAGAGCCGCAGCCGGCTGCCGGCATAGGCCTTGTCGGTCGACCATTCCGGCCCGGGATTGATGGAAACTCCGGCGGCAAGCGCGGCCTGATAGAGTTTTAGCGTATCGACATTGTCGGGCAGCTTCACCCACAGGAAGATGCCGCCCTCGGGCACGTCGAATTCGGCGGCAGTGCCGAACTGCTCGTTGAGCGCCTCCATCAGCGTATCGAGCTTGGCGCGCAGGCCGCGCGTCAGCTTCGGCACATGGCTTGCAAAATGCGGCGCGCAATATTCCGCCAGCACCATCTGCTCCAGTGCGCCGCTTCCGGCGTCGGTCTTCAGCGCCAGCATCCGTGACATCATCTCCCAGGGTGCGACGATGAAGCCGACGCGCAGGGCAGGGGCGATCGACTTCGAGAACGAGCCGATGTGAATGACGCCGCCATGCTGGCTCATGGCGTAGATCGCGGGCGGCCGCTCACCGTTCCAGATCAGGTCGGCGTAACAGTCGTCCTCGAAGATCGGCACGCCGTACTCCCGCGACAGCTTCAGCAGCTCGGCGCGGCGCTGCTGCGGCAGGATGCTGCCGGTCGGGTTCTGCACGGTCGGGATGGTGTAAATGTATTTCGGCGTGATGCCGCGGCGCTTGTGGTGGGCAAGCGCTGCCGCCAGCGCATCCATCCGCATGCCCTGGTCGTCGAGGGGAATGCCGACCGCGTTGACGCCGAGCCGCGTCAGCCGGGTCAGCGCGCCCTGATAGGTTTCCTGCTCGACCAGTACGGTATCGCCGCGTGCGAGAAGCGTCTGGTTGACGAGGTCGAGCGCCTGCAGCGAGCCTGAGACGATCATGATGTCGTCGGCACTGCAGGCGATGCCGGCGTCGCGCTCGAGTTTTGCGGTGAGGAATTCGCGCAAGGGGCGATAGCCCTGCGGGCCGCTGGCAAGGCCGTAGGTCGCGAGCGTCTTGCCTTCGCGCCGGAGCACGGCGTTGACCGCCTCGATCAGGCCGTCGACCGGTACCTGGTCCGGATCGTTGTTGCCGCCGACGAAGGAGTATTTGGCAAGTCCCGTCCACCGCGCTGCCGGGGCCGGCAATCCGGCGGGCAGCAATGGCGCGAAATCGAAGGGGGATGCGGCCGACATGGATATTCACTCCCGTTTTGTTGTTCGTTGAGAAGGCCGCAAGCAGCCTTCCGGCAGGCTAGTTCTTGCTGATCCTGATCGGCCGGCCCTGGCTGATGAAGGCATAATGCCCGGCGCCGACGCCGCCGAACATCAGGGTCTCCACCGTGGGTTCGGCGATCTCTCCCGTGGCCGCCCAGTCGACCACGAAATTGGCGCCCGTTCCGCCGCGCACGTCGTTGGCGGCGATGAAGACCTCGACGGTCGCGAACGGTTTTAGCGCAACCGGGGCCTTGAGGTAGCTCTCCACCATCTTGCCTGATGTGTCGAAATAGGCGATCCGCTTCAGGACGAGGGGGCGGGTCTCAGACGCGTTGTGGACGCCCAGCGTGACCGGAAAATCCGCCCGCAGCTTGCCGGGGTTCATCGAGACGCTGGAATAGACCGGCACGCAGAAGGCGCCGGACACAGCGAGATTTTCCGCCGGCAGTGCGGTGAGGGAGGCGGCAAAATTCTGCTCGATACCGCCCGCGGCTTGCGCGCCGGCGCCGGGGACGGAAAGGATCGACAGCGTAGCCAGAATCGCGAGAAAAGCCCCCAATCCATGGCTGTGACACATTGCTTGTTTGACCCTTGCGCCGGGATCTCTAGGTTGCAAGAAGGGGAAATCCGGAACCATGCACGAACTTATTCGCGATATCACCTTATGCATCCTGTTCGCCTGGGGGCTGGGCCTTTTGGCGCATTTCTCGCGGCAGCCGCTGATCCTGGCCTACCTTATCGCCGGGTTCTTCATTGGTCCATTCGGCATGGGCTGGGTCAAGTCCCAGGAGTCGATCACCGTCATCTCCGAACTCGGCCTGATCTTCATGCTGTTCATGATCGGGCTGGAAATCGACCTGAAGAAGATCGTGCGCGCCGGCAAGGTGATCCTGTTCGCCGCCGGCGGGCAATTGATCGGTGGCGTTCTGCTCGGGATATTGTTCTTTGTCGGGATCGGCCTGTCGATGGGCAACGGGCATTTCGACGCGCTCTATCTCTGCGTCGCCTGCGCGCTGTCGAGCACGGTGATCATCGTCAAGGTGCTGTACGAAAAGCGCGAGCTCGACACGCTGCCGGGCCGGATCACGCTCGGCGTGCTGGTGCTGCAGGATATCTTTGCGATCCTGTTCCTGGCGGTGCAGCCGAGCCTCGATAATCTGCAAGTCAGCGTCATCCTGCTGTCGGTCGCCCGGGTCGGCGTGCTGGTGGCAACCGCGCTCGTGCTCAGCCGCTATGTGTTGCCCTGGCTGTTCCACCAGATCGCGCGCCGGCCGGAACTGATCCTGCTCGGTGCACTGGCCTGGTGCTTCCTGATCGGCGAGATCGCGGAGAGGCTGCATTTGTCGCGCGAGATGGGCTCGCTGGTAGCGGGCGTTTCGCTCTCGACATTCCCCTATGCGCTCGACGTCACCGCCAAGGTGACGACGCTGCGCGACTTCTTCATCACGCTGTTCTTCGTCTCGCTGGGCATGACGATCCCGATTCCCGGGCTTTCGGTGATCGGTCTGGCGCTCGCGATCGCGGCCTTCACCGTCGTCAGCCGCATGGTGACGACGTTTGTACCGCTCTATCTGATGAAGCAGGGCCTGCGCGCCAGCCTGTTGCCGGCGATCAACCTGGCGCAGATCTCGGAATTCTCGCTGGTCGTGATCCAGACCGGCGTGACGGCACACCATATCAGCGCGGAGACGTCGAGCGCGGCGTCGTTCGCCTTCGTGGTGCTGGCGGTATTGAGCACCTTCGTCATGAGCCGCAGCGACCAGGTCACGCGCGGCCTGATCGGTCCCCTGAAGCGGATTGGCCTGCGCGATCTCGACCACAAGCACGAAGCTGAGGCCGGGCACGGCGGACATGGCGAGGCGCGCCGCATCGTCATCCTCGGCTTCTTCCGTGCCGCCAGCGCATTGATCGCCGAGATCGAGCGCCGCACGCCGGCGGTATTGGATCAGATCACCGTGATCGATTTCAATCCGCTGGTGTTCCGCACCCTGACCGACCGCGGGATGCATGTGGTCTATGGCGACATCAGCAATGTCGATACGCTGGTGCATGCCGGCGTCGGCAAGGCCGAGCTGATCATCCTCAGCATCCCGGACTCGCTATTGAAGGGCGCCGACAACGAAAAGCTGGTCCGGCACGTCCGCTCGCTCAATCCGAGTGCCAAGATCGTCGCGACCGCGGAGATCCTGGCCAATGTCAACGACCTCTACGAGGCCGGCGCCGACTACGTGACGGTAACCCGCCTCAGCGACGCCGACGAACTCTACAAGGTGATCGAAGCAGCTCAGGCCGGGCTGTTGGAGGACAAGCGCGCCGAGACCGACGTGCTGCTCAGCGAGCGCCGCGAGGTGCTGCCTTAGGGGGCGAACGGCGTCCGGATCGGTGCCCGGCCGGCGCCGCCATTTCGCCAGCGTCGCGAGAAGAGCTATAATCCCGAAAGTGTTTTCGCCAGGCGAAACCGTTCCAAGCGATCGGGCGAAATCGCCAACACCTCTCCGTTCAGGCCCGACCGCAGCATGGCCTCTCCGCCATGCCTCTCCGGCGTTCCGCCCTGCGTATTGGCGCTGGCGCTGCGCATGGAGTCCGGCTAATGCACTGGCTGAAAGAAGCGGGATTTGACGAGATTTCGAGAAAATGGCCGATAGCATCCAGGAAGTTCTGCAAGCCTTTGCCAAGGGCGAACTCGTCGTCGTCACCGACGATGACGACCGGGAAGGTGAGGGCGACCTGATCGTCGCCGCCTCGCTCTGCACCGCGGAGAAGATGGCATTCATCATCCGCCACACCTCCGGCATCGTCTGCGCGCCGATCACCACCGACGACGCCCGCCGGTTGCGGCTCGATCCGATGGTGGCGCATAACGAGTCCAACCACACCACCGCCTTCACCGTCTCGATCGACTACAAGCCCGATGGCGGCACCGGCATTTCGGCGGACGAACGCGCCTCCTGCTGCCGCGCCCTCGCCAATCCCAATGCCGGCGCCAATGATTTTGCCCGGCCCGGTCACATCTTCCCGCTGATCGCCCGCGACGGTGGCGTGCTGCTGCGCTCCGGCCATACCGAGGCGGCGGTCGATCTCTGCAAGCTCTCCGGCCTGCCGCCGGTCGGCGTCATCTCTGAGTTGATGAATGACGACGGCACCGTGATGAAGGGCGAGCAGGTGGCGCGCTTCGCCGCCAAGCACAAGCTCAAGCACGTCACGATCGCTGACATGATCGCCTACCGCCAGGCGCGCGAGAAGCTGATCGAACGGGTCGCGACCTTTACCACCGACAGCCCGATTGGTCCGCTGCAGGGCTACGCCTACCGCTCTCCATTCGACGAGATTGCGCATGCCGCGTTCGTCTATAACGGCGTCGGCGACGGCAAGAATGTGCTGACGCGGCTGCACAAGCCCAACATCGTCAAGGACCTCTTCACCGGCCAGGCACGGATGCAGATCGTGCTGAACCATTTCGAGAAGGCCGGCCGCGGTGTGCTGGTGTATCTGCGCGACGGCGCGGCCGGGGTTCCCGTCGAGCCGGTGGGAGAGCAGAAATCGGCGGAGGCCGATCGCAACCGGCAATGGCGTGAGGTCGGCGTCGGTGCCCAGATCCTGCGCGATCTCGGCATCACCTCGATCGTCAACCTCACGTCGTCAGTGCACGACTACAAGGGACTTTCCGGTTTCGGCATCGAGATTGTCTCGAGCGAGCGGCTTGAAGACTAGCGTTCGTCATCTCGTCAAGCACCAATCCATTTGCGCTTCTGCCGATAGCGCACTAATTTGTCAGCAATTTCCATGAGGACAGTGATGCGAAAGGGATTTTCATGAGCGTGCGCCCTCAAGCCAAGGACAAGCCGGCGGCGGCTTCCTTCCAGTGGGACGATCCGTTCCTGCTCGACGAACAGCTCACCGAAGATGAACGCATGATCCGCGACACCGCGCGTGCCTATGCGCAGGACAAGCTGCTGCCGCGCGTCATCAATGCGTATCTGGAAGAGAAGACCGATCGCGAGATCTTCAACGAGATGGGCGAGCTCGGCCTGATCGGGGTCACGCTGCCGGAGGAATATGGCTGCGCCAATGCGAGCTACGTCGCCTATGGCCTGGTGGCGCGCGAGATCGAGCGGGTCGATTCCGGCTATCGCTCGATGAACTCGGTGCAGTCGTCGCTGGTGATGTACCCGATCTACGCCTATGGCGACGAGAACCAGCGTAAGAAATATCTGCCGAAACTTGCCACCGGCGAGTGGGTCGGCTGTTTCGGCCTGACCGAGCCGGATGCCGGCTCCGATCCCGGTGGCATGAAGACCCGCGCCGAAAAGGTATCCGACGGCTACCGCCTGACCGGCAGCAAGATGTGGATCTCGAATGCGCCGATCGCCGACGTCTTCGTGGTCTGGGCCAAGTCGGCCGCGCATGACAACCAGATCCGCGGCTTCATCCTCGAGAAAGGCATGAAGGGCCTGTCGGCGCCGAAGGTCGGCGGCAAGCTATCCTTGCGCGCCTCGATCACCGGCGAAATCGTGATGGACGGTGTGGTGGTGCCGGAAAGCGCGCTGCTGCCCAACGTGTCGGGCCTGAAGGGCCCGTTCGGCTGCCTCAACCGCGCCCGCTACGGCATCTCCTGGGGTGCAATGGGCGCCGCGGAAGACTGCATGCACCGCGCGCGGCAATACACGCTCGACCGCAAGCAGTTCAACCGGCCGCTGGCGGCCACGCAACTGGTGCAGAAGAAGCTCGCGGACATGGAGACCGAAATCGCGCTCGGGCTTCAAGCAAGCCTGCGTGTCGGCCGCCTGATGGACGAGGGCAAGATGGCGCCGGAGATGATCTCGATCGTCAAGCGCAACAATTGCGGCAAGGCGCTCGACATCGCCCGCGTGTCCCGCGACATGCATGGCGGCAACGGCATCCAGATCGAGTATCACGTGATGCGCCACGCCGCGAATTTGGAAACCGTGAACACCTACGAAGGGACGCACGACGTCCATGCCCTGATCTTGGGCCGGGCGATCACCGGCATCCAGGCGTTTTCGTAAGGAGACAATGTCGTAGCGTTCGGCGTGACGTAACCCCGATTTTCGTCATGGCCGGGCTTGTCCCGGCCATCCACGTCTTGGGGCTCGCAAGGAAGACGTGGATGCCCGGGACATCTAGCGCGAAGACGCGCTTCGCGCTTTAGCCCGGGCATGACGAGGTCAAAGAGAATCCGGAAATCACGGACAAGAACCCATGGCCGACAACGACGACATCCCCTTTAACCGCGACTTTCCCTTAAAGCCTGGCGTCGTCGATGAGCCGCGCCCCGGCGTGCGGCGCGTTCTCTGCAACAATCCGAGCCCCTTCACCTTTACCGGCACGGTCAGCTACCTCGTGGGCCGAGGCAATGTCGCGATCATCGATCCCGGCCCCGATGACGAAGCGCATGCAAAAGCGCTGCTCGACGCCGTGCGCGGCGAGACGGTGACGCATATTCTCGTCACCCATACCCACCGCGACCACTCGCCGAACACCGCGCGGATCAAGGCCGCCACCGGCGCGCCCGTCTATGCCGAGGGGCCGCACCGCGCCTCGCGGCCGCGCTTCGAGAGCGAGAAGCACAATCCGGAATCCGGCGCCGATCGCGATTTCAGGCCTGACATCGAGGTCAAGAACGGCGATGTGATCGAAGGGCAGGGCTGGGCGCTGGAGGCGGTCGCAACCCCCGGCCACACCGCCAATCACCTGGCGTTTGCGTGGCCGGAGCGAAAGATCAATTTCGTCGGCGACCATGTGATGGGCTGGTCGACCTCGATCGTGGCGCCGCCGGACGGATCGATGATCGACTACATGGCCTCGCTGGCGCGGCTGGAGGCCCGCGAGGAGGATCTATATTTTTCGGGCCACGGGCCGGAGATTCCGGAAGGGCCGCGCTACGTCCGCTTCCTGACCCGCCACCGCCAGGCCCGCGAAGCTTCGATCCTGCATCGCCTTGCCAAGGGCGAGGCCGACATCCCGACCATGGTGCGCGCGATCTATATCGGCATCGACCCGCGGCTGACCAATGCCGCCGGCTATTCCGTGCTGGCGCATCTGGAAGACCTGGTCGCCCGCGGGATCGTGGCTACCGACGGCGATCCGGTAATCGGGGGGACGTATCGGATGGCGAGCTAATTCATTCGGACCAGGGCGGAGATGCGGATGAATGTCTCGTCGTCCGTGCCGCGCTAGCTGCCCTTCTTCACATTCTTCGCCTGTGCCTTCGCCGGCGCCTGCGGTTTCTTCGGTGCCGCCGGCTTGGCATTGTCGACGGCCGAGTTGATGTCCTCGATCAGCTTGGAGATGCGCGAGGCGTTGCTGCCGAGGTCGCTTTCGAAATAGCGCGAGGAGGAGCGGATATCGACACGCGATTCCTCGCCGTCGGGCGTGATGCGGATCGAGACGTCCTCGCGGAAACCCATGATCGGCGTTCGCGCCACCGCCTCGATGCGGCCGATGCGGCGCGGCGGCTGCGGCGGCCGTTCGTCGATAACCAGCCATTTGCGCTTGGTGACCAGTGCCAGCGTCACCTCATAGGCCCGCTGCGGCGGGACCTCGAGTTCTACCGTCTCGATGTCGGGGTAGGCGATCCGCTGCTGTTCGGCCGAATAGAGTCCGGCATAGACCGCTGAGTTGGCGCCTTCGCCGCTGCGCAGCCGCGCCAGGGCCTCGAAGCGCGGCGGATCGATCGGATCGGTGGTGATGTCGTGGATCGGCGGCAGCTTGCGGTATTGCAGGGCGAGGTAGGCCGGGTAGGCAAGCAGGATCGCGTTAATCAGGAACGCCAGCAGGATCCGGCCCATGCCGCGCGACCCGTTCTGCCAGATTGCGGCAAAGGCGGCGAGGCCGACCAGGATCGAAAGTACGGCGCAACCGAGCGCGCCGAAGAAGGTCGCCAGCGCCGGCTTCATCTCCAGGAAGCCGAAACGGACGATGAGGATCGACCCCACCACCGCGATCACGGCGAAGATGGCGAGGTTGCGCGACCAGGTGGCGAGGCTGGACACGGGCTCCGACTGGTAGGGAGCGGAAAACCTTCGGGCCATCGATGCAATCTGCCGGGTTGAAATCTGTCTGGCCGGCGGGCGGGCCGGGCTGCAAACTAGGAAAACTTGAGACCACGGCGTGCGTAGAATTTCAAGGTTTGCAGGCGATACTAATCAGACAGGCGGCGGCAACCTCACCGGTTTAACCATCCCTGTAAATTGATTATTAGTTGTAGATTGAAGTTGGTCCAACTTTCGTCTACCTCTCGCCGCCGGGTTGTCGTATTTGCCGCAACACGGGACTGTCCTGCACGGGGACCGGCGAGCGCCAACCAAGGGGGAAACGGCGGGCGTCGGCCGGAAGCGCTGCAGGATGATCTCAACTTCCGGTCCTTGTTGCGGGCGGAGTCGCAAATAAATTGCGGTTACGCTCCCGGAGTTCTAGGATTGTATAGGGCGCTATCAGCATACGTCCGCGGGGCTGGCGGAAGGCCCCATGAGGGCGAGTTCAGTATGAGCAGTGATGCAAAGCACGAAGGATATGTCGGCCCGAACGATCCGGCATATTATGCGCCGCGGGAGTTGAGGGACCGGACGAGCAGTGAGCAGCCGAATCCGATGCTCATGCAGAACAATGACGGCTGGCGTCCGCGCGTGACGACGGAGGGGCCGTCCTTGCAACCATTGAGCAAGCCGTCCCGCCGCCAGGATTCCGAAATGTTTACCAAAGCCGTGGCTCAGGCCATGCAGGAGGCGAGGGATAACGTGCCGGTCGAGGCACCCTCCGTGCTTCGCGACCTGTCGGGACGCCGCGCGCTTATGCAGCAAGTTATTCGCTTCTCGATCGCGGTAGCGATCGCAGCGAGCATCGCGATGCTTCTGGTCATGGCCATTCCGTCGTCGCAACGCCCTGCAAACCAGGATGCATCGCTTTCGGCTGCCTGGCAGTCGGTGAAATCCTCGGTGCTGCCGCAGCAGCCGGCGACACCCCAAAAGCGTACGGCCACCCTGGCCGTGCAGGACGGCAGCGGGTTCGTCAACGATCCCGTGCCGCTTGGAATTCACGTCGGCGCTCCGCCGCCCGGCGCGTTCGTATCGATCAGCGGGCTGGTCGGCGGCGCGCGGCTGACGTCCGGCAAGCGTATCGCCGCCAACGAATGGCGGGTGCCGGCAACGGAGATTTCGGGCGTTTCGGTCATTCCACCGGACGGATATACCGGCCAGATGCTGGTGACGGCTGAATTGCGTGACGGTGGCGGCGTGGCGCTCACCGGCACCTCCACCCGCCTGACCTGGGTGGCGTCGCCCAGTGCCGCCGCGCCGGTGGTCGCCGCCGCTTCGCCGGTCCTCGCCGCTGCGCCCGCCGTCGCCGCTCCG